>JBIKIR010000032.1:0-25574 GCA_044361475.1 Luteolibacter sp. | reverse complement strand
CTATGGCGAGGCAGTGGGAGGCGGGCCAAAGGGCAATGGCAAGAAGGCGCGCGAAGGGCTTGTTCGAGCCTGCATGAGCCATCAGGGAGCAGGCTTCGAGGCGGATCGATGGAAAGAAATTTCGCGCATCTATCGGCGCGCGATGGGGCTTGCGCTGGGCCGCAAGAGTGGAAATGCCAATGTCGAAAAAGGAGTGGTGAGGCCGCAGATGAACACTGCGGAAGCCTTGGAAGCGAAAGAGAACGGTACCGTCCTGCCCGACCTTGGCATGGCGGGAATGCTACGCTGTCGCGTGCGATATTTCACCGACGGCGCGGTGATTGGCAGCAAGGCATTTGTCAACGAAACCTTCGCCGGCGCAAGGGAGCGCTTCAGCCCAAGACGCAAAGATGGCGCGCGGAAACTGAGAGGCAGCGCACGTCCTGCGGCCGACATGCTATGGAGTGCGCGTGATTTGCGACTGCGTGTTTGAGGTAGAGCAGCCAGATTATTCACGCCGGATAAGCTGCGGCAATTTTCCCGGCCCATTCACTCGCCCGCGCCGCGTAATCCAGTTCATCGCCGGCGTATAGAATGCCGCGCGAAACATTGATCACATCCGGCGCACTGCGACCTGCCGCAGCCAGCGCCGCAAGATCGCCGCCCTGCGCGCCAAGGCCAGGAATCAACAATGGCGCGTCGGGGAATTTCGCCAGCACATCTGCGGCATTCGTCAGACCCACGACATAGCCCACATCGGTTGCACGATCCTCACGCTGCGAACGCACGCCCAGCGCCGTCACCAATTCATAAACCGCACGCCCGTCGGCGAGTTGCTGACGCTGGAAATCCGCCGATCCGGCATTCGAGGTCACCGCGAGCAAGTAGACCCCTTTACCCTGCCAATCGAGAAACGGCTCGATCGAATCGTAACCGAGAAATGGATTCAATGTTACTGCGTCGACATTCCACTTATCAAAATATCCTTGCGCGTAGTACTTCTGCGTTTCGCCGATATCACTGCGCTTGGCGTCAAGAATCACCGGCACTTCCGAAGGCATCCCTTTGAGCAAATCCTCCAACAGGCGTATGCCCTCAAGCCCCATCGCCTCGAAGTATGCCATGTTCGGCTTGAATGCCGCCGCGTAGGGAGCCGTTTGCTCGATCACGCGCAGCAACATTTCGCGCGCCACCGCCGCACCACCCTCACCCGGCCGCGGATCCAAACCCACGCACAAACGAGAACCCGTCACACCAATCCGCTGCCGCAAACGCTCAATGTATCGCATGCCCCCACCATGCCTACCCACCCCGACTTGGAAAACGCAAAAATCCAATCAGCCGAAAAATTGAGGAGCACTAGGCCAAAGGATCATCGGCGCCGCGGGCCGCATCGCCCTACCGGTTTGAAACTCTTAATAACTCCTTCCCCAGATCGCACGCACGCTCGTCTCCTTGCCGGTAAGAATGCACTTCGAGCCCAAGGCATCCGTCACATGTGCCGGCAACTCGACGCGGTCGAGCGGCAGACAGCGAATGGTGATCTTGTGCTGTTTGGAAAGTTGCTCCTCTTCTTCCGCGGTCCCCGCCCATGGCGTGCAAAGCCAACCCGGATTCTCACCCGCCCAGTGCGCGTGAAACGCTTCGATCGACCCGCATGCCATGATGTTCGCATCGCGAAACTCACGCGCACGTGCGAGCAGATTGCCATGGATCTCATCCAGCGTCGCTGCCGCCGAAGCGACAAATTCCTCACGCGTCATGAATTCCTTTTGCGCGATCGGTCGATCCCTTCGCTGCACACAGACCTTGCCGCTTTCCAAATCGCGCGGCCCGATCTCAATGCGGATCGGCACGCCCTTTTTGATCCACTCCCATTTCTTCACGCCGCCATTGAGGTCGCGCGTATCGACATGCACCCGCAAGGCATCGCCGTGCGAAACCTGCTTGCGCAGCGATGCAGCCAAGTCCTGGCACGCCGCAAACACCGCCTCGCGCGTTTCCTCCTTCGGCGAAACCGGCAAAATCACAATCTGTTGCGTCGCGACCCGCGGTGGCAACACCAAGCCGTCATCATCCGAATGCGCCATGATCAGCGTGCCGATCATTCGCGTCGAGACACCCCACGATGTGGTATGCGCATGCTGCAAAGTGCCATCACGCCCGGTGAACGAAATGTTCTGCGCCTTGGAAAAATTCTGACCCAAGTAATGCGAAGTGCCGGCTTGGATCGCCTTCTTGTCCTGCACCATCGCCTCCACTGTGAGCGTCATGTCCGCCCCGGGGAACCGCTCGTTCTCGGTCTTTTCCCCGGGGATCACCGGGATCGCAAGATGATCGCGCAAAAATTCCTCATACACGCCGTGCATCAATCGGGTTTCATCAAGCGCTTCGGCCGCGGTTTCGTGCGCCGTATGACCCTCCTGCCACAAAAACTCTGCCGTGCGCAGAAACATCCGCGGCCGCATTTCCCAGCGCATCACATTCGCCCATTGATTGATCAACAACGGCAAGTCGCGATACGACTCGACCCAACGCGCGAACGCCGCACCGATGATCGTCTCGGAAGTCGGGCGAATCACATACGGCTCGGCCAACTCGCCGGTCGGGATCATCCGCGTCTTGCCCGTCACCTCATCCTTCACCGCCTCCAAGCGGTGATGCGTCACCACCGCGCACTCGGTCGCAAATCCCTCGGCGTGCTCGGCCTCCTTTTCGAGATAGGAAAGCGGAATCAACAACGGAAAATACGCGTTCTGGTGACCGGTCTCTTTGAAACGCACATCCAACTGACGCTGGATCAGTTCCCAAATTCCATAGCCCCATGGCTTGATCACCATGCACCCGCGCGTCTCGGAATTCTCCGCAAGATCCGCGGCTCGGATCACTTGCTGGTACCACTCGGGAAAATCCTGAGCACGGGTCGGACTGATGGCATTTTTATCGGCGGACATGTCGGCTGCCGGATAGGAACCACGAAGCTGGGAAAATCACACCAAAAAAAACGCGTCATCTCAGGCTGGGGGTTTGACAGCCCAAGGCTGCTTTGCCAACTTGACCAAACATCACACCAACAAGCGCGTATGAGCGAAAACACTCCACCCATTCCAAAACCTTCCATTCCGATTGCCCCGCCCACGCCAATCGCGCCACCGAAGCCCGTCGTGATTCCAAGCGCCACCGCCTCGGCAAATCCACCCAAGACTGCACCTCTCGCCAGCGCGGTCGCACCGATTTCAGTACCGACACCCACGGCTTCAGCCGCCCCACGCCCGGCAACACCCGCCCCGACCATTCCCCTCCGACCAGCGGGCGCGCCAGTCGCTCCCGGTGCACCCGCGCCCACCACCCCTCTCCGCCCAGCCGCTGGCGCAGCAACTCCCGGCGCGCCCGCGCCCACCATCCCCCTCCGACCAGCCGCTGGCGCAGCAACTCCCGGAGCGCCAACCATCAATCTAGCCCCCAACGGCCCACCTAAACCTGCCAGCACCGTTCCAATACTCCCGCAGGCCACCATCCCGATCAAATCACCCGCAACACCGGGCGCCACTCTCCCAACGCCCAAAGTGGCCTCCTTGGGGCAGGAAGAATCAGACGAGGAGGAAGAAATCGAAACCAGCAATGGTGTTCTTACAATCCTCGCCGGCGTCGGACTCGCCGCCTCGATCGTGGTGCTGGTAACGCAACTGATGGTCGCCAGCGTATGGATCAACGCAGAAGACAACCCGAACGCGGGTCAGTGGTCACAAGTCCTTCCCTTCTAATCACCCACCACCATGGCTCTGCCCATCATCAACATCGTTCTCACGCTGGTCGTGCTGTATCTCGCATTCGCCGCTGGCAATTTGCCCACCGGACTCTAAAACGCGAAGTCAGGGAAACCACGCGATTCATCGCCGCAAGGCCCTTGACTCCACCCCAACACTCACCACATTAACCGCCATGGCCCTGAACCTCACTGAAACAAATTTCGAATCCGAAGTCATCAACTCCTCCGTGCCCGTCCTCGTCGATTTCTGGGCGGAATGGTGTGGACCCTGCAAAATGATCGGACCGATCATCGATCAACTCTCCGGCGAACTCGGCGATCAAGCCAAAGTCGGCAAGGTCAATGTCGACAACGCGCGCGACCTCGCAGTGAAATACAATGTCCGCTCGATTCCCCTCCTCCTGTTCTTCAAGAACGGCGAAGTGAAGGACCAAATCGTCGGCGCCAGCGTCACCAAGGATCAACTCAAGGCCAAGCTTCTCGCTCTGGCCTGATCGACCCGCCAGCTTCATCACCCGACGACTCGCACAAGCCACCGCAAAACGGTGGCTTGTTCATTGTCGGTACAACAAGTGGATCAACCCCTGATTTCACTGATGGACTGATTCAAAATACCGCATGGCATTGGCACCAATTTCGCCCATCAAAAATCTGTAAATCTGTTCAATCAGTGGTCATTTCAAATCATTGCCCTTTGGTTGGCTGACTACCCCCCATTCGTGCCCTTCGTGAATTTCGTGGTTCCTCTTCCGAACTACGGCTTCAATCACGCTTCGGCAAGTGGCGCGGCGGATTCCTTTCATAGGTCTCCTTGATCGATGGAAACATTTTGCCAACGCGCTCGATGACATACGGCGACACCACCGCCATCTGCATCTGCAAAGCCACAAGCCAAAGGCAAACAAATGCCCCCACCCGCGCTCCTCGCAAGGGCTCGGCGACCACGTGGTGTCCACCGGCGTGATCCCAAATCGGCATCCCCAACCGCTTTGCTCCCACCAAGGCCATCAATTGGCAGATCAAGGCCAGCAAGCCCCAGCCCATGCCAATGCCGATGAAGTAAACCCGCCACGCGCGCCGCATCGATTCCGCAAGACTCATCCGCGAACCATCTCGATTCAGCACGCTCAGGCCCATCAGCCATTTGCCCGGCGTGGTCCCAAAGCGATGCAGCAAAACAACCTCCAACGCAAACCACGGCAGAAAATGCAAAATCATGACCCATGTCTGGTCGAGCAAGGCCCCGATGTCCCTTCCCATCGCCCACATCCCAATCCACCAGATGCCCTCGTAAAGATAGAGGTCAAACCACCTCGCCCAAAAACGCCGACCAAGGCGCAGTTTGCTGTCGGCCGCTGAAGCGATGCCTTGCTCGGGATTTTTTTCCATCGCCACCTCGCCAAGCGAAGGAGGCTTCACAGGATCCGGCTCTTTCTGAAACTCCCGGCGAAAATACTCGATCCCGCCCAGCACACCCCATTCCTTCATGCCCTCATGCCAGGCGGGCGTGTTCTCATCCCACTCACCGGCATTGATCCGCCGCCGCACTTCGAAGTCCTGATACGGACCCGACCTCTCACCATCTTTGACGATCCAAATTTCCATCACTCACAAATTTCTTAACGACTTGGCCGCATCGCTGCGCGCCGCAAAAACTGCAGGCACCCACGCCGCCAGCGAACACAACACAAACGCCATCACCGCAATCACGACCTGCTCGGAAACATTGTGGTGCGCCGGCAAAACACCAAAGCCGGTGAACGATGCCGCAAACGGATCAAAACCAAGCGAACGAAACACACCTTGGATCGGCCCGCGAAAATGAATCACCAAACGCCCCAACAGCACACCCAGCACCGCGCCGCAGAACCCAAGGATCATGCCCTGATAGAGAAACACCCTCACGATCTGTCCCGGCGCCGCACCCAAGGCCTTCATCACGCCAATCTCACGACGCTTCTGGATCGTAACAGTGAACATCACCGCCATCATCGAAAATGCCGAAACCAACACGATGAACGACAAGGCAAAATACATCATCACCCGCTGTTGGTTGATCAATGCGAAGAAGGTCTGATACTGCGCGCCCCAAGTGAGCAAAGACCAACCCGGCCCCAGCGCATCACGCGACGCGGCCGCAACCTGCTCGGCCGCATAGGCATCATCAAGCCGCAACGAAATCCCCTGCACACCCTCGCCCAAGCCCGCAAGATCCTGCGCTAATGGCAGCGGCACAAACAACTCAGGCGTCACTGCCATCTGCGACGCGAGATACACGCCCGCGACCGTGACCTCCTTCGGCAGCACAATGCTCTTGAGACCCTTGAGTGCCTCGCCATCCATCTTTTCGGCATCGGTTTTTCGCAAGGCATCGATGCCATCGGCCAACGATTTTCTCGTCTCGGCATCGACCCGATACACGCCCGCTGCCTCATCTTTTTCTGCCGCCTCCATCGCCAGCATCAAGCCCACAAGCAACTCACGCTCAGGCCCGCGGATGACCTCGCCCGAAAGCTTGCTCAGCAACTGATACGCATCGCTGAGCTCACCAATCGGAATGCTCGCCGCACCCTGCTTCGCACTCCATCCCTTTTCCAAAATTTCCGACGCACGCTTCCACGCATCAGCATACGCCTCGCGCAATGGCGGCTTCTCGGTCGCACGGTAGACCCGCATGACCTCTTCAAAATTCCGCGTCGAATACAAACGCACCGAGTCCCCCACGCGCAGACCAAGCTGATCGGCAAGCACCGAGGAAACCACCACCCGGTCATCAATTCCAAGATCCGCCGTGGAATCGGGATGACCCTCGCGATCCAGCATCCGCGCGATGCCTTCGACCTGCGCCGCATCCGAAGTATCAATCCCGCGAAACATCACCGGACGCTGCCACGATTCGAAATCAATGATGACGTTGTCCGACACAAACGCGGTGGCCGATTGCACCCGCGGCAAGGCCTTGGCCTTCGCTGCCATTTCCTGCCAATCCTGCATCGGCCCTTCGCCGATCTCCATGTTCTGCCGCAACAAAATGTGCGGCGTGAAACCCAACAAGCGCCCCTTCACATCACGCTCAAGACCGGCATACACCGCCATCACCACCACCAGCACCAAGACCCCGAGCATCACGCCAATCAGCGAGATCAGCGTGAACGAGGACAACATTGCGCGACGCGGATTGAGATACCGCTTGGCCAACAGGAAACTGAAAGATCGTCGTTTGATGCCCTCTGCTAACGCCGAACGCGCGTCACGGCAAGCGATACCCGCCACGCGGTAGCGGAAAATGATCCATCCTCACCACACCCACCCTCAATCGATCGAGCGCAAACCCATCAGCTCAAGCAACCTCGCGAGATCGTCATTACCGTAATACTCGATCTCGATTTTGCCCTTCTTCGCCGAATGCTGGATCGACACGTGCGTCGCGAGATGCTCGCGCAGGCGGTTGACGATTGCCCGCACATGCACATCGACCTCGCGCGAAACTGCCGGCTTGGAGCCATCGGCACCGGAGCCATTGCTGCCATTGGCGATCGATTGCGATAGCTTCTCTGCCGCGCGCACCGTGAGCTGCCGGCGGATGATTTGATCCGACACCAGCAACTGTTCGGCATGATCCTTGATCGACAGCACCGCCTTCGCATGACCAACCGTCAGCCTGCCCTGCGCGACGAGCAATTGCACATCGGCATGCAGATCAAGCAAACGCATGGCATTGGCCACACTCGCCCGCGACTTGCCAACGCGCGATGCGATTTCATCCTGCCTCATCGCAAATTCTTTCGCCAAGCGCACATAACCCGCGGCCTCTTCCATCGGATTGAGATCCTCGCGCTGGAGGTTTTCAATCAAGGCCATCTCGAGCACATCGCGATCGGATGCCTCGCGCTCAATCACCGGCACAGTCGCCAAACCCAACTTGCCCGCCGCGCGCCAGCGACGCTCACCGGCGATGAGCTCAAGCTTGCCACCCACCGGACGCACGATCAGCGGCTGGATGATCCCATGCTGGCGGATCGATTCGACAAGCTCGTCGAGCGGCGACTCGATGAAATGCGTGCGCGGTTGCAGCGGGCTCGGCACCACTTGGTCATGCGGCACATCACGCACGCGCTTGATGTCACGACCGGATGCGTCCGCCTCCAACACGGAGCTCGCCGCACCTTTTTTGATCAATGCTCCAAGTCCTTTTCCGAGTGCCTGCTTCGCCATGGGGAGGAAATCCCTATGCAATGCCGCAGCGGATTCCAAGCGGATTTCTCAACTCGCCGCCAACAACTTGCGGAAATACTCGATGGTCGGATCCAGACCATCCTCAAGCGCAACCTTTGGCTTCCAACCAAGATCAGCCTCGGCCAACGAAATGTCCGGGCGACGCTGCTTCGGATCATCACCCGGCAAGGGCAGATGCGTCACCTTCGACGGACCACCGACCTTCTTGAGCACCATTTCGGCAAGCTCCAACATGGTGAATTCACCGGGATTTCCAATGTTTACCGGTCCGGTCTGCGAAGGATGATTCATCAAACGCACAAAACCCTCAATAAGGTCGTCGACATAACAAAACGAGCGCGTCTGCGTGCCGTCGCCGTAAATCGTCAGATCCTTGCCCTGCAAGGCCTGCACAATGAAATTGGAAACTACCCGACCGTCATCGGGCAGCATGCGCGGACCATAGGTGTTGAAAATACGCACTACTCGAATATCAACCTGATTCTGGCGGTGATAATCAAAAAACAGGGTCTCAGCACAGCGCTTGCCCTCATCATAACACGCACGGATGCCGATCGGATTCACACAGCCGCGATACGACTCGGGCTGTGGATGCACCTCGGGATCGCCATAGACCTCGGAGGTCGAGGCCTGGAAAACCCGCGCACCCACCCGCTTGGCCAAACCAAGGCAGTTGATCGCACCCATCACCGATGTCTTGGTGGTCTTGATCGGATTGTGCTGGTAGTGCGGCGGCGAGGCCGGGCAGGCGAGATTGTAAATTTGATCGACCTCAAACTTGAAGGGCTCGATCACATCGTGCCTCACGAGCTCAAAATACGGGTTGTCCATCAGATGTAGCACATTGCGCTTACGCCCCGTGAAGAAGTTGTCCATACAAATGACCTCGTTGCCCTCGTTGAGCAAACGCTCACACAAATGGGATCCCAAAAAGCCCGCACCTCCAGTGACCAAGATTCGCATACCAAAAACCCATCAGAGCCCGCCCCACCGGGCAAGATTTGAATGCGTATATTTGTTCAAATTTTATTGAACAAACCACCACCCGCACTAGTATTCACACATGCAGGAGCTTGATCACGGCACCCGGCAGCAAGTCGACTCGATCGAACGCGAAGTCCTCGCGGTCTTCGTGGATGGCGTCCGCGTCCTTGGCCTGCCCCCTTCGATCGGAGAAATCTACGGGCTCCTCTTCATTTCCCAAACCCCGCTCTCGCTCGACGACCTAGTCCAGCGCCTGAAAATCAGCAAAGGCTCCGCCAGCCAAGGCCTCCGCACCCTCAAAAGCCTCGGCGCCGTCCGCGAAACCAATGGCAATGGCAACGGCGAAAGACGCACCTACTACGAACCGGCCGTTGAACTCAAACGCCTCGTCGGTGGCTTCATCCGCGAACAAATCCGCCCCCACCTCGACAGCGGACGCCACAAAATCAAACGCCTCGGCGACCTCGCCAACACGGAATCCGACCCCGATCGCCGCAAGTTCCTTCTCGAGCGCACCGACCGCCTCGACCACTGGATCCGCAACGGCGGCAGAGTACTCCCCCTGATTCAACGAATCCTCGGCCAATGAACCCCTCCCCCCAAGACATCCCCAGCTGGTTCTGCGTCCGCACGCAAACCAAACGGGAACACATCGCCGCCGAACACCTCAAGGAACTCGAAGGCATCGAGGTGTTCTGCCCCCGCCTCCGCTACCGCAAGGCCACCCGACGTGGCAAAGTCTGGTGGATCGAACCGCTCTTCCCCGGCTACCTGCTCGCAAAATTCAACCTCGCGGAAATGGAACGCGCGGTGACCTTCTGCCAAGGCGTCCGTGGCCTCGTCCGCTTCGGCACCGAAATCCCCAGCGTACCGGAATCCTTCGTCGAAACCCTCCGCCAGGATGTCCGCAAACGCTCCCAGGACGACCCCGAAACGCTCTCTGTCAGCCCGATCCTCCAGATCGGCGAGGAAGTCGAGGTCGCCCACGGCCCCCTCCAAGGCATGCGCGGCACCATCGTCTCGGTCGCACCCGCCGCCGAACGCGTGAAAATCCTCCTCGATTTCCTCGGTCAACCCCAGGCCATCGATGTCGACCTGTTCTCCATTCTCCTCCCACGCAAGCCTATCCCCCAGGACTGAACCCCGGAAATAGGCCGGCACCCCACCCTTACCCCAAATCACCCACCGAAGGTTTCCCTACGCGATCGCGTAAGGATCGACCACGGGCGGCAGCGTGCCCAAGTGGAGAAATTCTAAATTCTAAATTCTAAATTCGAAACGGGAGAAAAGCGCGAAAGGCAGGGACCGTTCTCCGCAACGGTCCGTTGAATGACTAGCCTCTGGATATGCTTCTGCATTGGCGATCCAGCCCCGCTGCGCCACAACCTCCGAATTGACGACTGGACGCAAAAAGAACCATCACTTATATTTCCGAAATGATACAGACAATCGATGATCTGGCCCAAATTGCGGCAGAGCTTCCGATGGACCAATGGTACACGCTAGCGCAAAGAATCCTGGCAAGCGTTGAGCCAGTTCATGAAACCGACTGCGAGAACACATGGACCACCGAAATTCGCCAACGCATCATGCGTTATGACGCTGGTGAGACTCATGGAATTCCCGCGGCTCAAGTGTTTGTCGAAATCGAACAAAAACTTGCTCAATGAATCTCGAATTTCTGCCCGAAGCTCGCATTGAGTTCGCGGAAGCAGTCGAATTTTAGGAGAACAAGCAGTCTGGCCTCGGCGAACGCTTTAAAAATGAGATCATAGAGGCCTGCTCGACAATCCTAGCTCATCCGCTGCTTTGGCGCGAACGGGAGGGCGGATTCAGAAGAGTAAACTGCCCTGTATTTCCCTATTACATTGCCTACTTTACCCGCGGCCAAACGATATTGATCGCCGCCATCGCTCACGAACGCAGACATCCGAATTATTGGAAAACGCGCAACCTATAGTACCGATAGTTTTCACACATGAACAAAACCTTCATCTCAGGACACCGCGGCATGGTCGGATCCGCCCTCGTTCGCAAAGCTAAAGAACTCGGTGGATTCAACACCATCACCGCCACCCGCAGCGAACTCGACCTCTGCAACCAAGCCGCAGTCTTTGATTTCCTCGCCCGCGAAAAACCCGACACGGTTATCATCGCCGCTGCCAAGGTCGGCGGCATTCACGCGAACTCAACTTACCCGGCCGACTTCATCTACGAAAACCTCGCCATCGCCGCCAACCTCGTCGAAGGCAGCCGCCGTGCCGCTGTTCCGCGCGTTCTCTTCCTCGGCTCGTCCTGCATCTACCCAAAGCTGGCACCGCAACCGATGACCGAAGACTGCCTGCTCACCTCGGCCCTCGAACCGACCAACGAAGCCTACGCGATCGCCAAGATTGCCGGACTCAAACTCTGCCAACACTACCGCGCCCAGCACGGCTTGCTCTACCACAGCGCCATGCCCACCAACCTCTACGGGCCCGGCGACAACTACCACCCGGAAAACTCCCACGTCATCCCAGCCCTGGTCCGTCGCTTCCACGAAGCCAAAGAACGTGGCGATGACTCGGTCACGATCTGGGGCACCGGCACCCCGCGCCGCGAATTCCTCCATGTCGATGACCTCGCCTCAGCCTGCTTCCACCTCCTCACCCTCGACAACCCACCCGATTGGGTGAACTGCGGCACCGGCACCGACCTCACCATCCTCGAACTCGCCCAACTCGTCGCCAAAACCACCGGCTTCACCGGCGAAATCCTCACCGACCCCACAAAGCCCGACGGCACACCGCGCAAACTACTCGATATCACAAAAATCAAATCCACCGGCTGGCAACCCATCATCACCCTCGAAGCCGGCCTCGCCGCCGCCTACGAAGACTTCAAATCCACCCTCACCACCGGCCACGCGAGACTCTGATACGATAGGCATAGTAGATTGTTGATCGTGGATTGCAGATTGCAGATCGAAGAAAATGCCGCTTCTTCATTCCCTCCTACTTCAGTGTTGGATGTTCGATGTTCACTCCTTCCTCTTCCCCAATAACCAATAACAAATAACTCTTCTATCCCCATGAAAAAAGCACTCATCACCGGCATCACCGGACAAGACGGATCCTACCTCGCCGAGTTCCTTCTCGAAAAGGGCTACGAAGTTCACGGCATCAAGCGCCGCGCCTCACTCTTCAATACCCAGCGCGTCGATCACATCTACGAAGATCCGCATGTCGAGAATTCACGCTTCCGCCTGCACTACGGCGACCTCACCGATTCGTCCAACCTCACCCGCCTCATGAGCGAGATCCAGCCCGACGAAGTCTACAACCTCGGCGCCCAATCTCATGTCGCGGTTTCCTTCGAAGCCCCCGAATACACCGCCGATGTCGATGCGATGGGCACCCTGCGCCTGCTCGAAGCAATCCGTTTCCTCGGTCTCGAAAAGAAAACCCGTTTCTACCAAGCCTCGACCTCCGAACTCTACGGCCTCGTTCAGGAAACCCCCCAAAAGGAAACCACTCCCTTCTACCCCCGCTCACCCTACGCGGTCGCCAAACTCTACGCCTACTGGATCACCGTCAACTACCGCGAATCCTACGGCATCTACGCCTGCAACGGCATCCTCTTCAACCACGAGTCCCCGCGCCGCGGCGAAACTTTCGTCACCCGCAAAATCACCCGCGGCATCGCCAACATCGCCCAAGGCCTCGAACCCTGCCTCTTCCTCGGCAACATGGATTCGCTCCGCGACTGGGGCCACGCGAAAGACTATGTGCGCATGCAGTGGATGATGCTCCAACAAGACCAACCCGAGGACTTCGTCATCGCCACCGGCAAACAAATCTCCGTCCGCGACTTCGTCCGTATGTCAGCCCACGAAGCCGGCATCGAAGTGGAATTCTCCGGCACCGGCATCAATGAAATCGCCACCGTCACGAAAGTCACCGACCCCGCAAAAGCGCCCGCCCTCAAGCCCGGCGATGTGATCGTCAAAGTCGACCCCCGCTATTTCCGCCCCGCAGAAGTCGACACCCTCCTCGGCGATCCCGCCAAAGCGAAAACCAAACTCGGCTGGGTCCCCGAAATCACCGTCGAGGAAATGTGCGCCGAAATGGTCGCCTCCGACCTCGACACCGCCCGCCAACACGCCCTCCTCAAATCCCACGGCCACCACATCTCCGTCGCGAAAGAATAGGAAATTAAAATCTTAAATTCGAAATTCGAAACGGAAGAAGTTTCAAGCGTTCAGTTACAAGCGAAGACAGAAGACCTAAAGACAGAAGAAGCTAGATCAGAAGCGGCATCTTCAAAAGAGGGGCACGGGTGGCCCGCCCGTGTCTCTATGGGACCGCGGGCATCCTGCCCGCATCCTCTCCCCAATCACCAATATCCTATAACTGTTCTGATCAGCGTTCATTCGCGGCTCAGTCTCTTCTGTTTTGAATTTCATGCTTTAGATTTAGTGCTTCACCTCCGCGCCCCTTTGCGACCTCTGCGCCTTCGCGGCAAACTCTTCCTCTTCTCTTGAAACTGAAAACTTCAAACTAAACACTTATCTCCATGCGCACCGTATTCGTCTCCGGTTGTTACGACATCCTCCACGCTGGCCACCTCCAATTCTTCGAGGAAGCCAGGGCCATGGGCGACTACCTCGTCGTCTCCTTCGCATCGGCCGAAGTGCTCTGGCACCACAAACGCCGCAAACCTTCGATACCCGACGAACACAAACTCGCCCTGCTCAAAGGCCTGCGCATCATCGATGAAGTCGTGATCGGCCGCGGACTCGAGGAAGGCATCGATTTCCGCGAGGATTTCCTCCGCATCAAGCCGGACCTCCTCCTCGTCACCGAGGACGACAAATACGAGCCCCTGAAACGCGCGCTCTGCGCCGAAACCGGTGCCGAATACTGCGTTCTGCCCAAGACCCCACCGAAGTTCGAGCCAGTCTCAAGTTCCTCCATCGTCCGCTGGGTCCAAGCTCCCACCGAAGCACCTCTGCGCATCGATTTCGCCGGCGGCTGGCTCGATGTCCCGCGCTTCGCACGCGAGGGCGAATTCATCGTCAACTGCGCGATCTCCCCACTCGTCTCACTCCGCGAATGGCCCTACGAAAAACAGGCTGGCCTCGGCGGCAGCGGCGCATGGGCACTCCTCAACGGACGCGATGGCACCGACTCGGAACTCAACCTCGGCGTCGGCTGGCAAGACCCGGCCGTCATCCGCGAAACCGGTGTCTGCGTTTGGAAATCAGGCCCAAAACCCGTACTCGAGTTCAAACGCAACGGCGATTTCCTCAAAGGAAAAATGGCCATCCTTTGGACCGGCAAAGAACACGACACCCCAGGCGTTGTCGATACCCCGCGCGACTTCGACCGCATCGCGCTCAGCGCCCGCATCGCCCGCGAAGGCGTCCTCAATGCCGATATCAAAAAACTCGCCGAAGGTATCTCCCTCTACCACGCCACCCAACTCGACGAAGGCATGGAACCCATCCCCAACATCTCCGGATCCATCGCCCACAAATACTGCGGCGGCGGCTACGGCGGCTACGCGCTCTACCTCTTCACCGAAGAATCCCAACGCGCCACCGCACTCCAATCCACTCCCCATCTCCGCCCCATCGAACCCTTCTGCCTCGTCTAGAGACACAAGACGAAAAAAAGAGTTAGTAGTTATTGGTTATAAGTTATTCGAATAGACCCCTAAGGAGGCACGACACTCCTGTCGTGCTCTTCATAAGAGGGGCACGGGAGGCCCGCCCGTGTTTCAAGGAGAGTGGGCGTCCCGCCCACCTCTTCCCCAATAACGAATAACAAATAGCCAATAACTCTTCATACTCTTCGTTTCAAATTTCATGCTTAGAATTTAGTGCTTCTTCTATTCTTCTCCCCCTTCGATGTTCAATGTTCGATGTTCACCTCTTCCTCTTCCTCTTCCCCAATAACAAATAACTAATAACCCATAACTCTTCCCCCCCCTTGCAACGCCTCCCCATCATCGGCCTCCCCGTCGCCGCAACCGACTACGCGGGCGCGGTCACATGGATCCTCGAGCACGCGGCCAAAGCCGATCGTGCCTACGCGGTCGAGGCTGCCAACACCCATGTCGCAGCACTCTCGCGCCATGATCCGGATTTCGGCGCCAGCATGGCACGTTTCGACCTGATCTGCCCCGACGGCATGCCGCTCGTCTGGGCGCTCAATACCCAACTCGCCGATTCAGAAAAAGTTCCCGACCGCGTCTACGGCCCGACGCTGATGCTCGAAACGCTCAAAGCCACGCAAGGACGCACCGAGTTCCGCCACTTTCTCTTCGGTGGCAAGCAATCGACCCTAGACAAGCTCACCACTTCTTTCGCCGATCGCTTTCCCAATGCCATCATCGCCGGATCCTACTCGCCCCCCTTCGGCGAATGGCCGGCCGATGAGTTCACCAAAGTCTGCGAAAAAATCCGCACCAGCGGCGCCAACCTCATCTGGGTCGGCCTCGGTTGCCCGAAACAGGAACACTGGATCGCGCGTCACAAGGATCAACTCCCGCCCGGTGTCTACTTCGGCATCGGCGCCGCCTTCGCCTTCCACGCCGGCGAAGTGAAACAATCCCCACCATTTCTTCAAAAAATCGGCATGGAATGGGCCTACCGCCTCGCCATGGAACCCCGCCGACTCTTCAAGCGCTACTTTACATACAACTCCCTTTTCCTCTATCACCTGCTGAGCGACGCAGCGATGAAGACAGAAGATTTCAAGACAGAAGACAGAAGATGAAGAAGCCACTTCTTCATCGTAGCTGGATCATCCTGATCCAGTCCGTACGGTAGGGCGATGCGGCCCCGCAGCGCCGACTCCTGATAACGACACTGCCACTTCATTAAACTCCGGCCTTTGACCTTCGACTTTAAGACCTGCGACTCTTTTTCCTCCTCCTCTTCCCCAATAACTCATAACATATAACCTCTAACTCCTCCCTTTCCTCTTCCCCATGCCCATCAAATCCATCTGCTGCCTCGGCGCCGGTTATGTCGGCGGACCCACCATGGCCATGATCGCCGCCAAGTGCCCTCACATCCAGGTCACCGTCTGCGACTTCAATCAGGCACGCATCGACGCATGGAACACAAGCGACCTGCCCGTCTATGAACCCGGCCTCCAGGAAGTGGTCGAATCCGCGCGCGGCAAGAACCTCCATTTCACCACCGACATCAAACCCGCCATCGCCGCAGCCGACCTGATCTTCGTCTGCGTCGGCACACCGACGAAATCCTACGGCATCGGTGCCGGACGCGCGGCCGACCTCCGCTACATCGAGTCCGCCGCACGCCTCATCGCCGAGGTCTCCGAGGGCAACAAAATCATCGTCGAGAAGTCGACCATCCCGGTCAAAACAGCGACCGCCATCCAGACGATCCTCGCTGCAAACTCCTGCAAGGAGGCCACCTTCCAAGTCCTTTCAAACCCCGAGTTCCTCGCCGAAGGCACCGCCGTCGCCGACATGGAAAACCCCGACCGCATCCTCATCGGTGGCGAGCAAAACCCCGAAGGACAAGCCGCACTCGAGGCCCTCGTCTCGGTCTACGCCAACTGGGTCCCACGCGAAAAAATCATCACTACCAACCTCTGGTCCTCCGAACTTTCGAAGCTCGTCGCCAACGCCTTCCTCGCCCAACGCATCTCGTCGATCAACTCGATCTCCGCACTCTGCGAAGCCACCGGCGCCGATGTCGATGAAGTCGCGCGCGCCATCGGTGCCGACTCGCGCATCGGACCCAAGTTCCTCAAGTCCTCCGTCGGCTTCGGCGGGTCCTGCTTCCAAAAGGACATCCTCAACCTCGTCTACCTCTGCGAATCCTTCGGCCTCCCGGAGGCCGCCGCCTACTGGCGCTCGGTGGTCACCATGAACGATTGGCAAAAATCCCGCTTCGTCGAAAAAATCGTCCGCACGCTCTTCAATACGGTCTCCGGCAAACGCATCGCCATCCTTGGTTTCGCCTTCAAGAAAGACACCAACGACACCCGCGAATCCGCCGCCATCAACATCGTCCGCGACCTCGTCGCCGAAAACGCCCATGTCGTGATCTACGACCCGCGCGTTCCCAAGGAAACCATCCAACGCGACCTCCTCGAAGTCGGCGTCCCGCAAGACATCATCGACTTCAATGTTGAGATCGCCGCCGATCCCTACGCCGCCGCCAAAGACGCCCACGCCCTCGCCACCCTCACCGAGTGGGACGAATTCAAAACTCTCGACCTTCAACGCATCCACGACCTGATGCTCAAACCTGCCTTCGTCTTCGACGGCCGCGCCATCCTCCCCACCTCCGCCCTCAAAGCCCACGGCTTCAAAGCCTTCAGCATCGGCAAAGGAGCGTGAAAAGAGTGATAGGTTATTCGTGATTCGTTATTAGGGAAGACAAAGAAGCCGCTTCTTCTTAGGCAGGGACCTTTGTCCCCAAAGGTCCGCGCGAATAAATCGTCAATTCTTCCAAAGAGGGGCACGGGCGGCCCGCCCGTATCTTCACCGTAGCTGGCTCATCTTGATCCAGGCCGTCCATGGAGCGTCCTGCTCCATTTCTCCACCCGGTAGGGCGATGCGGCCCCGCAGCGCCGACTCATCAATAATGATTCACCGCCAAGGGAAAAGTTATAAGTTATTCGTTATTAGTTATTAGGGGGAAATTTAAGAAGCCACTTAGCAGCCACTTCTTCTTATCTTCCCCAATAACCCATAACTTATAACCAATAACTCTTCTTCCTCCGCGTCCCTTTGCGACCTTCGCGCCTTCGCGGTAAACTCTCCCTCTTCCCCTCTGACCTCTTCTGTTTCGAATTTCGAATTTATGATTTAGTGCTTCTCCTCTTCCTCTTCATTTCAATTTTCCGCTTTCTACTTTCTACTTTTCTTCCTCCTCCCGCATGCTCCTCACCGAATTCCACCGCTTCCTCAAACGCGAGGACAAGGAACGCCTGCTCGGCCAACGCGGCACCGTGATCTGGCTCTACGGCCTCTCCGGCTCCGGCAAGTCCACCATCGCCAACGCCGTCGAACGCCAGCTCCACGAGCACGGCCGCTTCACCATCATCCTCGATGGCGACAACCTCCGCACCGGACTCAACTCGAACCTCGGCTTCAGCGACGAGGACCGAGCGGAAAACATCCGCCGCATCGCCGAGACAGCAAAAATCCTCGCCCACCAAGGCATCATCACCTTCGTCTCCGCCATCACCCCGCGCGCCGAACTCCGCCAAATCGCCCGCGACATTCTCGGCAACGACCTCTTCGAGGTCTTCATCAAGGCCAGCTACGAAACCTGCGAGCAACGCGATGTCAAAGGCCTCTACGCGAAGGCCGCCAAAGGCGAAATCCCCAACTTCACCGGCAAACAAAGCCAGTTCGACATCCCCGAAAACGCTGACCTCATCATCGATACCGAAACCACCACCCTCGAGGATTCCACCTCCCAACTCCTCAAATCGATCTCACAACGAATTTCTACAACTCATTGAATATAAACGATTTCTGACCCGATCTCGCCAATTCATTACCAAGTTGGTCAGTTTAGTAATTTTTTATTGACCCATCACTCCAAGTGCCCCACCCTCCGCCCCGTGGCGGCGCTTTGAGGAGTCGTTTCAAGTTTTCAGTGTTCAGTTTCAAGAAAAGAAATGAAGAAGCCGCCTCATCCTCTTCCCCAATAACTAATAACAAATAACTCTTCATCTCAGCGCCCTTTGCGCCTTCGCGGTAAACTCTTTCTCTTCCTTTCAGCATTTCAGCTTTTCAGTATTTCAGCTTTTACCCCAATCGTTTCAAGTTTTCAGTGTTCAGTTTCAAGAAAAGAAATGAAGAAGCCGCCTCATCCTCTTCCCCAATAACTAATAACAAATAACTCTTCATCTCAGCGCCCTTTGCGCCTTCGCGGTAAACTCTTTCTCTTCCTTTCAGCATTTCAGCTTTTCAGTATTTCAGCTTTTACCCCAATCCCAATGCCCAGCTACAACCTCAGCCACCTCGACCAACTCGAAGCCGAGGCGATCTTCGTCCTTCGCGAAACTGCCGCCCAGTTTCAAAACCCAGCGCTCCTCTTCTCGGGCGGAAAGGACTCAATCGTCATGGCATGGCTCGCACGCAAAGCCTTCTGGCCCGCACGCATGCCCTTCCCACTCGTCCACATCGATACCGGACACAACTTCGATGAGACCATGACCTACCGCGACGAATTCGTCGACCTCATCCGCGCCAACCTGGTCGTCGGCCTCGTGCAGGAATCGATCGATACCGGACGCGTTGTCGAGGAAAAAGGCCCCAACGCCTCGCGCAACAAACTTCAAACCGTCACACTCCTCGACACGATCGAGAAACACCAATACGACGCCTGCCTCGGCGGCGGACGACGCGATGAAGAAAAAGCCCGTGCGAAAGAACGCTTCTTCTCGCATCGCGACGACTTCGGCCAGTGGGACCCGAAAAACCAGCGCCCTGAACTCTGGAACCTCTTCAACGGACGCAAGAACCCCGGCGAACACTTCCGCGTTTTCCCACTCTCGAACTTCACCGAGATGGACATCTGGATGTACATCAAACGCGAAAAAATCCCGCTCCCCTCGATCTACTTCGCTCACCAGCGCGAAGTCTTCGAACGCAACGGCCAACTCCTCGCCGTCACCGATTTTCTCAAAGCCCAGGATCACGAAACCGTCACGACCCGCACCGTCCGCTTTCGCACCATCGGCGATGCCACCTGCACCGGCGCCGTCGAATCCCCCGCATCCGACCTCGATGAAGTCATCGCCGAAGTCGCAGCCGCCCGCCAAACCGAACGCGGCACCCGCGCCGACGACAAACGCTCCGAAACCGCCATGGAAGACCGGAAGAAAGAAGGGTACTTTTAAATAAAAGCTGAAACGCTGAAATGCTGAAAATCTGAAATAAGAAAAAGCACTTCACTCTCAACCTCAACTATAACCGAAGCCCTTCAGCATTTACCATCTTCCTCTTCCTTTCAGCATTTCAGCATTTCAGCATTTCAGTTTTTACCTCTCTCATCCCCTCTTCCTTTCAGCATTTCAGCTTTTCAGTTTTTCAGCATTTACCCCATGGACCTCCTCCGCTTCACTACCGCCGGTTCCGTCGATGACGGCAAATCCACCCTCATCGGCCGCCTTCTTTACGATTCCAAATCGATCTTTGAAGACCAACTCGAAGCCGTCGAGGAATCCTCGCGCAAGCGTGGCGACGAACATGTCAACCTCGCCCTGCTCACCGATGGACTCAAGGCCGAGCGCGAGCAAGGCATCACCATCGATGTCGCCTACCGCTACTTCGCCACACCGAAGCGCAAGTTCATCATCGCCGACACGCCCGGGCACATCCAGTACACCCGCAACATGGTCACCGGCGCCTCCACCGCGAACCTCGCCATCATCCTCATCGATGCACGCAAGGGCGTCATCGAGCAAACCAAGCGCCACTCATTCGTCGCCAACCTGCTCCGCATCCAGCACCTCGTCGTCGCCGTCAACAAGATGGACCTCGTCGACTACTCGGAGGAAGTTTACAACAACATCATCGCCGACTTCCGCGACTTCGCGTCACGCCTCGATAACATTGTCGAGATCACCGACATCCCGATCTCCGCACTCAATGGCGACAATGTCGTCGACAAATCGGAAAGCATGCCCTGGTACCAAGGCCCCACGCTCCTTTATCATCTCGAGCATGTCTACGTAGGCGGCGAGGAAAATCATGTCGATGCGCGCTTCCCCGTCCAATGGGTCATCCGCCCGATGAGCGACGAATGGCACGACTTCCGCGGCTACGCCGGACGCGTCGCTGGTGGCGTTTTCAAACCCGGCGACGAAGTCACCGTCCTGCCCTCCGGCTTCAAGACCCGCGTCAAAGCCCTCCACACACCCGATGGCGAAATCGACGAAGCCTTCGCTCCGCAGTCCATCTGCCTCACCCTCACCGACGAAATCGACATCTCGCGCGGCGACACCCTCGTCAAAGCCAACAACCCTCCGCAAGTCGGCCAGGACATCGAGGCGATGATCTGCTGGTTCTCCGCCAAACCCATGCCGCCCAAGGCTAAGCTCGTCATCCGCCACACCACCCAGGAAACCAAGGCGATCGTCCAAGAAGTAAAATACCATGTCGACATCAACACCCTTCACAAAATCGAAGGCATCGACAGCTTCCAAATGAACGACATCGGCCGCATCTCCCTGCGCAGCGCCGTCCCCCTCATCCACGACTCCTACCGCCGCAATCGCAGCACCGGATCCTTCATCCTCATCGACCCCGGCACCAACGAAACCGTCGCCGCCGGCATGATCGTCTGATGGGAGGATGAGTTATTGGTTATTCGTTATTAGTTATTGGTTGGAGGCCCCCTCCCCTAAGGAGGCACGACACTCCTGTCGTGCTCTTCACAAGAGGGGCACGGGCGGCCCGCCCGTGTTTCAAGGAGAGTGGGCGTCCCGCCCACATCTTCACCGTAGCTGGGGTATCCTGATCTATCCCACCCGGTAGGGCGATGCGGCCCCGCAGCGCCGACTCATTCAGAGTTTTTGAACCGCGAATGGACGCGAATAAACGCGAATAAAGAAAAAAGAGAATAGATCGTAGATCGCAGTTGTGGATCTCAGGTCGCAAAAGAAGCCGCATCCTCTTCTCAATAACCTAATAACAAATTCACCGTAGCTGGGGCATCCTGTTCTATCCCACCCGGTAGGGCGATGCGGCCCCGCAGCGCCGACTCATTCAGAGTTTTTGAACCGCGAATGGACGCGAATAAACGCGAATAAAGAAGAAAAGAGAATAGATCGTAGATCGCAGTTGTGGATCTCAGGTCGCAAAAGAAGCCGCATCCTCTTCTCAATAACCTAATAACAAATAACCAATAACTATTCTCCTCTCCCTCTCCCTCTCCCTCTTCCTCTGGACTCTTGATTCTTGGCTCTTAAATCTTTCCCCCCCATGTCCTTCATCCTCGACTGGTGCCGCGAGAACCCCGCCGGGCTCTTCCTCGCCATCGCCATTCTTCCCGGCTTCGCATTTCCCGCATCGCCGCTGCTCATCCTAGCCGGCATCGTCTGGGGCAGTACGGCAAGCGGATGCGCTCTCGCCATCAGCGCGGTGCTTCTCAACATTACATGGACCCATTGGCTCTCGGCCGGACCCTGCCGCACACTCATCTCACGCATCCTCGGTGAGCGTTGGGAGCGTTGGCAATCCATGCCACGCACCAACCTCTGGAAGCTCGCCCTCATGCTGCGCATCACCCCGGGAGTTCCTCTCTTCGTGCAAAACTACGCCACGGGCTTGCTCGGTGTTCCACTGCTGCATTCCCTCGCCATAGCCCTACCTATCAGCGCACTTTACGGCAGCGGATTCGTCCTCACTGGCGGCGCCATATTCAAAGGCCAAATCGGCCTCGTCATTGCCGGAGTCGCCATCCTCGCCGCAGCCAGCATCGGCATCAACCTCGCCCGCAAACACTTCTTCAAAGCAGGGGAAAAAGATATTTAGATCGCAGATTATGGATTGCAGATCGTAGATCGTAGATCGTAGATCGTAGATCGTAGATCGTGAAAGAAGCCGGATAAAAATTCTAAATCCTAAATTCTAAATTAGAAACGCAGAGAAGCTTCAAGTTTCAAGCGAAGACAGAAGACCTAAAGACAGAAGAAGCTAGATCAGAAGCGGCATCTTCACATTCTTCCTTTCAAATTTAAGATTTAGCGCTTCCTCTCTTCCTCTCCATTTCGAATTTAGTGCTTAAGATTTAGTGCTTCACCTCTTCTTCCACTTCAATGTTCAATGTTGGATGTTCGATGTTCTTCCCCCTCTTCCCCCAATAACTCTTAACAAATAACCAATAACTTCTCTCCTCTTGGTTTCGAATTTCGAATTTAAGATTTAGTGCTTCCTTTCTTCCTCTTCACTTCAAACTAAACCCTTATTTCCCCATGCGCCTCGAACACATCTGCCGCGCCTTTGGCATCGAAGGAACCTTCGTCGAGGGTGGTGCCTTCGGCAACGGACTCATCAACGACACCTTTGCTGCCAGCTTCGAGCACGATGGCAACCAACGCCGCTACATCATCCAACGCATCAACCACCGCATTTTCCGCGACCCGGTCTCGCTCATGGAAAATGTCGAGCGCGTTTGCTCCCACCTGAGCAATCGCCTCATCGGCGAACCTTTCGTTGACCTCCACCGCCGCTCGCTCACGCTCGTGCGAACCCATGAAGGTCAGGCACTCCATTGCGAGCCTGCCAATACGCAACAACCCGAGCCCACTTATTGGCGCTGCTTTCACTTCATCGAGGGCTGCACCAGCTTCGATGTCGTCGATACCCCCGATCAAGCTTATCAGGCCGCGCGAAAATTTGGCGAATTCCAACGCCTCGTCTCGGATCTCCCCGGCACGCGACTCATCGAAACCATCCCCGATTTCCACAATACGCCCAAGCGTTTCGCCGCCCTCCAAGCCGCCATCGCCGCCGATCCCCTCGGCCGCGCCGCCCAATGCCGCGAAGAAATCGAATTCGCCCTCGCCAACGAATCCATCGCCCACCACCTCCTCGGCCTCCACGCCCAAGGCCTCATCCCCGAGCGCATCACCCACAACGACACCAAACTCTCCAATGTCCTCATCGACGACCAAAGCGGCCTCGGCATGTGTGTCGTCGATCTCGACACGGTCATGCCCGGGCTCTCCCTCTACGACTTTGGCGACCTCATCCGCACCTGTGTTTCACCCATCGAGGAAGACAGCCGCGACCTCGCCAGCATCCATGTCCGCCTACCCATCTTCCAAGCCCTCGCCCGCGGATTCCTCGAAGAAATGGCCGGCGTCCTCACACCCACCGAAATCGCCAACCTCCCATTCTCCGGAAAACTCCTCACCTTCGAAGTCGGCCTCCGCTTCCTCACCGACCACCTCCTCGGCGACCAATACTTCGCCGCCAAACGCCCCAACCACAACCTCCACCGCGCACGCAACCAATTCCAACTCGTCCGCGAGCTCGACTCCCACGAAAACGAAATGAATGACTTCGTCAAAAATTTCATCAACAACGAAATGTCATAATCGAAGAGTTATAAGTTATAAGTGATTAGGGAAGAAAGAAGCAGCGACTTCTCCACAAGAGGGGCACGGGCGGCCCGCCCGTACTTCAAGGAGAGTGGGCGTCCCGCCCACCTCTTCAATTCCCCGGTAGGGCGATGCGGCCCCGCAGCGCCGACTCATCAAAAATGATTCACCGCCAAGGCGCCAAGGTCGCAAAGGATCGCAGAGAAGAGGGATCGTAGATCATGGATAGCGGATCGAAGCAGCCCATTCTCTCTGGATTCTTGCCGCTTGAAATCTTGTCTCTATCCCCGGTAGGGCGATGCGGCCCCGCAGCGCCGACTCATCAAAAATGATTCACCGCCAAGGTCGCAAAGGAACGCAGAGAGTGAATAGCAATTGGATATTAGAAATTGGTTATTAGGGAAAAAGAAGAAGCAGCTTCTTCTTATCTTCCCCAATGACCTTTGACCTCTGACTTCTTCTTCCCTCTCCCGTTTCGAATTTAGAATTTAAGATTTAGAATTTCACCTCTTCCTCTTCCTTTCAGCGTTTCAGCGTTTCAGCGTTTCAGCGTTTCAGCGTTTACCCCTCCTCCCATGCACCTCACCCATCCATCTCCTCCCTTCGACCCGCGGGCGGAGGCGATGCTGCCAGCGATTGGCGGATTCCCGCGATCCGACAGGCCGCTTTTTCTTGCGGGTTACAGCGAACTCTGTCGTATCGATCTCACTGGCGGACGCGCACTCGAGATCTGCGGCGGCTTCGGCAAGCTCGCCATCGCCTTGTCCAAGGTCTTTCCGCAGGCTGAGGTCATCGGGCTCGACTTCTATGCGGCCACTGGACCGGAGGTCGATGAACAGCTCAAGCAACTTCCCGGTCTCTCATTCGTTGCCGGCGATGCTTTCGATCTCAGCGCCTATCAGGACGCGTCCTTCGATCTTGTGTGGGGGCAGGCCGCATTGCATCACCTCGCGCATGATCCCGAGGGGCTCGCTCGCGAGGTTGTCCGGGTGCTCAAGCCCGGCGGACGCTTTGTCTTCATCTTCGAGCCGATGGGCCACAACCTGCTCGTTGCCGCCATCAGGGCGGTGCGCATGGCTAGAGAAGAACTCGGCGACGAAAGCAACCTCTACCTCTCTCAATTCGCACGCATGGAAAAATGCGGATTTTCCGGCTGCCAGGTCCAGATGTTCAACCTCCTCGGCTACCCGATGAAAGCCCTCTCCGACCGCTTCGGCTTCCTCTCCGCACTCATTCAGAAAGCCGACTCCTTGCTCTTCCGCCTATTCCCCAAACTCCTCCGTTACGGCGCCAACGCCAACGTCGTCTTCACGAAGTGATAGAAGAGTTATAAGTTATTAGTGATTGGTTATTAGGGAAAAGAACAATCTTCTTCTTCAAAAGAGGGGCGCATTGCGCCAAGTAGAATGACACCGGCGGGCCAGCAAAAAAGTAGCTGAGGAAGGTCGTTGCGCCAGAAATAATGACACCCAGATGCAAACGATATCTGGAATCATGAGTCAAAAGAGCAAAGC
>JBIKIR010000067.1:0-7074 GCA_044361475.1 Luteolibacter sp. | reverse complement strand
TCGGCATCAAGGAAGGCCTTTTCCGCAACTCCGCCATCACACCTGCGGCGCGTGCCAACGACACCTCGGATGTCTGGGCCGTGCGCGGTGGCAAATACCCGACCGATCATCCATCACGCTCGTTTCGCACCGCCACGATCGACCACATCAAATACGGCCGCCTCACCGACAACCACAGCCTGGCCTACACCGGTGCCGACCTCGGCCTTTACTCAATCACCTTCACCAACAACATCGATTGGGATTACAAAGCCTTGCAGGATTTCCAGGACTTCCGGATCGAAGCCGAACGCAAGGGCTTCCGCTACTTTCTCGAGGTCTTCAATCCGAATGTGAACCCTGGCATTCCCGACAAGAAGGTTGCCGGATTCCTCAACGACCACATCATCCGCACGCTCGCCGGCGTCACCGAAGTCGGCAGGCCGGTGTTTTTGAAAATCCCCTACAACGGGCCTGGGCCGCTTGAAGAACTGGTGGCCTACGATTCCAAACTTGTGGTCGGCATCCTCGGCGGCAGCGCTG
This sequence comes from Luteolibacter sp., assembly GCA_044361475.1. Classification (GTDB taxonomy): domain Bacteria; phylum Verrucomicrobiota; class Verrucomicrobiia; order Verrucomicrobiales; family Akkermansiaceae; genus Luteolibacter. The sequence goes on along the minus strand of JBIKIR010000067.1, from coordinate 6,552 downwards.
GCACCACACTCGATGCCTTCCAGCTCATTCACGATGCCCGCAAGCACGGCGCCAAAGTCGCCCTCTTCGGCCGCAAGATCAACCTCTCGGAAAGCCCGCTCGCGTTCATCGAATTCCTGCGCCGCGTGGTTGATGGCGAGATCACACCAGTCGATGCGGTCAAGGCCTACCACGGCGTACTCCAACATACCGGCATCAAGCCACAGAGATCACTGCAACAGGACCTGCAGCTCACCACCAACAAGATGAGTTACAAATAGTCTCATGTTATCCCTGCTCACCAACCATTTCCCATATTCAAAATCATGAAACGCAGCGAAATCAACAACCTCGTCAATTCCGCCACCGTCTGTTTCGAGGCGCACGGCTGGACTCTTCCACCTGAGCCTCGCTGGGATGTCACCGACTTCGGCCTCGGCGACTGGCGCGCTCACGGGCTCGTGCTCGTCAACCTTGCGGAATACCCGGAGTATTGCGAAAAGCTGATGTATGCGCGCAAAGGCATGACCACCCCCGCCCATTGCCACCAAAAGAAAAAGGAAGACATCATCAGTCGCTGGGGACGACTGCAGATTCAAGTGTGGCCGGGACATCCGGAAAAAACGACGGGGCAGCCTTTCGAAATGATCGTCAACAACCGCACACAGCAGTTCAAGGGTGGCGACATTGTCGTGCTCGAGTCCGGCCACCGCGTCACCCTTGTGCCGGGCGTTTGGCATGAATTCGCACCCGTCTCCGACGAATGCATCATCGGCGAGGTCTCCACGGCAAACGATGATGCCAATGACAATTTTTTTGCAAACCCCGATGTCGGCCGATACCCGCATGTCGATGAGGATGAACCCGCAATCGTGAAACTCCTCAGCGATCCATCATGACCTCTGCCGCAGACCTCAAGCAAAGCGCACTTGTCATCGAGTCGATCGATCCAAGTGCATGCCGGGCAGTCACGGGCTTCGATGGCTTTGTCGATGAGATGATATCGCTCGTTGGTGAACGCCGCTCGCTGGATGATTTCACCCCCGTGCCGGACATCGCGACCTTTGGCTCATTGGTCAGCGCCTCGGCGGGTCACAGCAGCCTGCGTGAAATCGTCGTGCACGACGTGCATCCCGGCGGCTGCGCCGTGAACCTGTCGGACGGTCTGGCCAGCCTTGGCGCAAAGGTCGAATGCTTCGCCACGCTCGGCGAACCGGTGCACCCGGCCTACCGCGAAATCGCCGCAAAGTGCCATGGCTTCCACTCATGGGGCCGCGAGCCCGGACGCACGCTCGCCTTCGAGTTCAATGACGGCAAACTCATGTTCAGCTCGGTCAAACAACTGGCCGAATTCACACCCGATGCGGTACGCGGGTTGCTTGCCAACGGGGCCTACGCCAAGGCCTGCGCCGATGCACAAGTCATCGCGCTCACCAACTGGACGCTATACCCTCACATGACCTCCGTGTGGAAGATGCTGCAGCGCGAGGTCTTTTCGACGCTCACGCATCGCCCGCATTTTTTCATCGACCTGGTCGATCCATCCAGCCGCGCAGCCGAAGACATTCTCGAAATGGCGGGCATGCTGCGCGACTTCGAGCCTTCAGGTCCGCTGACACTCGGCCTCAATGGCAACGAAGCGAACATCCTCTGCCGCCTGCACGGGTTGCCCAGCGCTCCCGCGGATGCGTCGCCGGAAGAAACGCAGCGCCAGGCATCCGCATTGCGCGATTTGCTCGGCATCAGCCGAGTCGTCGTGCACCGCATCCGCTACGCGGTGAGCTCCTCCGAGGAGGCAAGCACCGCCCAATACGGACCCTATTGCCAGTTCCCAGCAAAAAGCACTGGCGCGGGCGATCGTTTCAATGCTGGATTCTGCACGGCACTGGCACTGCAACTCAGCGATGCCAATGCGCTCGTACTCGCATGCGCGGTGTCTGGCTACTTCGTGCGAAACGGACACAGCGCCACTCACACACAACTGATCGAATTCATGCACCACTGGGCCAATGGCACACTGGACAGCAAACCGTGAAATGAAACACGTCAACCTTGAGCAACTTGCAGCGCGCATTTCCGGCGAGCTGCACACGGGCGAAACCTTGCGCCGCCTCTACGCCACCGATGCTTCCGAGTATCAGGAAATGCCTCTCGGCGTCGCATTTCCAAAAAACGAATCCGACCTCGGGGAAATCATCCGCTTTGCCGCATCCCATGGCATCGGCCTCATTCCACGCGCGGCCGGCACCTCGCTCGCCGGACAATGCGTCGGCAGCGGACTGGTGGTCGATGTTTCAAAACATTTCACCGAGATCATCGACATCGATCCGGAGAATCGCCGCGTCCGCCTGCAACCCGGCGTGGTCAGAAATGAGCTGAATCACGCACTCGCACCGCATGGCATGCTTTTCGGCCCGGAGACATCCACTGCCAACCGCGCCATGATCGGCGGCATGCTCGGCAACAATTCCTGCGGCTCGAACTCGATCGTCTATGGCAGCACTCGCGAGCATGTGTTGTCACTGCGCGGGTTTCTCAGCGATGGCTCGGAGGCCACCTTCGGCCCGCTCACGCGCGAAGAATTCGAAGCCAAATGCGCAGGCCCTGACACGCTGGAAACCAGAATCCACCGCGAACTTCGCAACCTGCTCGCCGATCCGGAAAACCGCCGACAAGTGCGCGACAATTTTCCTCTCGCATCTATCCCGCGCCGCAACACCGGCTACGCACTCGACCTCCTGATGGATGCCGATGTCTTCGACCCGCAATCCGATAAACCTTTCAGCCTCTGCAAGCTCATTGCCGGATCTGAGGGCACGCTCTTTTTTGCCACGGAAATCGAACTCGATTGCTCGCCGCTTCCCCCACCCCACGCCGCACTGGTCTGCGGGCATTTCGAATCCGTCAACGAATCACTCCACGCCAACCTTCTCGCGCTGCCCCACAACCCCAGCGCTTGCGAACTGATCGACCACCACATTCTCGAATGCACCAAGTCGAACCTCGCACAGCAACGCAATCGCGACTTCGTCGTCGGCAACCCGGGAGCGATCCTCGTCGTGGAAATCCGCCGCGACTCGCGCGAAGAAGCGGAGGCCGCTGTCAACGCCCTCACCAATGATTGGAAGAACGCCGCCATGGGCTACGCGGCTCCCGTGCTTTGGGGTGCCGATGGAAACAAGGTTTGGGAACTGCGCCGCGCCGGCCAGGGATTGATGAGCAATGTCGTCGGCGACGCCAAACCCCGCGAAGTGGTCGAGGACACGGCTGTCGATGTGCGCGACCTGCCGAACTACATCGCCGAATTCGATGAACTGCTGCGCACCAAATACGGCATCGACTGCGTCTATTACGCACATGCCGGATCCGGCGAACTCCACACGCGTCCGCTCTTCGACCTCAAGACTCCCGAAGGCCTCAAGATGTTTCGCGAAGTCGCCACCGACATCGCCTTGCTGGTGAAAAAATACCGCGGCTCTCTCAGCGGTGAACACGGCGATGGTCGCCTGCGCGGTGAGTTCATACCGCTGATGGTCGGCGACCACTGCTATGGCCTGATGCGCAATGTGAAGGCGCTTTTTGATCCCAAGGGAATTTTCAACCCCGGCAAAATTGTCGACACCCCGCCGATGGACAGCGCGCTGCGTTATTCGCCCGATCGCGCAACACCCGAGCCCCAAACGATTTTTGATTTCAGCGACACCGCAGGCATGCTGCGCGCGGCGGAAAAATGCAATGGCTCCGGCGATTGCCGCAAAGGCCCGCTCGCAGGTGGCACGATGTGCCCGAGCTACATGGCCACCCGCGAGGAAAAACACACCACTCGCGCCCGCGCCAACATCCTGCGTCAGATGCTGACCGATCCGGCCGACGCCACGCGCCCCTTCGACAGCGAGGAAATCAAAGAGGTCATGGACCTCTGCCTTTCCTGCAAAGCCTGCAAGTCGGAATGCCCATCGAGTGTCGATATCAGCAAACTCAAAGCCGAGTTTCTGCAGCATTACCAGGAAATGCACGGCGTGCCGTTGCGCTCGTGGATCATCGCCCGCTTCGCCGACAGCGCGCGCCTCGCTTCGCTCGCGCCATGGCTGTACAATGCCATTTTGCAAACCCCCGTACTGCGACGCATCGCCAACCGCCTCATCGGATTCCATCCGGACCGCACGATGCCGCGACTCAATCACACACCGCTGCACCAATGGTTTGCCGAACGCAAACCGCTTCAATCGAAACGAGACAGCATCGGTCGCGTCCATTTGTTCTGCGATGAATTCACCGATTTCAATGATCTCGATGCCGGCATCGCCACTGTCGAATTGCTCGAACTCCTGGGCTACGAAGTCGTTCTGCCAAAGCATGTCGAGAGCGGTCGCGCCTCGCTCTCCAAAGGACTCGTCCGCAGGGCCAAACATTTTGCCGAGGAAAATGTCCGCCTGCTTTCACCACTCGTTTCACAAGAAGAACCGCTCATCGGTATCGAACCCTCGGCGATTCTTGGATTCCGCGACGAATATCCGGTGCTTGTGGAACCATCACTCCACGATGCCGCAAAAAATCTCGCGCCCCATTGCCTCATGCTCGATGAGTTCATCGCACGCGAAATCAGCGCCGGCCGCATCACCTCAAGCAGTTTCACCGACGAAGCAAAAACGGTGCATGTGCACGGGCATTGTCACCAGAAGGCGCTCTCATCGGTGCAACCGACACTGAGCATGCTGTCCCTGCCGGAAAATTTCACCGTTCGCGAAATCCCATCCGGCTGCTGTGGCATGGCAGGATCCTTCGGTTATGAAAAAGAACACTACGAGGTCTCGATGAAGATCGGCTCACTCGTGCTGTTTCCGGTCGCGGAAATGCTCGACCCCAAGGCGTTGATCGCTGCCCCAGGCACCAGCTGCCGCCACCAGATTCACGATGGCACCGGCCGCCGCGCAATGCATCCGGCAGTGATTCTGCGAAATGCCCTGAAGCAATCGCACCCCTAAAACAGCCAAGTATTCGTTCACTTCATGGGGACCGCCGCACTCACCTTCCCCAGTCGAGGCGAACGCTGAAACTCCCGAATCACCACAAAGCGCATTGCGTCTGTTCAAGCGGAAAATCTTGCCAAAACCACCATCAAACGAGAGAAAACCAACCAATTCTGAGTGTCATGAATCATGGCGCAACGACCTCACCCCACCGGCGCCATTTTTCAATGACGCAACTCACAAAGAAAACAAAACTATGAAAAAAGACCCCCCCCCGAAACTTCGCATGATCGCGGCCATGTGGTCGCTGAGTGAGTACCCCAGCGCCAAGAAGGAATGGTCCTTGGAACGCAAGCTGAAGGCGATCAAAGAAGCCGGATTTGATGGCTTGGCGACGATGGCCACCCCTGAAATCAAAAAACTGGCCGACAAACACGGCCTGATAATCAACGGTTACTTCTCGTCCGCAAAGGCCGAGGAATTCCGCAAACTGCTCAAGCAAAACGCCGATAACGGCGGCCACTTCATCAATGTCCAGTTGGCCGACGAAGATACCCTCACTCCCGAAGCCCTCAAGCTGACCCTGCGCCTCATGAAGGAAGCGGAGGCGATCGGCTGCGAACCCTCCGTGGAGATCCACCGCGACACCTGCACGGAGACCCCAGAGAAAACCTATGCACTCGCCGATGGCTACCGGAAGGCCACCGGGAAATACCTCCCGATGACGCTCGACTACTCTCACATCTCGGTGGTCAAGCACCTGCATCCCGGCAACTACGCCGAGAAGTTGCTCGTCCAGCCAAAGCTGATTCAGCGCGCGCAACTCGTCCATCTTCGTCCCTTCAACGGCCACCACTGCCAGATTCCCGTCACCGACGGAAAGGGAAACCTCACCCCGGAGATCAAGGATTGGCTCCCCTTCGCCGAAGCTCTCTTTCGCGTCTGGCGCCAGGGGAAGCAGGCAGGACGTGAACTCTATGTCTGCCCGGAAATGGGACCCAACGGAGGCTACAACCTCCACAGCCTCCCAAACAGCTGGGAGGAAGCGATCGTTCTCAAGGGGCTGATCGAGAAGGCCTGGAAGGCCTCCGCTCTCCCCGAAAAGAAAGTCAACAAGAAGGGCTGATCGCGGCGGTTAGAGCAGTTTGCGAAAAGGTGCAGCCGGTGAAGCGAGAAAATTTTGGCCATGGCAAGGCGTTGCGATGAAGTGGATAGACATCCACGACTGAGCAACAACACAGCCATAGACAGAAGATTCCGCTCATCCTCGGCAATTAGATCCAGCGCCATTTGCGCTTTGTTTTCGAGAAGCCGCGGGCGGGTGCCGATTCTTACTGGCGCGGCAGAAGCAAATTCGGACCAGCAATTGCAGGCATGCAAATTCTGAAGTGGTCCCGCAAAGCGGAGCCAGTGGTTTGTTGAAACTTTAGTGGCCTGAGAGGGCAAATCTTAAAACTTCCCAGACCACATGAATGACTTATACCAAAGTCTAATAGATATTTGACTTTACCTATCGGTGATTTAGGGAGAACCTCATCTCGGCATGAGAACACTTCCCAAACTCGGAAATGAGATCGTAGAACAAATTGATGACGCCTGGGAT
>JBIKIR010000001.1:0-106175 GCA_044361475.1 Luteolibacter sp. | reverse complement strand
GTTGGGGCTATTTGACTTCAGAACGACCACGATTACCGAGCGTCCGCCGAGGGATCCGCTGGAAACGAGGCAGCGGCCGGAGGCGTTGGTCGTGCCGGTTTTGAGGCCGTTGCAGTAGGGCAATGTCTTGAGGACTTTGTTGGTGTTTTCGAGGAAACGAGTGCGGCCATCGTTGAAGCGGAAGGTATAAGACTTCGTGCTGGCATAGGCGCGGACGAGTGGGCTGCGGTAGGCGGCGCGGGCGGCGATGGCCATGTCGCGGGCCGTTGAGTATTGGCCGGGTTCGGTGAGACCGTGGGGGTTGCGGAAGTGCGAGTTGCGCATGCCGAGTGAGGCCGCCTTGCGGTTCATGAGCATCGCGAAAGTTTCCTGATCGCCGCCGACATCGCGGGCAAGTGCGCGGCCGACGTCGTTGGCGCTTTTGACGATGAGCACCTTGAGGAGTTCGCGGCGGGTGTAGACATCGCCGGGTTTCACATTGAGGCGGGTGGGTTCGCAGTTGAGGTCGCTGGGCGAGATGGTCACCGGTTTGTCGATGTTGCCGGTGTCGAGCACGCAGAGTGCAGTGATGATTTTCTGTGTGCTGGCCACTGCGCGCGGGACATCGGCATTTTTGGCGTAGAGTACGCGGCCGCTTTGCACATCGAGCACGAGCGCGCTTTCGCCAACGATCGGTGGCGGCGGGTTGCGCGGAATCGGCGTGGGGGCCGAGACGCCCTGGGTGTTGCTGACCGGTTGACGGTAGGCCTCGCCGCGCGGGATGGCGCGTGGTGGCGGGTTGCCACCGCAGGATGACAAAAGGCTGATGAAAAATGCGAAGAAGGCGAGTCGGGCCATGACCGAGCGAATCATGGGAGGATGATCCGCGAAGAGCGGTCATGGATCAAGCCGGGAATCGGCTGCAACTACCATGAGACGCGATCGCCGCGGCGCTCACTGCGGCAAAGGCGGTAGCAGGTCCTCGCCCATGTCGATGCCGGGCGCGGGGAGATCGGGCTCCTCGAAATTGATTGGTCCGCCGACGATCCAAAAAAAACCTCGTTGTTTTTTCCGGTAGGCTTGGGCCAGCTCGCTGCCGCTGGGGAGTTCTTTCAGATCCTTTTCGCGGGGTTCGACGATTTTGATGTCGGGTCCGAAAAATGGCCCGGGCATGCGAAGTTTTGGCAGCTTGACGACCGGAAATTTTTTCAGCTTCGAGGTGAAGCTCTGCTTCGGTGCATCGGTGGTCGCCGTGGTGGTATTTTGACGCGACGCGCAGGCGCTCAGGCAGAGGGCTGATGCCATGGTCATGAGAAGCAGGGCATGACGGCGAGGGTGCATGAAATTTTTGTGAACGGTCGGACTCTATCAAGTGTGGTATGGATTTCCAAGAGGATTGATGGATTTTCCGCCATCGCGTGGGGTCATTCCCGTGGCACAAGGATCAGGAAATTGCGGACCGGGCGGTTCCATGGTGGGCGTGAGGTGAGGGGGCCGCCGCTGACGCGGGAGGAGATCCAGAGGTCGGAGGAGCGGCCGCCGTCGAGGTTCATGGCGCGGTGGATCGTCCAGCCGCAGTGTTTGCCGGAGGCAAGGGTGGCGGCGAGCGAGTTGAGCGGGCAGGGGGAGGTGCGGCCGATGAACCAGCGGGTGCCGCCGTCCCATGCGATGAAACAGCGGGCGCTGGTTTTATCGGACTCGAGTCCGCCGACAACGATGCCGCGATCGACGAGCATCGGGCCGGATTGTAGGGTTTCGCGCATTTGTTTGGCGGTGGCTGGATTGGTTTCGTTGCGGCGGCTGATGCGTGAGGTGCTCGAGTGGGATTCGTGCCAGATCGCGCTGCCGATCGAGGTCGCTGAGTTCCATGATCCGGCTGATTTTCCAGCGGCGACCAGGAGGCCGAGCGGTTCGCCTTCGGGTGTGAAAAATCCGGCGTTGATTGCGGCGAGTGCGTTGCGCGAAGAGCCGGCGTGGGCGGCATCGGTGAAGGTGGTGCCGGGGCCGTCGTCTTGATCGATGATACGGAGGCGGTGGGTTCTTGAATCGAATGCGACGCCTTCGAGGTTGAACTCTGGCAGGTTGCGCGTGACGAGGGTGGGGGCTGCGGGCGGGGTAGTGTTTTCGAAAATTTTTGGTGCTTCGGTCAGCGGTGTTGCAGTGATCGCTGCTGCTGCTGGTGGCGGTGCTGGTGCCGCTTTCTTTTGAGGTGGTGCGGTTGCTGGTTCGTAGGGCGTGCAGGACGCCAGCAGGAGGAGTGGTAGCAGAAATCGGATGGGGCCGTGCATGGCTGGGTTTCCCACGAAGCCATCGCGTTGGCAAGGTGCGGATGATCTTTCTTGGCAGGGTCGCGGGCGATCGTTATCGATGGTGTATGATGAAAATTTTGCGCGTGATGCTATGGCTGATGATTGCTCTTTTGGGGGCCTTTGCGGTCGGGGTGGCTGCCTTTCAGCGGGGTGAGCCTGTGAATGCGATTTGGTTGGTGGTGGCCGGTGTTTGCACCTTTGCGGTGGCCTATCGTTTTTACAGCGCGTGGTTGGTGGCGAAGGTGTTGGCGGTCGATGACCAAAGGGCGACGGCGGCGCATACCTGTGCGGATGGCAAGGACTTCGTGCCGACGCCGAAGTGGGTGGTTTTTGGTCATCACTTTGCGGCGATCGCGGGGCCGGGGCCCTTGGTGGGTCCGGTGCTGGCGGCGCAGTTTGGTTATTTGCCCGGGACTTTGTGGATTTTGATCGGCGCGACGCTCGGTGGTGGCGTGCATGATGCGGTGGTGTTGCTTGCGAGCATGAGGCGCAATGGCAAATCGCTGGGGCAGATGCTCAAGGAAGAGGTGCATCCGTTTGTGGGTTTGGTGGCGATGGTTTCGCTGTTGGCGATCATGACGATTTTGCTCGCGGTGCTGGGCTTGGTGGTGGTCAAGGCCTTGGCGGAAAGTCCGTGGGGGCTTTTCACGATCGCTGCGACGATTCCCTTGGCGATGGTGATGGGTTTGTTGATCAAGACCGGCATGATGCGGGTGACCGGTGCGTCGGTGATCGGTGTGCTCGGGCTCATCGTTGCGGTGGTGGCCGGGAAATATTTGCCGGAGTCGTGGAATCATGCGCTGCGTTGGGAAGCGAAGGACCTCGCGTGGGCGGTGATGATTTACGGCTTTGCGGCGTCTGTTTTGCCGGTGTGGTTGCTTTTGGCGCCGCGCGATTATTTGAGCACCTTCATGAAGCTTGGCACGGTGGTGGTGCTGGGAATTTTTATCGTCCTGGCGATGCCCGAGTTGAAGATGCCGGCGGTGACGCCGTTCATCGATGGCAGTGGATTTGTCGTGCCGGGTCCGGTGTTTCCATTTGTGTGCATCACCATTGCGTGCGGTGCGGTGAGCGGATTCCATGCCTTGATCTCATCCGGCACGACGCCGAAGTTGCTTGAGCGCGAGCGCGATGTGCGGGTCGTCGGCTATGGGGCGATGGTGACCGAAATGTTGGTGGCCTTGATGGCGATCATTGCGGCAAGCGCGCTGCCGCCGGGTCAGTATTTCGCGATCAACTCGCCGGTGAACGCGCGCGATGCGGTGGCGGTCGAGCGTCAGATCGAAAAGATCAACTCTTATGGTCCGGCCTATCGCGTGACCCTTGAGGAGATGGAGGAGTTGGCGGAAAAAATTCAGGAGCCGACACTGATCGGCAAGACCGGTGGTGCGCCGACATTTGCGGTGGGCATGGCATCGATGTTTTCACGCGTGCTGCCGGGCGACACCGCGTTGGCGCTGTGGTATCACTTTGCGATCATGTTCGAGGCCTTGTTCATTCTCACCACGCTCGATGCGGGTACGCGGGTGGGGCGTTTCATTTTGCAGGATCTGCTCGGGCATGTTTGGAAACCGCTTGCGGATACTGGTAGTTGGTTGGGCAACATTCTTGCGACCGGATTGTTGGTCGCGGGCTGGGGGTATTTTCTTTATCAGGGGGCGATCGATCCCGAGGGCATTGCCAAGAGCCTTTGGCCGATTTTTGGAATTTCAAACCAGTTGCTTGCGGTGATCGCGTTCTGCCTTGGCACCACCATTTTGATCAAGTCGGGTCGCGCGAAGTACGCTTGGGTGACCGTGATTCCGCTGGCGTTTCTGGCGGTGGTGACCTTTGTCGCCGGATGGATGAAAATTTTCTCGGCGAAGGCTGCGGGGTTCATTCCGGCGATCGCGAAGATCGAGGCGGAGATCGCGGGCGGTGTGAGCGACGAGAGGTTGGCGGTTTTGAAATCGGCGCTCTTCAACGCGCGGCTTGATGTGGTGGTCGTATCGGTGTTTCTGACGCTGGTCGCGTTGATCACCTTGTCCTGCGTGTGGCAGTGGTGGAAGTGGCTGAGCGGGTCGGCGGTGCCGGTGCTGCGCGAGTCACCTTATGTATCCAGGGCCGGGTCGGAGTCCTGAGTCGAGCTCGAGGATTCGGGTTCGGTTTTCTGGCTGATTTTTGGATGCCCGGTCGACTCCACGCGGCGGAAGCGGGATGCGCTCCATGAGATTTCCGTGAGGTCGAGGAAAACCCTGAGTCCGGTGAGGTAGAGGCCTTGGGTGCCGTTGCCGGGCTCGTTGCAGGCATAGACATGATAGACCTTGTTTGGTTGCAAGGGGCCATCGGGGAAATGAAACGAACAGTCGTCAGGAAAGTGGTTTGGAAGCACTCTTGGTCCATTCAGAGCGGTGTCGATGGCAACGACTCGGTCGCCGGGGGAGAAGTGGTTCATGAAAGGTGTCAGTTGTGTGGATATGCCACTAATACACAACCGCGAGGGTAGGACATTTGTTGGGTCACCCAAGAAAAAATCGGAAAATATTTTTTGGTATTTTTGGATTGATGCGATGGGGTTGGGCGTATTATATGGTAGTTCGTTATAAATTTCCTTCTGGGCTCACGGCTGGGGGGGTGATACGAAAGTGCGCATGGACGCGTTGATTCGACAACTGGAGGAAGGGCGTGAGATGTCCGCTTGCGAAGTGGAGCTTGCGGCGAATTTTCTTTTGGATGCGGCGGTGGCCGATGAGCGCAAGGCGAGCTTGCTGGAGGCCATGTCGGTGAAGGGTGAGAGCGCGGCGGAGATTGCGGCGTTTGTGGAGGAGTTTTTGCGTCACGCGGTTGATCCCGGCTTGGGTGAGCTTGATTTGCCCGGGCCGACCCTGGATGTTTGCGGGACAGGTGGTGACAAGCTGGATTTGTTTAATGTTTCGACGACCGCGATGTTTGTGGCGGCAGCCGCGGGTGCGGTGGTGGTGAAGCACGGCAACCGTGGCATCACTTCGAAGAGTGGCGGTGCGGATGTGCTGGAGGCGCTTGGGGTAAGGATTGATTTGCCACCGGATGAATTCCGCCGCTGCGTTGAGAAGGCCGGCGTGGGATTCATGTTTGCGCCGAATTATCATCCGGCATTCAAGGCGGTGGTGGGCGTGCGCAAGATGCTCGCCGCGCGTGGGGTGCGGACGATTTTCAATTTGATCGGACCTTTGTTGAATCCGGCCAAGCCGCAGTGCCAGTTGGTTGGGGTGTTTTCACGCGACCTGTGTCCGGTCTTTGCGGAGATCCTTGAGCGGCTCGGACGTGAAAGTGCTTGGGTGGTGAATGGTGCCACGGCGGATGGTCGCGCGGTGGATGAATTTAGCCTCATGGGGACGACGCGACTGTGCGTGACCGGTGGCAAGCGCTCGCGATCGGATGCCGAGTGGAGTCCGCGTGACTTTGGCATGGAGCGGGTGGAGGTCGAGTCGCTGCAGGGTGGGTCGGCGGCGGAGAATGCGGTGATGCTGAGGGAAATTTTGGGCGGAAAAGATCATGGGCCGAGGACCGAGATGGTGGTGTTGAATGCCGCGGCGGGGATTGCCTGCGCAGGGATTGCCGACTCGATGAGCGAGGGAATTGAGATCGCGCGCGAGATGATTCGCAGCGGGGCGGCGATGGAACGGCTTGAGCGCTTGCGTGAGGCGTCGAGGTGATCGGGGAGGTTTCAAGTTTCAAGTGTTCAGTTTTAAGGGAAGAGAGAAGAGAAGAGGGTGAGACGCTAAACCCTTTAGATTGCTTGACATTTTGGCGGACGTTAGTTTTTTTGGGTGTAGCGCATGGTGGGCAAACACATGGATGCCGGTATTTTGTCGCGTCTGGAGGCCCGGACGCGATTTGTGAAAGCGTTGGTGCGATGTGCCTTTGTGTTGTTTTGCGTGAGCCTTGGATTTGTGGTGGTGGCGACGGCGGTGCCGCAACACAAGCTGTTGAAAAAAATTGAGGCCAAGGTGGCGGAGGCCAAAGAGCGTGAACGTCTGGCTCTGGCCGAGAGGGATCATCGCCGGATTGAGCTGCAGGCTTTACGGGAGGATCCGGCGTATCTTGAGATCCATGCGCGTGATCGTTTGGACATGTGCCGCGATGGCGAGAAGGTTTTGCGTTTCAAGCGCGAGCGTTAGATTTTTGTGCAGCATTCGTGCTTGGCGCTTGTGTGGGGGGAAGTTAATTCGGGGCATGCGGGATGACATTGAGCGTGTGTTGATCGATGAAGCGGTGATTGAGAAGCGGCTTGATGCGATGGCCGCAGAGATTGAGCGGGATTTTCCGCAGGGGCCGCTGGTGGTGATCATTTTGCTCAAGGGTGCATTGGTTTTTGCGGCCGATCTTTTGCGGCGGGTGCCGCGGGTGTTGGAGATCGAGTGTCTGAATGTGGCGAGTTACCACGGGGGTGTGGAGAGCTCGGGCGTGGTGGATTTTTTGGATCGTCATTTTCCCGAGGTGAAGGGGCATCAGGTTTTGTTGCTCGATGACATTCTCGACACCGGGCGGACGCTGCATGCGGTGACGCGGAGGCTGATGGATGAGGGTGCGGTGGCCGTGAAAACAGCGGTGCTTTTGGCCAAGGACAAGGTGCGCGCGGCGGAGGTGGAGGCCGACTATGTGGGCTTTGAAATCGGCGATGACTTCGTCGTGGGCTATGGCCTCGACTACCAAGGCAAGTACCGCAACCTGCCGTATGTGGGGATTTTGAAAACGGGGTCGATTTAGCCTGAAGAGGTTATTTTACCACTGATTTCACTGATGAACTGATTGAAGAGTGGGGATGGCTTGAATGATTTTTTTAATCAATAAATCAGTCAATAAGTGGTCGTTTGAAAGAATCAACCGATCAGGTCGCCGATGGAGCCGAAGTCTGGCGAGAAGAGCCGCTTGTAGGTTCGGGCCGCGTAGCCATCGGTCATGCCGGCGAGGTAATCGCAGATCAGTCGCGCGCGGGTCGCGGCGCAATCGGTGGCGGTGATTTCATCGGCGTTTTCGGCGGACATCAGCTGGAAGTTTTGTCCGTCGATGCTTTCGCGGTCGATGTAGCGGGTGCCGAGGACCTCCCAGAGTTGGCGCAGCATGCGGCTGCCTTTCAGTTCGAGTTGTTTGAGTTGGGGCGAGAGGAAGACCACCTCGAAGGCGAGTTTTTTGAAGATCTCGGATTCGGCTTTCGCGTGGTCGTCGATGACGAGTTGGTAGCGGTGGCGGTTGGTGAGGTGACTGAGGAAATTGGTTTGCGATTCGAGGCGTGTGGCGCGGATGTAGTGGCCGATGCGTTTGCCGACGAAGGGATCGACGCGGCGCTGGCGGATGGCGCGGATGAGGTCGCCGAGGGGAGTGGCATCACCGGTCGGGTGATTGCGGCGTTCGGCCCAGGCTTCGATTTTTTCGATGTGGAGGAATCCGGCGCGGACGCTGTCGGAGAGGTCGTTGAGCGAGTAGGCTGTGTCATCGGCCCAGTCCATCACCTGGCACTCGATTGATTTGAACGAATCGCGCGCCTTGCCGGGCGGGAGTTCGAGCGGGAAGTCGTGACCGGCGAGGACCCAATCGAGTTGCGATTGCTGATCGTCGTAAATGAAATGGTTGTGCGGGTTGTGGCCGAGCGATGTCTTGAGTTCGCTCCACAGCGATTTGTATTTCAGGATGCCGTCGACAAAAGCGCGGGTGGGATCCATGCCAGTGCGTTTGGCGGAGAAAATCCTTTCGGTGAGCAGTCGCAAGGTTTGTGCGTTGCCTTCGAAGCCGCCTTGGTCGGCCATGAGGTGGTTGAGCGAGCGTTCGCCCGCATGACCGAAGGGTGGGTGGCCGAGGTCGTGGGCGAGGCAGGTGGCTTCGATCAGGTCGGGGTCGATGAAAAAATCCGGCTCGAGCGGGCCGTCGCTTTGGGATTTGAGCCAGAGGCAGATCGACTTGCCGATTTGCGCGACCTCGAGTGAGTGGGTGAGGCGTGTGCGGTAGAAATCGTATTCGCCGCTCCAGAACACCTGCGTTTTGTTTTGAAGTCGGCGGAAGGTGGGAGTGTGCAGCACGCGGTCGCGATCGATCTGGAAAGGGCTGCGATAGTCGCCGGCATCTTGCTGACCCGAGAGGCGTTCAGTGTCGAAATTTCCGTAGAAGCGGTTTTGCATGCTGGCGGTGGCGTGGGTTTTTTGTGTGCTGGATCAGGGTGAAAGCCGATCGATTTTCCAGCCATCGGTCTTGCGTGAATACAGGAAGCGGTCGTGGAGTCGGGCGGGGCCGCCTTGCCAGAACTCGATAGTCGTTGGGGCGACGCGATAGCCGCCCCAGAAGGGTGGCAGCGGGATGCTTCCATCGGCGAAGCGCTCGCGGATTTCGCTGAGTTTTGCATTGAGTACTTCGCGTGAGGCGATCACTTCGCTTTGATTCGAGACCCATGCGCCTATTTGCGAATCGAGCGGGCGTGAGTGGAAATAGGCGGTTGATTCTTCGATGGTGGTTTTCTCGATGCGGCCTTGGATGATGACTTGGCGTTCGAGCGTGAGCCATGGGAAGAGCAGGCAAACTTGCGGGTTGGCGCGCATGTCTGCGGCCTTGCGGCTTTCGTAGTTGCTGAAAAACACGAAGCCATTTTCATCGAAGCCTTTGAGCAGGACCGTGCGTTGCAGAGGTGTGCCTGTGGCTCCGACGGTGGCAAGGGTCATGGCATTCGGCTCATGGACTCCGACATCGGTGGCAGTTTTGAACCAGTCGCCAAATTGTTGGATCGGATCCGCTTTGAGGTCGGCGCGACGCAAGCCGCGGTCGGAGTATTCCTTTCGAAAATCGGCCAAATTCACGACACATGCATAGCCGCCATGCACCGACATGCAAGGCTATCATTGCCGTGATTTCTCATGGGAGCGTGAAGCATTCGATGGTGTTGGCGCGAGTGAGCTCGGCGAGGCGATCGGGGCTGAGTTGCAGGGCTTTGGCGAGGGCGTGGCCGATGGCAGGCAGGTTCGCCGGGTGGTTGTGATTTTCGGCGAGCGGGTGAGTGGTGAACTCGGCCGGTGGGGTCATGTCGGGAGCGTCGGTTTCGAGCAGGATGCGCTCGGGTGGCAATTGCCGAAAGACATCGATCGCGCGGGATTTTTCCGGTTTGAGGAAATAGCCGGAGAAGGAAAAGTATGCGCCGAACGGAATTAGGCGGCGGGCGGTTTCGATCGATCCGTTGAACGAATGGAGGAGAAATTTTTCCGGCGGCGCTTGATGTTTGAATGCGTCGAACAGGGGTTCCCATGCGCGAAGGCAGTGGATCATTGCGCAACGGTTCAGTTCGCGGGCGATGCGGAGTTGATCGATGAAGATCGGGGTTTGAATTTCGATCGACGGGCTATCGATCCAGCAATCCAGGCCGCATTCGCCGATGCTCGATTGCGGGTGTTTGATCAGCAATGCGGTGAGTCTTTCCTGCCAACCGGGGCATGCGGTGTGTGCGTGCCATGGGTGGATGCCGAAGGCGGGGATGATGAAATCCGGGTGGGCGACGGCGAGGGATTCGACCTTGGACCAATGGTCTTCGCGGGTGGCATTGACGATGCATTTCTCGATGCCCGCATCACGCATGGTGCGGATGATCGCATCGTGATCGCCAAGGCGCGTATCTTGCAGGTGGTTGTGCGCGTCGATCCAACCTGACATGGACGGGAGGCGTTGTTTTAGCGAAGCCCGCGTGGCTTGACTTGATTGGGCGATTCGAAGGTCACATCGGTGATCGAAATCCGGCGGCCACTTTGCGGGTCGTGCGAGGCGACCTGCATTTTGCGCAGCGTCCAGACTTTGTCGGCGACCTGCATGATGTCCTCGACTTGGAATTCTTTGAGTAGTCCGCCCTTCGAGTCATGCCCGCGGATTTTCATGAACGCGCCAAATTTTTCGTGGACCCAGACATAGACCACATCGTAGCGGCCGGGGGTGTTGTGCGGTTTGTCGATGCGGATTTTGTA
Organism: Luteolibacter sp.; assembly: GCA_044361475.1. GTDB lineage: Bacteria > Verrucomicrobiota > Verrucomicrobiia > Verrucomicrobiales > Akkermansiaceae > Luteolibacter. Next base: position 95,935 of record JBIKIR010000001.1, on the reverse strand, counting down.
GCAGGGCTGACCACCGACATCTTCGCTGCCTTCGAACTTTGGATTGGGCCAATAGAAAAACCGCAGCGAAAGGTCCTCATAGGTCAGGTCGGTGCCGGCGATGGGTGCGACGAGTTGGCTGGCGTTTAGGTCGCGGGTTTTGCCATCGATGATTTCGAAAAGGTTGTACGACGAATCGCCCATGCGCATGTGGAAGATGCGTGGCGCGTTCGGGTTTTCGGAAAACTGGAATTGGATTTCGCGGCCCATCAGGAAGAGCGTGATGGGGGTCTTGTGGTTGCCCTTGCGGATGCTGCCGGTGAGGCCTTTTTCGAGCTTGGTGAGAGAGGCCGAGAGGCGCGCGCCTTCCAAGATCGCTGTGGGGTCGGGTGCTTGGGCCATGGCGTTGAGGCACAGGAAGGGCAGGGTGAGGGCGAGCAAAACTCGGCGGTGCATGGCAAGCAAGATGGTCGATTTATGTCGAACGGCAAGGATAGCCGTGATGTGAGTTCAAAAAAAAGCGGGTTGGTTCGGTGTTTTTTTAAACAATTTTCGATTGGGGCTTGATGGACTCGGGGCCCGCCCCTTGGATGGTCGCGTCACCGATTTCCGCGCCACATGAGTCTCCGCAAGCAACTATCCGATATCCTTCCGCCATTGCTTCCGGCCAACCCGACCGATGCCATCAAGGGTACTGAATTGATTCGTCTGACTCGGTTGCAGTTGACTGGGAATTATTCCGATGCCTCGCTGCGTTATCATTTTTCCATTATGTCCTGCGATCCCGGTTCGCCGATCGCCAAGGTCGAGAAGGGTCAAGGTTACTATCGTCGGAGCGCGCCATTGCCGGCCTTGTCCGGGGCGCAGGAGTTGCTGGCGCTGACGCAGGGAAGGCTTGAGGATTTGACTGCGGCGGATGTCGACGCGGTCGATGGTGCGATGCTGCGGATCCGCAAGTTCCGCGCGGTGGTGACGAGATATTTTGAAATCAACGGGCGATTTCCTTTTGCGTTTCGCGAGGCCTTCGGCAAAGACGCGCCGATTGGGAATTTGTGGAAGTACCCCGAGTTGGTTTTGGTCGATTGGGAAACCGGCGGCTCACCCGACGAGGAGATGTCGCTCGATGAAACGATGCTTTCATTCAAGCAGCGCATGGGGATTGCACCGTTTCGTTTGCACGCCGCGCGTCTTCGGATCCAGCCGTCGCTGCACACCTATCGTGAGGATTTTTACCAGACCCTTGCCGTGTCGATGTGGGCGCAGGGTGGGGAATTGATTTATGCGTCGCCGATCGAGGACGAGGCCTTGGCCGATGGCCTGCGTCGTCTGAGCGCTGCCTTTGGTGTGGGGGTTACTTCCTTCGGTCTTACTGCCGATGCCTTGGACGAACTTCCACGCCCGGCGAACATCCTCAACGCGCATCCGCGTGAAACCGAGGCCATCATGGCCAAGCTCGAGATCAATCGCATCGCGGCACCGAAGTCGCGCGCGCAGCTGGATTGGAATGAATTGAGTTCACTGCGCAATGAATCGGAAGAAGCCGAGAAGTTGGTGCGTTGGCTTACGCGTTGCATTGATGAGCGCAAGGCCGAGGGGTATCGGGAGGAGTGAGGCGAAGTTTCAAGTTTCAAGACTCAAGTTTTCAGTTTCAAGTGGGAAGAGGATAAAGAAGCGGTTTGCTCCGATACCTCAGCAAGGAGGAAGGCTGGCGTGTTCTTCCGTGAAGGTTTGGCCTTGCCACATCCGCGCGAGGCAACCCATGCAGCGCAGCGTGGAATACTTGATGCCGCACTGCCGGGCAAAATCGGGAGCACTGAGGCTGCTGGATTCAAAGGCGCACAGAACCTCCTGCTTGTATTGCGAGGTGTAGCGGGAACGGCCGCAGTGGTCGGACTTGATGATGACGCCTGCTGTCTGATCGGTGTTGGTTGACATAGGCCAACACCCTACAATCAAAACTGCGACGCAGGATAGAGGGGTTCTGTTGAGCGCTTCATACGCGTCAACCATTGGCAAGCAATCTGGCCAATCGTCGGTGCGTTATTTCGTATCCGATGGCGCTGTAGGGAGTCATGTTCAGTCTTTCTTCTAGGTCCAGTGGTGTTTTGTGTGGATTCTCCTCCCGATCGAATTCAGCGTAAAATTTGATCATTTTGACCGCATCGGTCATCGAGCCGATCAGTGACTTGTTGCTGCGCTTGAGAATGATTACCTCTTGATTGAGACAATCGAAGTTGCCGCCGTGTTCCTGCCAAGCTTTGGCGACTCTAGGGAGAAAGGCGTCGAGAAATGACTCGACCGATGTGAGCCCCTTGGCTGGCATGAGAATGGAAAACAGGCACGCATCATTCATCATGATCACATACTCGATTCGGTCGACTCGAAAACAGTGCCCGCTCCAGGCATCGAGACGGCCCGCCTGCACGACAGACATTCCTTCCATGCTGAATTGGCATTTGAGCCGATCGGCGAGCTTTTTTGAGAGGTGAAGAATCATGAGGGGGGATGTTGAATTTTGAATTTTGAATTTTGAATTTTGCGATTCTTTAGGTAGCGCGGTATGGGTCACCCCGTCGGGGTGAGATTCAAGACTTCAAGAATCAAGACTCAAGAGAAGACAAAGAAGAAGCCCCTTCTTGAGGTGGCGCGGTCTCGATGAGACCGCATCTTCGAAGAGGTTAGGAGCCCTAACAAATTCTTCGAGTGAATCGATGAAATGCGTTGATGTGAGACTGAGGGGATTGATCTCAAATGAAACATTTTCTATCAGCTAATAATTCCAACAAACTCTCCGACCACATGAAGTCCATTTAGAGTGTCGGGATTGAGCGTTATAGGTTTGAAATTATGATCCATTGAATCAGGGCGGAGTTGGATACTGCAATGTAACCAAGAATCTTCCCTCACGGCCTTCTCGCTTTGATAGATTTTCACCGTGTATTGCCCGCCTGTCTCCGGGTCCTGGATGTCCCGACTCTGAACGATGACCACTTTGCCATTCCTTGATCCATCAGATGGTTCGCGGAAGAGGCACCAGGAGCCGTTTGGGATACGTCGGTTCATGGACTCACCAACGACTTGGGCGATAAAAAATCCAGTTTTTGCAGTGAAGTGGTCAGGAAGTTCGGCGTATTGGCAATCCTGAAGCCATTGTTCCTCGCTGAAGTCTCCAGCCGCAACTTTGACATCAAAGATGGGAACGGCGTTCGGGTAATCGGCTGCCTCTTTGGGCGTCAGGATGCGGAATGGGTAGGCGGGTGGAGCTTTTGGGGTTTCAGGATCTTCAAATTCCGGCAGCAGTGCACCAACTCCCTGTGTTTGTATATATAGGTTGGTCTCGGGATCGGTGGAATATACGTAGCAACCCTTGATGCCGCGCGTCATCAAGGTGCGGTAGGTGTTTTTAATGATGAGGTCGGCTTTGGTTGTGGCGTGCGCTCGACTTGTCTTGAGTAGGCCTTTGTATCCCTTGATGGAGGAATCCCCACTTGAGCGTTTCGCGGCATCAGTCACTACCTTGCCATTGCGGACGACCAGATCGGGTCCGATGATCACGCCGACGTAGTCGAGCTCCAACCCTTGGCATGTGTGGATGCAGCCGATCTCGCGGACTGAGTCGGGTTTCAGAATCCAGAGGGCTCCGTCTTCGTTGAGGTTCCATTTCGCTTTGAAGGCTCCGCCGTCTAGCACGATGTCGTATCCTGAGGGGTCGTTTTTCTTCGTAATCCAGTCCCAGCAATAACCGGCGACCATGCGGGCGCGGTTGCTCACGCGGTTGCGCCGCTCGATGAGGTCCTTGAGTTCGTTTGCGGTGGTGCAGACCTTGAATTCGTAATTCGAGCCTTCAAGCGTGGTGTTGGCCGTTTCACGGACCTGCAGGACCCGATCCACCCAGGCGAGGTAGCCATCCGAGCCATTGCACCGGAACTGGGAAACAAGATCCATTTCCGTGACGGTGGCACCGAGAGATTCCGCCCATTCGCGGATCTGGGATTGCTCCCCGATGTCTTTCCAATGAATGCGCTGGTCCTCATCGAGGAAAAAGACGGTGAAGGTGGAGGCATCAATGAGCTCCTTAATCTGGTTCTCGCCGAGATTGCTGAAGAGGCCGGATTTCTCGTTGAGGCGATGGGCTTCATCGACGATGAGCCCACCGAAGCTGTTGGCGGGTGTATCGGTGAAGGCCCCGGAGCCGACGAAAAGATTGGAGATGCGAGATTTTTTCAGGGTGCGGGTTAGCTTTGCCTCGTAGACGGCGCGCGGTGCGCTGTTCTTGGTGACGTATTTTGTCGCGAGATCGCGGTTGGTGAGCTCGACGAGGAGATTAATGGCGACCACGGTTTTTCCCGTGCCAGGGCCACCGTTGACGATGAGTACGTTCTTGTTTTCCGGGGTGGAGGCGGTGGCGAGAGCGAGGGCGGTTTCGTAGACAAGTTTCTGTTCGTCGATGAGGTAGAACTCGCGGTTGCCTTGAATCATCGACGCGAGGTGATCGGCTAGGCTTTTGGATGGGCGGATCCTACCATCGCGTATGCGATACATGGTTTCGCCCTTGTCGCCGTATTTCACGTGGGCCTTGATGAAGGCGCGAAGCTTTAGTGCGTCGTCTTTCAGAAAGGCCGGTGCGGCCTTGGTGTACTCAGCGTAGAACGGCGCGTGGATGACGGAACTAGATTCGCAGTTGTGCAGGTACGCGCAGGGGCGAAGGTGGATGGGATCGAGGCGGACGGTTTCATTGAAGTCTTCGATGAGCATGGCGTAGGACCACGCTTGATAAGATGGGTGACTCACTTCTCGCTCTCTACCGCCGACAAAGGTACTGACGATCGCGTCCTTGCGAGTGGCCGCGGCTTTTTGCCACTGCTTGAGTTCGACGATGACCGCGGTGCGCTGCCGGTCGTGGTTGGTGCCGGTGAGGATCATGTCGATCCGCTTGCCGGTCTGCGGGATGTTGTATTCGATTGCGACGCCGGTGTCCTGGGGTATGTCTGGATCATCGAGAACCCTGTCCATGTACGGCAGGGAATTCCGCCATGCGGTAAGCTCGCTATCACCCACCGAGCTACCGAGTACGCCTTTGAACGAGGCGAGGATCTTCTCCTCGATCCGGTTGGAGAGGATGTCGGCCTTGAACTCAGTTTTGGTGGCGAGGTAAACGATCATTTCATCCGTTTCGGCTGAATTGGTTACACTTAATAGAAGAAAAGAAGGTCGTAAGGTCTGAAAGTCGAAGGCAGTTGAAATAACGTAGATTCATTGGCGAATCAAAACTTGGAGCAGGATGCTCCAAGGACGGCCTGGGACAGGATGTCCCAGCTACGATGAAGAGGTCATCGATTGCTTCCGACTTTTGATTTTTCATTTCCTATTGTATCCGTCGGGGTGGGACATTTGTTGGTACATCTCAGAAATTTTCATAAAAAATGCCAATCAGCAAGTCGGTTGGCATTGCGTTGACTTTTTAACCACGGAGATGGCTTTGCCTCAAGCGGTAAAACATAGGCGCTTGGCTCACTCATCCAATTGGCCATTTGCTTTCATTCGCGTGCATTCGCGGTTCAAAAAAGGATCGGCGCCGCGGGGCCGCGTCGCCCTACCGAGAAAAAAAGCGGACCTTTCGGAGAAAGTTCCCTGCCTATTTTATGCCCTCCGGGCGATGATTCAAAGAGACGCGAAGCGCGCCTGACTGGATTGACGCCCATCGTCCATCCCAGTTTGCGCCCTCCGGGCGATTGAATAATGAGGCGCGAAGCGCGCCTGACTGGATTCGAACCAGTGACCGTCCGCTTAGAAGGCGGATGCTCTATCCAACTGAGCTACAGGCGCTGCTGGGGGGATTGTTAGCAGTGGTGAGGGGGGATGTCAAAATCAGGTTCCGATGCAGTGGATGATTGGTTTTTGGCTTTCAGAGCTTGGCTTTGCGGATTATTTTGGGTCATGCGCACGGCGGTTTACGCGGGATCCTTTGATCCACCTACGAATGGTCATCTCTGGATGATTGAGCAGGGCTTGGCGATGTTTGATCGCTTGATTGTGGCGATCGGGACCAACACGGCGAAGCATTACTCTTTTAGTGTTGAGGAGCGGCTCGAATTGCTCAAGGCATCGACGCGTGAGAGCGAGCGTTTGAGCATCACGCATTTCGACAATCGCTATCTCGTCGACTATGCGCGTGAGGTTGGTGCGAAGTATGTGTTGCGGGGGATCCGTTCGCCGCATGATTACGAGTACGAGCGGGTGATGCGTCAGATCAATTCCGACATGGCGCCGGAGATCACAACGGTGTTTCTGATGCCGCCGCGCGACATTGCGGAAGTTTCCTCGAACATGATCAAGGGACTGATCGGTCCTGCGGGATGGGAGGAAACGGTCGGACGATATGTGCCGCGGCCGGTGTTTGAGAGTTTGGCCAAACATGGTGCTGGCAAGTTTGGGGGCTGATGTGATTGGGCAATCGTCTTGTCAGCCCGGAGGAATTTGATTGAATCCGGACATGACCAAAAGTGATCGCGAGTTTTTGTTCCGTTTGCTGGAAACGCCGAGCCCGACGGGTTTTGAAATGCCGGGTCAGCGGGTGTGGGCGGATTGGATCAAGGGTCATGCGCAAAGCGTCGAGTGCGACGCGTACGGATCGACTTGGGCGAAGCTTGCGGGCAAGTCATCGAGGGTGGTGATGCTTGAGGCGCATGCCGATGAGATCGGATACATGGTCAAGCACATCGACGATCGTGGGTATTTGCGCTTGGATCGAGTCGGTGGATCGGATGCCGCGACGGCGCGGGGCAGGCGGATCAATATTTTGGGCGACAAAGGTGATGTGCCGGGGATCATTGGCAACACGGCGATTCATTTGCGGCGTGACGATCATGGGTCGGAGAAGGCCCCGGCGGTGCATGATTTGTGGGTGGATGTGGGGGCCTCGAACGCACAGGGCGTGGCCAAACTTGGGATACGCGTCGGGCATCCGGCGGTGTATCAGGACAGCCCGATGGAGTTGGCGAACAAGCGCATCGTCGGGCGCGCCTTGGACAACAGGGTCGGTGGCTACATCATCGCGCAGGTGTTAAAGCGCATCGCCGCGCACAAATCGAAGCCAGCATTCACGCTGGTTTGTCTCAATGCCATTCAGGAAGAGATCGGCGGTCATGGCGCGATGATGGCGGCCTATCGTTTGAAGCCCGATCTGTGCGTATGCCTTGATGTGACGCATGCGACCGACACGCCGGGCATTGATCCCGCGAAGCATGGCAGCGTGAAACTGGGCGGAGGTCCTTCACTCACGCACGGCACGGCGAATCATCCATTGGTCGTGAAGCACTTGCTGCATGTGGCCAAGGACAAGGAAATACCGATTCAGCATGAGGCGAGCAGCCGCTTTACCGGCACCGACACCGACAAGATTTTTCACTCGCGCGAGGGTATTCCTAGTGCCTTGGTTTCATTGCCATTGCGTTGCATGCATTCGGTGGTCGAGACCGCGCATCTCGATGACATAGATCATACGATCGAGTTGCTCACGGCATTTGTCATGTCGCTCAAGGCGGATGATGAGTTTCATCAGAGGCTTTGAAGAAAGTTTCAAGTTTCAAGTCTTCAGTTTCAAGAGAGAAGAGGGGGATGATCATTGAACATCCAACATTGAAGTGGGAAGTATTTGAAGAAGAGGCTTAGCATTGGCTGTTCAGAATCTGGAGCGGGACGCTCCAGAGACGGACTGGGACAAGATGTCCCAGCCACATGAAGTGGTGACGGCTTCTTCCTCTTTCCCAATAACTCTTAACAGATAACTATGAACTCTTCTCCTCCGCGTCCCTTTGCGACCTTTGTGGCTTGGCGGTAAATCTTTCTGAAGATGCGGGCAAGATGCCCGCGCTCCCGTGAAGATACCGCCACGGTTAGAGGATGAAGCCGGCGCGTTGGAGGCGGGCTTTGGCGACATCTTCGAGTGGGTTTTCGGGGCCGATGGCGAGGCGGATGCTTTTGAGGAGCGTGGTGGTGATCGGTCGCAGGACGCAGAGTGGCAATGATTTGAGGCCGATCAATTTGCGGTGTTCGGCTGGCAGCGAGGCGAGGGCGGATTGGAAGAGTAGCGCGTAGACCGGTCGTGCGGATATTGGCAGTGGTGGGTTGCGCAGCCATTGGATCACATCGCGTGTGTCATCGTTGACGGCCAGTTCACCGCGGTAGTGGTCGAGCCATTTGAGCAGGTCCGCTTCGTTCATTGGCACATCGGTGAGCCCGAGGGGCTCGACCGATTTCGACCAGTGGCGGACATAGGCATCGGCGCCGCCGGGGATGGGTCGAGTGGAAAAAATTTGGTGGCTGCGCAGGAATGAATCCATGAACGCGATGTGGACCCAGCGGAGCAGGTCGGGATTGGCGGCGCGATAGCTGCGTGATTCGCCGGATGAGCTTTCGTACTGGCCTTTCACGCGGTCGTGCATGCGGTTGACGCGTGATGCTTCGGCGGCGAGTGCTTCGTGCGAGGCGAAGGTCGTGATCGTGAGCCAGCGGATTGTGCCGGCGAGGCGACCGAGCGGATCGTCCTTGTAGCGCGAGTGCGTGCGAACGCCGGCGAGGCTACCTGGGTGGAGGGCCTGCATCAGTAATGCGCGCACACCACCGACGAGTGTGCCGAGGTCAGCATGCACGACCCATGGCGCATCATCCGGTAGGTAAAGCCCGCGGCCTTCGCCCGATGCAACGGTTTCGAGCCACGGAGGATTTCCGCTCGGGTCTCCGCAGAGAAGCGCGCGAAATCTTCGGGAGAAAATTTCCTGTAATTTGTTGTTGGGCAAAATGGATGTTGCGCGCTGGCTCCTCGCGATCAGGCGAGAATCTGGGCGAGCACATAGGGAAGGATGCCGCCGGAGCGGTAGTAGTCCTTCTCCACAGGTGTGTCGATGCGCACGACGACTGGAATGTCAAAGGAGTTCGGACCGCTCGGAGAGCCGTCCCTGCCCGGATAGACGCGAAGGGTCGCTTGCTGCTGCGGCTTGAGGTCGTTGTCGATGCCCACGAGGTCGAAGGTCGCATCGGCGAGATCCTTCACCTTGTCGTAGTCTGCCTTGTTCACGAAATTGCAGGGTAGCACACCCATGCCGACGAGGTTCGAGCGATGGATGCGTTCGAAGGATTTTGTGATGACCGCTTTCACGCCGAGCAGGTTGGTGCCCTTGGCCGCCCAGTCGCGGCTCGAGCCCATGCCGTAGTCTTCGCCACCGATGATGATCGTCGGGGTGTTGGCTTGCTGATAAACAGCAGCCGCGTCGTAGATCGCTTGAGTTTCGCCGTTGATCTTGGTGACGCCGCCTTCGGTGCCTGGCACCATGAGGTTTTTGATGCGGACATTGGCGAATGTGCCGCGGGTCATCACGCGGTCATTGCCGCGGCGTGAGCCGTAGGAGTTGAAGTCGGCGAACTCCACTTTGTTTTCCACAAGGTAGCGTCCGGCCGGGCTGTCCTTCTTGATCGCGCCGGCGGGCGAGATGTGGTCGGTCGTGACCGAGTCGCCGAAGATGCCAAGCGGTTTTGCGCCGATGATTTCGGTGATGTCGCGAGGTGTTGGCGTGAAGCCGTCGAAGAACGGTGGTTCTTGGATGTAGGTCGAGTTGCGATCCCACTCGTAGACATTGCCGGTGGAGGATTTGATTTCGTTCCACTTCGGATTTTGGTCGGCGAAGCCGGTGTAGAGGCGTTGGAACACATCCGGTTTGAGCGATGAGTTCATGGCTGCCTCGATCTCGGCCGAGCTTGGCCAGATGTCGTGGAGGAAAACCGGCTGACCGTCGGAGCCGAAACCGAGAGGTTCTTTTTCCATGTCGATATCGACCGTGCCGGCGATCGCGAAGGCGACGACGAGCGGGGGGGACATCAGGAAATTTGCTTTGATCGATTGATGGACGCGGGCTTCGAAGTTGCGGTTACCCGAGAGCACCGATGCGGCGATGACGTCTTCCGATTTCACCACATCCTCGATGCCTGCGTCGAGCGGGCCCGAGTTGCCGATGCAGGTCGTGCAACCGTAGCCGACGGTTTGGAAGCCGAGCTTGTCGAGTTCCGCTTGGAGGCCGGTTTTGTTGAGGTAATCGGTGACCACGCGCGAGCCCGGGCCGAGCGAAGTTTTCACCGATGGCTTCACGGTGAGGCCTTTCGCGTTGGCTTTCTTGGCGAGCAGGCCCGCGGCAAGCATCACGCTTGGGTTCGAGGTGTTGGTGCAGGATGTGATTGCGGCGATGAGCACCGAGCCGTGAGTGATCGTGTCCTTGATGCCGCCCTTGCTGTCGACGCTGACTTCCCAAAGCGGGTAGGCGGGAGTGTCGCTGTTTTCGGTGATGACACCGACTTCGGCGCCAAGTGCGCGGGCTGCGCCAGTGGCATCATCGGGCACGCTGTCGAGGGTCGGCGGAAGCTTGAGTGGATCGGTGGATCCGGCGGCGGGTTGCTTGTTGTAACCATCGGGTGCCGGGCCGGTGAGCAGCGAGGCCCACTTTGATTTGAGTGACTCGAGTTCGATACGGTCTTGCGGGCGTTTGGGTCCGGCGACGCCGGGCTTCACCTTTGAGAGATCGATTTCCACCACTTGAGAAAACTCGAGTGCGTCCTTGTCGGTTGGGATGCCCCAAAGCCCTTGGGCCTTGTAGTAATTTTCGACCGTTTTGCAGAGTTCCGGTGAGCGCCCCGTGCCGGCGAGATAGCCGGTGGTGATTTCGTCGATGCCGAAGAAGCCCATCGTCGCTCCGTATTCGGGCGCCATGTTGGCGATGGTGGCGCGGTCGGGAAGCGAGAGTGCTTTGGCGCCGGGTCCGTAGAACTCGACAAATTTTCCGACGACTTTCGTTTTGCGAAGCAGTTCCGTCACGAGTAGGACGAGGTCGGTGGCGGTGACGCCGGTGGCGAGTTCGCCGGTGAGGTGAACGCCGACGACTTCGGGCACGAGGAAAGTGACTGGTTGGCCGAGCATGCCGGCTTCCGCTTCGATGCCGCCGACGCCCCAGCCGACGACGCCGAGGCCGTTGATCATCGTCGTGTGCGAGTCGGTGCCGACGAGTGTGTCGGGGTAGAAGACGCCATCTTTTTCGAGCACGCATTTGGCGAGGTGCTCGAGGTTCACTTGGTGAACGATGCCGATGCCGGGTGGCACGACTTTGAAGGTATCGAATGCCTGCTCGCCCCATTTCAGGAACTCGTAGCGTTCGCGGTTGCGGTGGAATTCGAGGTCGAGGTTGCGGTTGAGCGAGTCGCCGGTGCCGGCGTAATCCACCTGCACCGAGTGGTCGACGACGAGGTCGACCGGCACGAGGGGTTCGATCATTTTCGCATCGCGGCCCATGCCATTGACGGCAGAGCGCATCGCGGCGAGGTCGACCAAAAGCGGCACGCCGGTGAAGTCCTGCAAGACGATGCGTGCGACCACGAATGGGATCTCATAGTCGCCGGGATTTTTCGCATTGTAGGCAGCGAGGTTGGCGATGTCCTTGTCGCTGACCTTGAGTCCGTCGTTGTTGCGAAGGAGCGATTCCAGCACGATGCGGATCGAGACCGGCAGGCGGGAGAGGTTGGAAAATCCTTGTTCGGCGAGAGCGGGCAGCGAGTGGAATTTGCCCTCGGCTCCGGAGCCGGTGGTGAAGGTGCGGAGTGTGTTCATGGTGGTGGGAGGTATGCGCTGTAGCGGCGATCGTGCCAAATGTCGCACGGAGCGGACGGGCGGAGGCTAGCGGCAGGCTGGGATTTGTCAAAATCGTTTGATTGCTTGTGCGGTTGGCCAAGTAGTGGATTTTTTGGGGTGGGGAATTTGGCATTTTCCAAGATTCGGGCTTGCGTCGGCTGTGGCGGTTCTATTGACTCCCCCATGGCGGATATTTCACTCGGATTGTCATTTGATGATGTCTTGCTGGTGCCGGCCCTGAGTTCGGTTTTGCCAGGAGACGCGGATCTCTCGACTTTGCTTGCGGAGGGTATTCCTTTGTCCCTACCGGTGGTTTCGGCTGCGATGGACACGGTTTCAGAGCATGACTTGGCGATTGCATTGGCGCGAGAGGGCGGCATGGGGGTGATCCACAGGGCCTGTCAGATCGATGAGCAGGTGGTGATGGTTTCACGGGTCAAGCGCTCGGAAAACGCGGTGATTCTCAAGCCGCACACCGTGCGCAAGGAAGACACGGTCGACCATGTGCGCGAGATCATGGCAAAGAACGGATTTTCCGGATTTCCCGTCATTGATGGCGAAGGGCATCTTGAGGGCATGGTCACCGGGCGTGATGTGCGGTATCTCGATCGTACTGATGCGACCGTTGCCGATGTGATGACTCCGAAAGATCGTCTGATCACTGCGCCGCCGACCACCAGCTTGGAAGAGGCGCGGAGGATTCTCTATCAGAACCGGATTGAGAAACTTCCTCTCATTGATGCGGATGGAAAACTGGCGGGACTGATCACAGGTTCGGACATCGAGAAGCGCGTTACTTTCACCCAAGCGGCGAAGGACGCCAATGGCCGCCTGCGTTGCGGTGCGGCGGTGGGTGTGGGGCCGGATTGCATTGATCGCGGTAAGGCGCTGATCGAAGCCGGGGCTGATGCTTTGTTCATTGATGCGGCGACAGGTCACACGCGTCATGTCATGGGAGTGATTGAAAAACTCCGTAGTCTTTCGGCCGTGCCGGTTGTGGCGGGCAATGTGGTGACAGAACAAGGTGCGCGCGATTTGGTGAAGGCCGGCGCGAATGCGATCAAGGTCGGCGTTGGTCCCGGATCAATTTGCACGACGCGTGTGATTTCCGGTGTGGGCATGCCGCAGTTCACGGCGATCCGCAATGTGGCCGATCACTGCCGTGAGAATGGCGTGAAGGTCATCGCCGATGGTGGCATTCGTTACTCCGGCGACATCGTCAAGGCGTTGGCGGCGGGTGCGGATCTGGTGATGCTTGGATCGCTACTTGCTGGTACTCGCGAGAGCCCGGGGCAGACGGTTCATTTCCAAGGCCGTCGATTCAAAACCTATCGTGGCATGGGATCGATCGGCGCGATGCAAAAGGGCTCGGGCGACCGCTATGGTCAGAACAGCTCGGGCAAGCTCGTCGCCGAAGGGGTCGAGGGTCGAGTGCCTTACAAGGGCCCGCTTTCCGATGTCATTTTCCAACTCATGGGCGGGCTCAAATCCGGCATGGGATATGTCGGTGCTTCAAACTTGAACGAACTCCGCGAGCGCGCGCAGTTCACGCGTATTACCGCGGGCGGTCTGCGTGAGAGTCATGTGCATGACATCGTCATCACCGAAGAGCCAACAAACTATCAGCCGATCGGTTGATAGTTGGTCCTGAAATTTCAACACACATTCCATTCTTATTTCGATGCACGACAGCAACCATGTGGCGGTGATAGATTTTGGTTCCCAGTACACGCAGCTCATTGTGCGGCGGGTGCGGGAGCTGGGTTTTTTCGCGAAACTTTATGCGATTGAGGATTTTCCCGAGATTGGAAAACCGGGAGCGATCATTCTTTCGGGTGGGCCGAAGAGCACCGGCGAGGCCGATGCGCCGGATCTGGATTTTGAAGCACTCAAGGCCTTTGGGGTGCCGGTGCTCGGTGTTTGCTACGGCATGCAATTGCTCAACATCAAGTTCGGCGGAACCGTCGAGGCCAGCAACCGTCGCGAGTATGGCCCGGCCAATCTTTTTCCCACCGAATGCAAGGGTTTGTATGAGGGAATTTCCAGTTCCTCGCAGGTGTGGATGAGCCATTCGGATACCGTCAAGGTCCTGCCTGATGGCGCCAAGGTGCTGGCGGCGAATCAGCACGGAACGCCAGTTTCACTGCAATGGAACGACAGGTTTTTCGGCATCCAGTTTCACCCGGAGGTGACCCACAGTCACGAGGGTTTGCGGATCCTTCACAATTTCCTGCTCAACGCAAAGAGTCTGCTGCCGTTCCGGATTGATGACTTCAAGCGCGAGATCATCGAGGGTATTCGTGAAAAGATCGGCAACAAGCAGATCGTGTGTGGTGTCTCCGGTGGTGTTGATAGCACGGTGCTTGCGGTTCTGTTGCACGAAGCGGGAGCAAACATCCGCGCGATTTTTGTCGATCACGGCTTGATGCGCAAAGATGAGGGCGAGGAGGTTCGCAACAATTTCCACCGCATGGGTGTGCCGATCGAAACTGTTAATTGCTCCGAGCGTTTCATGACGGCGCTTGATGGCGTCGATGATCCGGAGAAAAAGCGCGTGATCATTGGCAACCTGTTCATCGATGTCTTTTGGGATGCGGTCGGTGACGCGGAAATGCTCGCGCAAGGGACGCTTTATCCGGATGTCATTGAAAGCGCATCGAACGCGCGCTCGAAGGCCTCGAAGATCAAGACCCACCACAACCGCGTCGACCGCATTCTCGAATTGCAGGCACAAGGCAAGGTGCTCGAGCCGCTGGCGGAGCTCTTCAAGGATGAGGTCCGTGCGCTGGGTGCTTCGTTGGGAATTCCGCACGACATTTTGCATCGTCATCCATTTCCCGGTCCGGGTCTTGCGGTGCGCTGCCCCGGTGTGATCACCGAAGACCGTCTGCGGATCATCCGCGAGTGCGATGCCATCTTCATCGGCAAGCTCAAGGAGCACGGTTGGTACGACCGAGTGTGGCAGGCCTATGCCGGGTTGATCCCGGTGAAAACTGTGGGGGTCAAGGGCGACGAGCGCAGCTACGAGTGGGCTATCTCACTGCGTGCGGTCGTGTCCGAGGATGCCATGACGGCAGACTGGGTCGAACTACCGCCGCAGTTGCTGCGTGAGACAAGTCACCGCATTCTCAACGAGGTCAAGGGCATCAACCGCGTACTTTACGACATCTCGACCAAGCCACCGGCGAGTATCGAGTGGGAGTGAGGATATCGGGCGAATGAGATGTAGCCTTTAGGCTTAATCATTTTTCTCCGGGCGTTTGTATTTTGCGCGCAGGATTTCGATTACCATGGGGAGTAGTGAGAAGGCGATGATGCCGAGGACGACGAGTTCGAAGTTTTTCTTCACGATCGGGATGTTGCCGAAGAACCAACCTGCGGGGAGGATGGTGACGACCCAGAGGATGGCGCCCATGACATTGAAGTACATGAAGCGTTTGTAGTCCATGTTGCCGGTGCCGGCGACGAAGGGGGCGAAGGTGCGCACGATCGGGACGAAGCGGGCGATGATGATGGTTTTTCCGCCGTAGCGTTGGTAGAACTCGTTGGTTTTTTGGATGTGCGATGGTTTTACGATCTTTGGAAATTTGCGCATCATCCAGCTGCCAAACTTTTTCCCGATCCAATAATTCACCGTATCGCCGATAATGGCGGCCACGAGAATGATGAGTCCGGCGAGCCATATGTTGAGGCCGGATACCGGGTCGGCTGCAACGGCGCCAACGGCGAAGAGCAGTGAGTCGCCGGGCAGGAAGGGGGTGATGACCAGACCTGTCTCGCAGAAGATGATCAGAAACAGTAGGCCGTAGACCAGTGGGCCGTAGGCGCTGGTGAAGGCGGTGAGGTGCTCTTGGATGTTGAGGATGAAGTCGATGGCTTCTTTCATGTGTTTAGCTGGTTTCGGGTCGTGGATCGCGGTTGAGAAGTTCGTGCATGGCGGCGGCGGCCTGCTTGTTTTCGTAGAGCACCGAATACACCGCATCGAGGATCGGTGTGCGGACGCCGGCCTTGCGGGCAGCGTCGTGGATCGAGAGTGTGTTGGGCACGCCTTCGGCGACCATGCCGAGGGACTTCACCGCTTGGTCGAGTGATTGGCCTTTCCCGAGAGCGAGTCCGACGCGGTGGTTGCGCGAGTGTTCCGAGAAGCAGGTGACGATCAGGTCGCCGACGCCGGAGAGGCCGGAGAAGGTTTCGGGGTTGCCACCGAGAGCGGTGCCGAGTCTGGTCATCTCGGCGAGCGCGCGAGTCACAAGAGCGGCGACTGCGTTGTCGCCGAGGCCGAGGCCGTGAGCCATGCCGGCGGCGATCGCGTAAACATTTTTTACCGCGCCACCGATTTCCGCGCCGGCGAGGTCGTTGCTGGTGTAGGAGCGGAAGTGTGGGAGGGTGAAAAGCTGTTGGAGATCAGTCGCGAGTTGCGCGTCTTCCGAAGCAATCACCGCGCAGGTGACGAGGTCATTGGCGATTTCCTCTGCGTGGTTGGGTCCGGTGAGGACGGCGATCGGGTTGTGGGGAAAAATTTCGCGAAGAATTTCGCTCATTCTCTCGCCGGTGTTGCGTTCGATGCCTTTCGCGCAGGTGAGAAGCGGAACACCATTGGGAATTCCGGCTGCTTTGAGTTTTTCCGCCTCGCTGCGAATTGCGAGTGTCGGCACGGCAAAGATCACGAGCGGATGGTTGAGTGCCTCGCGGTGATCGGTGGTGGCGCGGATGTGCGAGGCCAGCGGAATCTCGGAAAGGTAGTTTGGGTTGCGGTGATTGGCGTTGATGCCATCGGCGCATGATGCCTGTTTGGAAACGAGGATGATCGGGCTCAGCTTCGGCGTGAGGAGTTTCGCCAGGGCGGTGCCAAGCGAACCTGCGCCGAGGATGGCAGCCGATGTGATGGGGGTCATGGCCATGGATGCGTGGAGTGGATCGCTAATCTTGGTTTTTTGCTATCCGGATTTTTTTCCGAAGCGGTGTTCGGTGCCATCCATGAGGCGGCGGAAATTCACGCGGTGTTTCCACACGGCGAGAATTGCGATGACGATGGTGAAGGCGAGCAATGGTTTGTTCCATGTGCCGTCCTGGATGCGGCCGTGGTGCCATGATCCCCAGAGCGTGAGAAAAGGCAGCGAGACTGCGGCACCGACGCTGGCGATCGATACATAGCGCGTGGTGATGAAAAGCAGGCCCCAGATCGCGAGGAGGATGATCACCGCGAAGGGCATCAGTGCGAGCAGAACGCCGCCGGATGTGGCGATGCCCTTGCCGCCCTTGAAGTTCACCCACGGCGAGTAGTTGTGACCGAGCACCGCGCAGAGGGCGGTGATGACATGGATGATTTGGGCCTTCATGGCCGATGCGGCGGGCAGTTCCATGATCCATGATTCGGGTAATTCAAGAGGGATCCCCGGTGCGCGGCCTGCGATTTGGATGAGGTTGATCGCGAGCACGACTGGGACGAAACCTTTCAGCACATCGAGCAGCAGGCAGGCGTAGCCGTATTTTTTGCCGACGACGCGCAGCACATTGGTTGCGCCGATATTGCCGGATCCATGCTCGCGGATGTTGATGCCCTTGGCTTTAGAGATGAGCAATCCGAATGGGATCGAGCCGAGTAGAAAGGCGAGAATCGGGCAGAACCAGAGTTGCATCAACAAGATGGGTGAGGCGGATGAATCAGTGGGTGACTGTGCAGAGCGCGGTGGGCGTCACTCGAGCGTGGCGCTGAGAATCGTGACAGCGGCGTTGGGTACATCCTCGGCGGGCATATCGATGGTCTCGCCGGAGGTCGGGTGAAGCATTTTCATTTTGCCGGTGCCGGTGGGTGTGGACTTGATCTTGTCGACCACATCCATGCCTTCGACGACCGACCCGAAGACTGCGTAGCCGCCGTTGTTCGGGTAGTCGAGCATCGCATTGTCCTGCACATTGATGAAGAATTGGGCTTTGGCGCTGTTGGGGTCATTCGTGCGTGCCATGGCGATTGTGCCGCGGGCATTTTTGAGACCGTTTTTACCTTCGTTGGCGATGGACTTGCCAGCGGGTTTTTCGACGAGTGTTCCGTCTTTCGATTCAAAGCCACCGCCTTGGATCATGAAGCCGTTGATCACACGGTGAAAGACCGTGCCGTCGTAGTGTTTCTTTTTCACATAATCGACGAAGTTGGCGACGGTGACCGGGGCTTTTTCTTTGTTGAGTGCGAGGACGATGTCGCCGTGATTGGTTTTCAGGCGAACCTTGGTGGCTGAGGGTTTGGCAGATTTTTCCGCATCGGCGAAAACCGTGAGTGGAGCGAGCAGGGCGAGGAGAATGGTGATGGTGCGTTTCATCGGGTTGATTTCTAGCCGAGGCCTGTGTGCAGGACAAGGAATGAGTTGGGACTGTGGATGGGCAAAAAAACGCCCCGTGCCCAACAAAAGGCCACGGGGCGTGATGAGTTGCGGGAGTTTCAGTGATCTTGGCCGAGGTTCACCGGCTTGTAACCGCCGCGGCTGCGGAAATGGAGGATGAGGCCGAGGTAGCAGATCAGCATGAAGGCGGGGAAGATCGCCATTTTGCCGAGTGCGCTAAATTGCCCGGTGGTGGTGGCGGTCTTGATGGCCTCCGCGTCAGCTGCTTCGGTGATCGCCGCACTTTTCACCGGATCGATGGCCTTATAGGCACCGAGCAGGTAATTTTTCTGAACGGTGACCGTTTCGTAAATTGCCGGATTGCTCGATTGGAGTTTGGCGGTCGCTGATGACTCTTGAAGGAAGCCGATGAATGGGAAGCCGAGGATGCCGACGGCGAGCATGCCGATGCCGCCCATGGCGTTGAGTGTGAGCGCGCCACCTTTCGGGCATTGCTCGCTGGTGACGCCCAGCATCGTTGGCCAGAAGAAGGTTTTGCCAAATGCATAGAGTGTGGCTGCGGCAAAGATGACCAGCATGCCGGCACCATTCGTTTTTGAAAGCCAAGTGAGACCGATGATCGCGAGGATCGAGCTGCCAGCAAGCAGGCCAAGTGGTGAGATTCGGTGAACGATGCTGCCTGCAAAGAATCGTAGCGCCATCATGATCGCCGAAGTGTAAACCAGCACCCATCCTGGGTGGTGGCCGGCGGCCTTCATCGGTTCTTCCATCAGCGAGCTGATCCATCCGTCGGTGCCGATCTCGGCTGTGGCGAGCGGCATCATGATGATGATCAAGATCGCAAGAATGATGCGGCCGAATGATTTGGTGAGCACGGCAAATGCACCAACAATGAGAAGGGTAAGGGTCCAGCTCAGCGCCTGTGGCCATGCGAAAACACGACCGAGTTCGGCGACCACGAGGCCGAATCCGACGAAGGCGCCGAAGACACCAAGTTCCTTGAGCATGTCGATGTAGCCGACGCCTGCTTGTTCGCGTTCGTTTTTCGGAAATTTTGCGCCGATGAGCATCGCAAAGAAAATGATCGCTGGCACAAGGATGAGACCGAGTGTGATGCGCCAGTCGGCGTTGGATGCGAGGGCGATCGTACAGAGTCCGCCGAGGACGAGTCCGGCCGGCCATCCGGCGTGGAGGATGTTGAGCCACTTCACCTTGTCCTTGCGGAAGATCGTGGCGACGACCGGATTGATGTAGGCTTCCACCGCGCCATTGCCGAGGCCGAGGATGATGCTGCCCCAGGTGAGGAATTTCACGCCCTTTGCCTGAGCGGCGGCGAGGGCATCGCCGGTGACACCTTGGATCGAGTTATAGGCGGCGATCGCCAGCGCGGTGTAGGCGAGGTAAGACGCAAAGGAAAAGATCATCGCCGTTTTGTAGCCGATGCGGTCGATGAACAGGCTGAACAGGATGATGCTCATGCCAAAGGGCCAGATGCCAGCGCCTTGGAGTTCGCCGACGGCAACTTTGTCGAGGCCGAAGTCGCCGATGAAATCACCGCCGCAAAGGATCATGCGGCTGATGAAGGCGTAGCTCGTTGTGATGAGCGCGATGAAGCAGCCCCAGAAGAGGGCCATGTCGGATTTGTCGGATGAGGAGTTCATGGGTTGCACTCCGACATCTAACAGGCGAGGGGCCGATGGCTAGGATTTTGTCGCCCGCCATGGCGTTTGTGATGCTCTAAGCCGTGAAGGTATCGAGCGCCGGGGTTTCGCCTTGTGTGGCTTTTGCCTGACCGTTGGCGGCGAGGTGGACGAGGCAGTGGTGGACATCCTCGGCATCCGCCTTGATTTCGGCGGCGATTTGATCGGCGTTTTGGGGCGAGGAGGTCAGTTTCGCGCGGACATTTTTCAGGATTTCGAGAAACACGCCGGCGGCTTTTTTGCCCGCTTCCACGCCCGGTTGGTGGTAGGCGTTGATGTTCACCAGCGAGGCGTAGAATGATACCGCGCGTTCGAACAGCGCGATGAGCAGGCCGAGTTGGAAGGGGTTGACTTCGGGGATCGAGATCGTGAGTGACTTGCGGCCGGACTCGTGAAGCGCCTTGCGGGTGCCGCGCAGGAAACCTTGGAGGTAATCGGCCGAGCTGGTGCTGGGTTCGACATCGATGCTTTTGCCATCGCGGCCTTTGCGGACCTCGATGAAGGTCGCGAAAAAGTTATTCACGCCGTCGCGCAGTTGTTGGACATAGGCGTGTTGGTCGGTGGAGCCTTTGTTGCCGTAGACCGCGATGCCTTGGTTGACCACCTTGCCGTCGAGATCGTGTTCCTTCCCGAGCGACTCCATGACGAGTTGCTGAAGGTACTTGGAAAACAACACGAGCGAATCCTTGTAGGGGAGGACCACCATGTCTTTTTCGCCTTTGCCGTTGGTGGCGTGGTGCCATGCGAGGGCGAGTTGCATCGAGGCGTTGGTTTTTACATCGCTATTGCGCGTTTCCGCATCCATGGCGGCGGCGCCGGCGAGGAGTTCATCGATGTTGATGCCTTGAAGTGCGGCGGGAACGAGGCCGACTGTTGAGAGTAGAGAGGTACGACCGCCGACCCAGTCTTCCATTGGGAAACTGGTGATGAATCCTTGCGCGGTGGCGTATTGATGGAGCTTCGAGCCAATGCCGGTGACCGCGACAGCGTGCTTGCCGAAGTCGAGTTTGGCAGCTTTCCATGCCGCTTCGGCTTCGAGCATGCCGTTGCGGGTTTCGGGTGTGCCGCCGGATTTTGAAATGACCAAGACGAGTGTGTTGGCAAGGCCGACGGGTTTGATTTTTTCCAGCACTGCGTCCATGCCGGCGGGGTCGGTGTTGTCGAAGAAAAAGATCGGCAGCTTGGCGTGAGTGCCGAGCGCTTCGGCGACGAGTTGCGGGCCGAGTGCCGAACCGCCGATGCCGATGAGAAGGAGTTGTTTGAAGGGTATACCTGAAGGTGAGGTGATTTCACCGGAGTGAACTTGGGCCGCGAATTTTTTCAGATCGGCGAGTGGCGCGGTGATTGCTTCGCGCAGTTCGGGGGTCGGTGCGAGATCGGCATTGCGCAGCCAGTAGTGACCGACTCGGCGATTTTCATCGGGGTTGGCGATCGCACCGGCTTCAAGCGCCTTCATGTCATCGAAGGCCTTGTTGATTTTTGGCGTCATGCCCGTGATGAAGTCGGCTCCTATCTCCATGAGCGAGAGGTCGAGTGAGAAGCCGAGTTGCGGGTGGCGTAGGATGGATTGGTTGTAGGTTTGCCAGGACATGATGGGGATCGGGTGTGGGTGAAAAATTAGGCCTTCGATTGTTCGAGCATGCGGAGCAGCGGTGCTTCGGCGCGTTTGCGAATGGACTCGTCCATTTCCACGCGGGGTGAGAGATTGGCGAGGCAGTCTCGGAGTTTTTGGAGAGTGTTCATTTTCATGTAGCGGCAGTCGGCGCAGGCGCAGCGGTCGGTGGGGCCGGGGATGAGGTTTTTGTCCGGGCATTCCTTGCGCAGGCGGTGGAGCATGCCGCTTTCGGTGACGACGATGATATTTTTGACCGGCGCGTTTTTGCAGTAGTCGACCATTTTTTCCGTCGAGCAAACTTCATCGGCGAGGAGTCTGACCGCTTGGGTGCATTCCGGGTGGGCCACGACGAGGGCGTCGGGGTATTCCGATTTGATGCGTTGGATCGACTCGCGTGTGAACTCGACATGGACATAGCAGTTGCCTTTCCAGAGGTCCATTTTGCGGCCGGTTTGTTCCATCACCCAGGCGCCGAGGTTTTCATCGGGCACGAAAAGGATGGGTCGGTCCTTGGGGGCCTTGTTGACGATTTTGACTGCGTTGCCCGAGGTGCAGATCACATCGCAGAGTGCCTTCACCGCGCCGGAGCAATTGATGTAGGCGATGACATAGTAGTTCTTTTCCTTGTTGGCGTTGAGGAAGGCTTCGAGTTGCTCGGCGGGGCATGATTGCTCGAGCGAGCAGCCAGCGTCCTTGTCGGGCAGGACGACGATTTTTTCCGGATTCACGATCTTGGCAGTTTCGGCCATGAAATGGACGCCGCAAAATGCGATCACATCGGCGTTGGTTTCCTTTGCGTGATAGGCGAGGCCGAGCGAGTCGCCGACATAGTCCGCCACATCCTGGATTTCCGCCGACTGGTAGTTGTGGGCAAGGATGACCGCGTTGCGTGATTTTTTGAGGTCGAGGATTTCCTGCTTGAGGTCGAGTGAGCTCATGGTGGTGGCGGGACTGTTAGATTGTTTGGGGTGCGGTGGTGTCCGCGGAAATAATTTCGACCGTGCCGAAGTGATGGGCGCCGGATTGCACCACGAGCGAAGTCGTGCGGACAAGTCCGTGAAATTGCGAGCGTTTTTCGAGAGTGACTTGGCCCGTGCAGGTGAGTTGGCCGCGAACATTGCCGTGAATGCGGGCGGTTTCCGCATGTACTGTGCCGAGGAATTCCACGCGTGAGCCTTTTTCGACCATCAGGTTGCGGCAGCGTACCGGATAGTTGATTTTAGCGTGTGTGCGGATGATCAGGTCGCCGGAGCAAACGACTGGGCAATGGATACTGCCGAGGAGCGTGAGGTGGTGACAGGTGAGGCTGGCCGCATTGAAGATGCCATTTTTGCGGATGATCACATTGCCGCAGGTTTTAATGCTGCGCTCCCAGAGGGTGGTGATTTCGTGGTCGAGCAGGCTCAGGTAGCCGCAGCATTTCGGGCATTGGCTTGATTGCGCATTGCCGGAGGCGGTGAAGTGGTGGTGGCAGGCGAAGCAGGTGAGTTCGCGTGGTGGTGCCGGTGGGTTGAGTAGGCGTTGGAGGGTTTCGCGAAAGGTGGGTTTGGGGGGCGCTACCGGCAATGGTGCGGGCGGCGCCGTGGCCGGCTCGGGCATGGTCTCGGGTGGCGACTTCGCGACGCGCACCGTGCTGGTTTTTCGCGCGACGCCTTTGCCATCGATCACATTGATGCCTGCCCGGCAATTCCGGCATTGGGTGGAGACCACCATGGCCGGCTCCAACTGGGAGTTTCCGCATTCCGGGCACTCGATGCGGATGCGATGGCGCTGAGGCTCATCGGCCATGGCGTCTGGTGCGGGAGTTGCGGGGCTTCAGAATCAGGAAATGGTTCCGGCGAGGGTGCCTTGTTTCGGAAGCTCGGTCGGTGACGGTGCGGGCTTAGCTGCCGCAGAGGTGGCGGCGGGGGCTGCTTGACCTGCGCCTTGGGCGGGTGTGCCGACCGTGGATTTGCCGACGAAGATTGCGCCGGCTTCGATCGAGAGAGTCTTTGCTTTGATGTCGCCGACGACTTCGGCGCTCGCCTTCAGTTCGACGCGGTCGGTGGCGGTGAGGTTGCCGTGCACCTTGCCGTAGACGATGATCGTTGCGGTGCTGATTTCCGCCTTGATGCGGGCATTTTCACCGATGGTGAGGTTGCCTTCGGAGGAAATGTTGCCTTCGATTTTGCCGTCGATGACGAGATCGTTGGTGAACTTCACCGAGCCTTTGATTTCCACATCGGAGGAAAGCACATTGCGTGTGGCTTGGGGTGAAGTGCTGCGAGGTGCGGCGGTTTGCGAGCTGTAGGATGAACCGGATGCCGAGTAAGCGGATTGAGCAGCGGGCATGGCGGAATCCGTGGGGCGGGCGTCCGGTGCTGAGGTAGTGGTGGAGCGGGCGGCTTCGCCTTGATCTTGGCCGATGACTTTTTTGAACATGGTGCGGAGTTGGTTGGATTGCGGGGATGAGGCTATGCGAATATGTGTTCCGTGAAATTTTTCTCCAGCCTTAATTTTTCGCTTTGTTGTCCTTTTTGTTGGATTTTGCGGGCGTGGATTCGGGTTTCTTCTCGGCAGCGGGTTGAGTCGCGGCGGGCTCTGCAGATTTTTGGTCCGGGCTCGCTTTTTGCGGTTCGGGTGCCGGTGCCGGGGGCTCGACTTCGACCGGTGGTTTGGTCTTCACCGTGGCGAGTCGTTCGGCTGCTAAGCTGGCGAAGCTACTTTCGGGAAATTCCGTTTTCACTTGGTTGAAGAAGGATTCGGCTTTTATCGGATCGCCGCCGGCCTTGGCGATGTCGCCGAGGCAGATCAGCGCGTAGGGTGCGATGTAGCGTGCTTGGGGATCAGAGACGAGATCCTGAAAAATGGCGGATGCCTCGGCGGTTTTGTTTTCGCTCATCAACTTAGCCGCAAGTTTGGCGCTGGCGGTGGGTTTGGCGGGATGATCGGTGTTGGTGGCGATGAAGTCCTGCAGTGTTTTGATCGCGTCACCCGTTTTCCCTTCGCCTGCTTGCATGTCGGCGAGGAGAAGTTTTGCCGATGCGGCAGCGTTGGTATTTGCATGATTGCTAATGACCTCCTGCAATGCGGTGGCGTTCTTGGCATTGCTGAGGGCTACACCGGCACTTTGCTCGCGGCTTTTATTCACACCGCGTGTCACGATGTAAACGGCAATGGCCACGACCGCGACGGAGAGCAGAATGGCGAGGGTCTTTTGATTGTTTTCGAGGAACTGCTCGAACTTGCTGGGGCCGAGATTGATTTCTGCGAGAGGGGCGATTGAGGGTGTGGTGTCTTCGGGCATGGGGTGAGCTTGTGAAGTGGTTCGTTGACGAGATCAAAGCGGCCGGGCGGGAGGATATCAATGCGGAAGTCCACTCGGGCCGGGATTTTCCCCGAATGGCATGACAGCGGTGTTTTTCATGGTCAGCCCAAACGGCGGTCGGTAGGCTCGCGGCCATGGTTGAGCGCTTGTATGTTGTGGCGGGCGAGTTGAGCGGCGACGCGCATGGCGCGGGGCTTTTGCGTGAGTTGCTGGCCCTGCGGCCGGGGCTTGAGGTGCGTGGCGCGGGTGGTCCGGAGATGGTGAGGGTCGCGGGTGGGGGGATAGATGATTGGGTGGAGGATGCCGCGGTGATGGGGGTTTGGGAGGTGTTAAAAAAGTACGGATGGTTTCGTGAGCGCTTTGCGCGGATGTTGGGTGAGCTGCGGGAATTCCGCCCCGGGGTGCTTTTGCTGATCGATTATCCCGGGTTCAATTTGCGTTTCGCCGAGGCCGTGAGGCGGGAATTTCCGGGGATGAGAATCATTCAATACATCAGCCCGAAGGTGTGGGCGTGGAACAAGCGGCGGATACCGAAAATGGCGCGGATCCTCGATGAGGTACTTTGTTTGTTTCCCTTTGAGGTGGCGATCTTTGAAGCGGCCGGTCTCAAGGCTAATTTTGTGGGCAATCCCTTGGTGGATCAGCTTCAGGGAGTGCTTGTTGCGGACATTGCCAGGGATGCGCGTTTGGTGGGTTTGTTTCCGGGTAGCCGTGAGCGTGAGGTGGCGCGTTTGTTCCCGATGATGATTGAGGTAGCAAGTCGTTTGAGAAGCTGGCGTGCCGATCTGCATTTCGAGGTACCTGCGGCGACGGAAAAACTGGCGGTGAAAATCCGCGGTCTGATTGAGGGGGCTGGGGCGGCAGGGTGGATCAAGGTCAGGACCGGCGGGAGTCATAAACTGATGCGACAGGCGGGTTGTGGTGTGATTGCCAGTGGCACGGCGACGCTTGAGGCGGCTTGTCTCGGAATTCCGTATTGTCTCGTGTACAGGGTCGCGCCCCTGACTTATTTTTTAGCCAAATTGCTGGTGAAAATTGAGTTCATTGGCTTGGTCAATATCATCGCCGGTGAGCGAGTGGTCGAGGAGTTGGTGCAATCGGATGCTAGTCCTGGGAA
Organism: Luteolibacter sp.; assembly: GCA_044361475.1. Taxonomy (GTDB): domain Bacteria; phylum Verrucomicrobiota; class Verrucomicrobiia; order Verrucomicrobiales; family Akkermansiaceae; genus Luteolibacter. Next base: position 70,211 of record JBIKIR010000001.1, on the reverse strand, counting down.
GGTCGCGGAGCAGCTCAAGCGCTTGATTGAATCGCCCGAGCTTGCCTCAAAAATGCAGGAGCGACTTGCTGGTGTGGCGGCGATGCTGGGCGAGCCGGGGGTGGAGTCGAGGGCGGCCGCGCGGGTCGCGGATTGGTTGAAAGCGTGATGTGGTGGGCCTAGTGGAGAGCTCGGTTTTTGCGGTTTTTTCCATCGCTTCGGGATTGCCTTTCGGTGGCGGCAAGGTATGAAGCGGCGCGATGAAATGCTTTTCCTCCCTTATTTTGGTGGTGACCTGCCTCGTTGGAATTTCCTGCGAGCGTCATGAGTTCGAGGGCCCCAACGGCACTAAGCAGCTTCACAAGCATGGCTCGGGTCATTCCGACAAGCATGCTCACGGCGATGATCACGCCGAGGATCACAAGGCCGCTCATTGAGTACGGTCTGCGGCTTTGCGGCTATAGCTGAGGAAACATTCGCCGATTGTGGCATCTGGGTCGAAGTGGTTGAGCTCGAATGTGATGCTCTTCGGTAAATATTCATTGATCGCGCCAGTGGCCGTGGCGGCAGTCACGCCGCTAAAGATTGTGTGTGCGGCGAGGGTCGCGTGAAATTCTTCGATCGCATCCATTTCGGCGAGTGAGCGAATCAGTTCACCGCCGCCCTCGCAGTGGAGGTTTCGCACGTTGAGTTTGGTCTTCAGGTGCTCGAGAAATTTTTCGAGCGGCATGTGATGAATCTTGAGCCTGTCGGTGATGAGCGGGTCGATCGCCGGAAGGTTTTTGCCGGTGATCACCAGATGGATCGGGCCGCCAGCGCGATGGAAAATCGGGTGTTCGGGATCGATTGTGCGGCCGCGGGAGATCACGCAGCGCAGTGGTTGCTCCGATTTATCCGGGCAGGTGAGGGTCATGCGATCCGCGATGAGTGTACCCATGCCGACGAGGAGGGCGTCGGCGGATTGGCGCAATTCCTTGAGGCGGGCATGGTCCTTTTTTGAAGTCCAGCCCGAGGGTTGGCGATCGGCCGAGGTGATTTTGCCATCAGCGGAGATTGCAAGGTTTGTGGAGATCCGCGGGCGTTGCATCGGGGGGAATTAGGATGATTTTTGATGATTTCCGCAAGCCGCGATGGTTGTTGATGGCCAAACTTGCGCTTGCCAAAGCGACGAGGGCTGTTCATGGGGTCTGCGTTTCTCCAACCCAACATGACACTGGAAATTGCACTGACCTTGGCCGTGATCGCGTTGACCCTTGTGGCGTTCATTCGCGAGTGGGCGGCACCTGATGTTTTGGCGTTGTCGATTTTGTGTTTGGTGGTGGCGCTCGGCTTGGTGGATGCCACCAAGATGGTCGATGTTTTCAGGAACGAGGCGCCGTTGGCGATTGCTTGTTTGTTTGTGATCGGTGGTGCGCTCGAGAAGTCGGGGGCGGTCGACCGCATTGGCATATTCATGCGCGACCGTTTGTCGGGTAACACGCGCACGGCGATTTTTGCGTTTTCGGCCGTGACGTCATTTTTCAGCGCATGGATGAACAACACGGCGATCGTCGCGATCCTTCTGCCCGTGACGCTGGGCTTCGCGAGGTCGAAGGACATTCCGGCCTCGAGGCTGTTGATGCCGCTTTCTTATGCTTCGATTCTGGGTGGCTGCTGCACGCTGATCGGCACCTCGACCAACCTGCTGGTGAACGGTGCGTTGCGTGACCTTAAGGTTGAGCCGATGTCGATGTTCGAGCTTGCGCCGCTGGGAGTTCCTTTGGCGATTGCAGGCGTCATTTACCTTACTGTTTTTGGGCCCAAGCTCATCCCTGCCCGTTCATCGATCACGGGAAGCCTTGAGATTGAGTCCCGTACCACGCCGCTTTACCATCTGCTCATCGGTGGCGACTCCAACATGGTGGGCAAGCCGCTTTCACAGACGCCTCTGGCAAACCGCGCCGAGGGCATTCACATCATGGAAGTGCGGCGCAGCGGTGCGCGTGTCATGCAGCCTTTGTCGGAAATCGTGGTGGAGAAAAACGACCGTTTTCTGGTTGCGCTTCACCGCCGTCGCGGTGGTGTGGCGAAGGCAGAGTCCTTGTTTGCATCGATCGGCGCGGAACCGCTCTCAGAGATCGACGGCCTTGTTTCCGAGCTCGTCATCCGTGATGACTCATCGCTCATCGGAGTTTCGCTCGCGGAGTCGGACTTTCGTCAGCAATACAACAGCGTGGTGCTTGCCGTGCATCGCAATGGTCAGAACATCACCGATCGCATCGCGACCCTCGACCTGGAGGTAGGCGATACCCTGTTGGTGATCACCGCCAAGAACAACCTCGACGCGCTCGAGGCGACGCGGGATTTCGTGATGACCGACAAGGCCGAAACGCATGCGCCGGCGGTGGAGCGTCAGCACAAGCGTTCGCACATGTTCCTTTCCGCTGGTGTATTGATTGGCGTGGTGCTGGTGGCGACGCTGAGCGATGTGCTTGGGCGGGTTTACCCGTGGATTCCGCGCATCCCGATTCACTATGCGGCGATGGTTGGGGCCTTGTTTCTGTTGTGGATGAAGGTCATGACGCCGCGCGAGGCGCATGCGAGCATCGACTGGCAGGTCTTGCTGATGCTTTACGGATTGCTTGGTCTTGGGATGGCGATGCAGAACACCGGTACGGCCGAGTGGTTGGCCAAGGGCTTGGTAAATTTTGCTGAACACCTTGTTGCGCCGGAAAACCTGCCGATCGTGTTATTGTGGTCGGTGTTTTTGCTCACGCTTTTACTCACCGAAGTTTTGTCCAACAACGCCACGGCGGTGATGATGATTCCGATCGTCGTGACATTGGCCGGTGAGCTCGATGTCAGTGCGCGACCGTTCATCATGGCGGTGACCGTGGCCGCATCGACTGCCTTTGCTTTGCCGATGGGTTATCAGACGCACATGATGGTCTATGGTCCGGGTGGATACCGCTTTGTCGACTTCCTCAAGGTCGGGATCCCGCTGAACCTGATTTGCTGGATCGTTTCCTGTTTGCTGATCCCGGTGGTCTGGCCGTTTTGACCGGCGATTTAAGGATTAGACCGTGATATCGACGCTGAGGTCGCCGCCGAGGTTTTCGATTGCGGCGGTGATTTTGCCCACGTCCACTGACTCCGGTATCGAAACGGTGCCTTTTGCGCGGAACATCGGGTGACCGCTCATCGGTGCACTTTCGAGGTTGGTGGAGAGCTCTTCGATATTGCCGCCGGCGGTGGCAATTGCCGCGGTTATTTCGCGAACGATGCCCGGGCGGTCATTGCCGACGACCTCCACATCGATCGCCCTTTGCGGGCGGGGTGGTTCTGCGGATTCGCGAGCGGCTTGCACGGTGAGGCCCGAATGGCCGGGGTCGCCGCTGGGGGATTGCAGTTCGCGCAGCAAGGCATCGACATGGTCGTGGGGGCACTCGACGCGCACGATGCCGGCAAACTGCCCCGCGAGTCGGGTCATGCGGCATTCGAGCCAATTTCCGCCGTGGCGGGCAACGGTTTCGGCGAGCGAATTCACGAGGCCGGGGCGATCGCTGCCGAGGATCGTCATGACAAGGTAGGTGCGCATGGAGGCGATCAAAGCACGGTCATGGGGTAATGCGAGATGGAAATGGCGTGGGTGTGCGGGCGGTGGTGATTTTGCCCTTTGTGGAGCGTGTCGCTGAGGTGAGAAAATTTCACAAACCCCTTGCGAAGTCGGTGGTTTTGGGTGCTTACTCCTGCGGCAATTCATGAGCATAAGCACCCACGAAATCGAGGCTCCGGACACCATGGCCCGCGCGGCCCAGGCTGTTGAAGGTTATCATGCCGAGACGGACGATCTCGTTGGCGAGCGGATGGTTCTGAACATGGGGCCATCGCATCCCGCCACGCACGGGGTTTTGCGCTTGGTGCTCGAGCTAGATGGCGAAGTGATCGCCAAGGCCGATCCCGATGTGGGCTTTCTTCATCGCGGCGATGAGAAGATCGCCGAAAACATGCACTACAACCAGTTTGTGCCGTACACCGACCGCTTGGATTACCTCGCGCCGCTGGCGAATAATGTAGCCTATGCCCTGGCGGTGGAAAAACTGATGGGCTGGACGCTGCCGCCGCGGGGCCAGGCCCTGCGCGTGCTTTGCTGCGAGCTGGCGCGCATTTCCTCCCACATGCTGGGCATTGGTGTCTGCGCGATGGATGTCGGTGCGATGACGGTTTTTCTCTATACCTTCACCGAACGCGAAAAGGTCTACAACCTCTGCGAACAGCTCACCGGTGCGCGCTTTACCACCTCGTACACGCGCGTTGGCGGTCAGGTTCGCGACATGCCTGCGGGCTTCGAGGCATCGGTGCGCAAATTCCTCAACGAGTGCGAGATCACGATCAGCGAGGTTTCCAAGTTACTCGACCGCAACAAGATCTTCCTTGACCGGATGATCGAAGTCGGCGCCATCACCAAGGAATCGGCGGTTGCGTGGGGCATGACGGGCCCCAACCTGCGCGCGTCGGGTGTTGCCCGCGACCTGCGCAAGGACAACCCGTATCTTGGTTACGAAAACTACGATTTTGACATTCCGGTGATGGATGAAGGCGACTGCCACGCACGCTATCTGGTGCGCATGGAGGAAATGCGTCAGTCGATCCGCATTTGCCGTCAAGTGCTCGATCGCATGCCGGACGGACCGGTGAACCTTGCCGATAGTAAGAGCATGCTTCCCGCCAAGGAGCGCGTGATGATGTCGATGGAGGAGTTGATCCATCACTTCATTGTATCCACGCAGGGCATCGACGCGCCGGCGGGAGAGGTTTATTTTGGAGCGGAAAATCCCAAGGGTGAACTCGGATTTTACATTCACTCGAAGGGTGGGGGAGTTCCCTACCGCCTCAAGATCCGCAGCCCCTCGTTCTGCAACCTTTCGATCGTCTCGAAACTTTTACCGGGTCACATGGTCTCCGACATCCCGGCGATCCTCGGCTCGCTCGATTTCGTCATGGGCGAGTGCGATCGTTGATCATTCGTCTGAATTTCCTTTCGCCGCCAACCGCATCTTTTCCATGTCCGCCTCATCACTCGAAGAATCTGTGGCCTCGCACGAGAACCCCGGCACAAATTTTTATCCACCCTTTGCGGTCACGCCCGAGCTTGAGGCCGAAGCGGATGAGCGAATTGCGCATTACGCGGCGAGCAAGCGGTCCGCGACATTGCCTCTGCTGCACATCGTGCAGCATCATTTCGGATTCATCTCCGCGCCGGCGATCGAATGGGTTGCCGCCAAGCTCGACCTCGAACCGATCAAGGTGCTTGAGGTGGTGACGTTTTATCCCGGTTTTCGTCAATCGGCTCCGGGGAAATTTCACATCCGCGTCTGCCGCACGCTGTCCTGTGCGATGGGCGGATCCTACGAGCTCATGGAGCGTTTGTGCGAGTTGACCGGCATCGACCGCACAGAGGCCGACTCGCATCATCATCCGATCTCCGTTTCGCCTTGCGGGAAATTCTCCGTCGAGTTCGCCGAGTGTCTTGCGTCCTGCGGCACGGCGCCGGTTTGCATGGTCAACGACGATTTCCACGAGGGTGTTGCACCGGATAAAGCCGATGCTCTTCTCAAATCCTACGGGTCCTGACGCTTACCGTTTCCCAATCGTCAGCCTCACGGCTCATTGCAGACATCGACGAGCGGTTTGCCGCAGGAGAGAATGGCGAAGTCGTCGTAGGTGGGTTTTTCCGCTGGCGGCCAGAAGATGCCTGCCTGAATTTGATTAGCGATCCACTGGGCGCTCTTCATCGCCGAGTCGAGATCCTCTTGGCTGAAGTCGGTCCATTCGCTGATGCAAACATCTTTTTTGGTCGCGCCGATATGGAAATAAGCCGGGTAGGCGAGCGTTTGTTGGTTTTGCATTACCGCCTGCGAATAAAGCGCTACCTGCAGGTCGATCCAGCGGTGGGGTTCGGGTTTGGTTTTTCCGGGCAGCATAAAAAATAGCGGGCAGTCATCCGCCGCGAGATGGGCGGGGCGTTCCTTGCGGCTGCTTTCTTTTTTGATGTGTGCCAGCCTCACCGGATCGACCTTGCCTGTCTTGTAATCCACCACCCGAAGCGCGCCGGTTTTTTCATGTCGATCGATGCGATCGATCTTTGCCGTGATTTTGAAATCTCCCAATTTGATTTCTACTGGGACTTCCACATCGATGATTTGCCATCCCATGTCGCGTTGTTCCGCCTGGATCTGGGCTGTCCATTGGAGTCGTTGGCGCAGGGCTTCGGTCTGGATGCGGATGGCGAGTGCTGGTGATTTGCCGTGGATCTGGGCGACGGCTTCATCGAGTCGCGAGGAAAACCAATCACTGATGAATTCCGGATCGGTCGATTCCTTGGCAACGGCATCTTTGCCGAATTCTTCAAAAATCCAATGCGGTATGTTGCCGAACTCGCGAGCATTCCATTCCTTGCGCTCGGGCTCCATCGCGTTCATGCCGCAGACGTATTTGAGGTAATAGCGAAACGGGCATGAGATGTATGCGCGCATGGCACTGGCACCCATTTTGTTTTTCGGCGCGTGGCGCGGTGCCTGCCATGCCCAATCGCGTTGCCATACGAGTGAGGATTCGGGTGGTTGGATTTCTTTGAAAAGGCTCTGCACGCGTTGCGGGAGTTCCTCGGGCGTGGTGTTGAGCAAAAGCCGCGAGGGCAAAAGCGCTTCGCCGCGTGCGCCTGATTTTGCGCAAAGGATGTCGACGCGTCCGCCCTGGCGGCGGGCCTCGATCATCGAGCGGAAGAGAAATGCGTCGCGTGCGGCGCGTTGGTTCGCGGTGATGAGGCCGAGCCACTGACGCGCGTTTTCGCCGAGCCATGGGTCGTTGGAAATGGCGGCCGGCACACGGCCTTCATTCATGCCGCAGAGCACGAGGTGTTTGCCTGGCTCGAAAAACAACTCAAGCCAACCCTGAATGTCGATCACGCGGTCTTCAGGCGGTTTCGGCATGGGCGAGGGGATTTGCGAGAGCATCAGCGAGACCCAGAAATCCGGCTTGCGTTTCATGCGGCTCATCAACGGTGTGGCATGCTCGATGAATTCCTGCATCGCAGCAAACTCCGGCCCGGGGGCTTCCTCGCGCTCGGCGATCAATTTCAGCATGGCCATGATCGCGTTGTCGGTACCATCACGCACAAAGGCATCGCGATGTTTTTCAAATGACAGCAGAGCGGGCAAGAGTCGCTTTGCCGTTTGCTTTTCATGCTCGCGCAGCGGCGAACTTTCATGACTCAAGCGTCGGAGGTCATCGCTGCCGACGATCATGAAATTGTGGCGAAGCTGTGCAAGGTCGGCGGCAATTTCAGCGCGTTGCCCGCCAACGAGTGCTTCAGTTTCCGGCAGTGCGAGCAGATCGGTGATGATCTTCAGATCGGGCTTTGCGAGCCATTGCGACCAGACCGCAAACCAGCGTGCGATGCCGGTCTCGATGCTGCGTGCCCCGGGGTGAAAGGCAGACCAACCATTTTCGCTGAAGCTTCGGGCGAGTACTTCGCCGTCGCCGGCATCGCCGCTGCCGATCGCGAGTTCGGGAGATTCAGTGCAGGCCTCGGCGACCAATCGCAGCGCTTCGGTGGCTTGTTGTTTCGAATCGGCGACCAACAACACCGAGCCGTGATCGCCTTCGGGCAGGATTGAAATTTTTTCCGACCATGCGGGCAGTGGGGTGCTGAATTCGCAAAATAGCTCGGCCTCGTCGGAAGGCGCGCCGATCAATGCGATTTTTTGCAGTGCTGACTCTTGCAAGGCCTTGCGCAGGATTGGCGGTAAATCGGAGAGGCCTGCCAAAACGATGCGGCTGATGTCGCCGGGCAGCGAGATGCCACGCGCGAGGACGCGGCTACGGCTTTCATAGCCCCATTGGCGGAGTTTGGACTCCATGTTTTTTTCGAGTCGCTTGAGGCATGACCAGCGTTCCGCTTCGATCGATTGACCCAACATCGCTGCGGCAGCCTCGAGAGTAAGACCATTTTCCTGAAGCGATCGGCGCAAGGCCACAAACTCCAGCGCCATGGCCTCCGCCCATGATCCACCTTGTTCGGGCGGCTCGGGAAGCAAGGCAGAAAACGAGGACCAATCATCGATCTCTTCGAGGGTCTCGAGCCATGCGAGTTGTTCGATCCATTCGACGGCGACCGTGGGGGCCGGCGTCCTGAGTAGAGAGCCGGGCGTCACGATTTTTGGCGAAAGCAGGGCGCCCGCCTGTTCGGTCATCGCCTCACGCAAGCGTCGGCCTGCCTGCGAGGTTGGCACAATCACCAAGGTCGACGGCAAGGCATCGCGATCGGCAAGTAGTTCAGTCGCCGCCAGACCAAGAAATGGTTTATCCCAACCCACAAAAACGCGCTCGATTGTCATCGATGCGAATCCTAACGAAATACCTCCCGGGTTGAATCAAATTCACCGCAGGGCGCGGGGAAATGCTGGCATGCTGTGACAAAAAAACGGGCCTGAACCGAAATGCGGTCCAGGCCCGGGGTAAATCGATGATTTGTTGCAATGCTTACTCGGCGGCTTCAGCAGCGGCGACAGCCGGTGCGTTCGAGTAACGCCAGCGGATCTTGTTGCGCTTCGATGCGGAGCGGAGCTTGCGCTGTTTGCGCTCAGTGGGGGTTTCAAAGGCGCGGCGGCGGCGCATTTCCTCGAGAATGCCTTCGGCATCGAGCTTGGTTTTAAGCCGCTTGAGAGCCCGGTCGACGGGTTCGCCTTTTTTCAGATTCACTCCACGCATGCGTCGTTTGTTGGTTGTTTGGTATGGCCCGAATTTGTTCGGGGGCGGGTTTTTTAGTAGATCGGACCGCCATGTCAAGTCGGATCGGTAGGGAAAAATAGAAAAATGCGGGATTGCGGGGAGCGGGCCTCGCGTTTTATGGTCGCGCAGCCTGCGGCACGCGACTACGCATGTCCTAGTGGCCCCATCATCCAAGCACATGTATCGCATCCCCTTTGACCGAGTCAACTGGACAACCAGCTCGTTTCTGATCGGCACCGCCCTGATCGCCCTTTTTGGCCTTCCGGTTTATCTTTATCACCATGGAGCCAACTGGTTTTTGGTGGCCCTTTTCTTCTTTTACCTGACTGCCACCATGATGAGCATCACGGTCGGATATCATCGTCTGTTTTCGCACCTTGCCTTCAAGGCCAAGATGCCGGTGCGGGTTTTCACCCTCATTTTTGGTGCCTGCGCCTTTGAAAACGCCTGCCTCGACTGGGCATCCGACCACCGCCGCCACCACAAGCATGTCGACCATGATGGCGACCCCTACGATATATCCAAGGGCTTCATGTGGGCCCACATTGGTTGGCTCATGTTCAAGCTCAACCCCGAGCCGCCAATGGACAATGTCAACGACCTCCGTAAGGACAAGTGGGTCATGTGGCAGTACCGCTATGTGCATTGGATCGGCCTTGTCGTTGGTATCATCATCCCATCAGCCTTGGGCTATGCGTGGAATGCTTCGCAAGGACTGGATCCATGGATCGGTGCCCTCGGCGGATTTCTGATCCCCGGCATCGCCCGCATCGTCGTGGCTCAGCACTGCACTTTCTTCATCAATTCCCTTTGCCACACCGTGGGGCGCCAGCCTTACTCAACAAACCACAGCGCGCGTGACAGCGCGGTGATGGCCTTCCTCACCTTTGGCGAAGGCTACCACAACTACCATCACGAGTTCCAACACGACTATCGCAACGGCGTGAAGCCATGGCAGTGGGATCCATCCAAGTGGACGATCTGGACGCTTTCCAAACTGGGGCTCGCCGATGGCCTGCGCCGCGTGCCGGACAGCAAAATTTTGCTCGCCGAGATGCGTGAGGCCCGCCGCTGGGCGCAGCTTCATCTCGAGGAGATTCGCCAACAACAGCAACCGGGGCAGTGCCAGCGTGCCAGCGACAAGGTACACGAGCTGGTCGAAAAACTCGCGGCGAACTATCATGAGCTAGAAAACGCGATCTCCGAGCGCGTGCAGCTTTCCCGCAAGGCGCTCAATCGTTGGCAAAACGAGACCCGCGGCATCATGCGCGAGATCAGCCGCATCCAGCTGCCGACTCCGGCCTAAGTTCACCAGGCGCGCGGCTGCCTCGCGGTGCTTGCTACTGGACATCGTCGCCGATGTTTCGCATCACTTGTCAGCGACATGCGCATATCCGATCGATACATAGCCAAGCAGGTGCTGATCGGCACCTTCACCGCTGTCGCGGTGTTGGCCTGTGTGTTAATGCTCGGAAATCTTTTCAAGAAGATCGAGGAACTGCTGGTCGATCAAAACGCGCCGCCTGAGGTCGTTTTGCGGTTCGCACTCAATGTGTTGCCGCTATCGCTGATGTACACGATCCCATGGGGATTTCTTTCGGCGGTGTTGCTCGTATTTGGCCGGCTTTCATCTGATCAGGAAATCACGGCCTTTCGCGTGGCGGGGGTGAGTCTTTCGCGGCTTTCATTGCCAGTTTTCGCCATCGGTGCCGCACTCTCGATGTTCTGCCTGTGGCTCAATGTGAACATCTACCCGAGACTCAAGTCATCGACCCAGGAACTGCTCTACGAACAGGCGGTGCGAGATCCAGATTCGCTGCTCAGGCCCGGCATTGTGCAGGGAAACTTTCGCGACGATGGTCAGGCCACTTCACGCGCGCTGATCGAACGCAAGGACGGCGGATGGGTGCGGGGATTTCACTTTTATCAAATCCCCGAGCCGGGCAAGGGCGACCGCGTTTACATTCATGCAGAGCGGGCGGCCTTGACGGTCGACCATGAGAAGAGCCAGCTGCGCATGAAGTTGGAAAACGCGTATTTCGAAACGCGCAAACAGGACGGTACGATCGAGCCGATCTGCGCCAGCAAGGCCGAGCCGTTGTTGATCGATCTGAAGGACCCGAAGCAGCGGCGCAAATCGCGCGGTGCAATGTCCAACGAGGAGATTCGCGCCGCCATCAGCGCGATGCCAAATGCCCGCAAATCGGATACCGTCAAAATGCGTACGGAGATCACCAAACGCTTCTCATTTTCCTTTGCCTCACTGGCCTTTGCCTTCATCGCGGTGCCGCTGGGGCTGGTGTCGCGGCGGAGGGAAACTTCTGGCGGATTGGTGTTAAGCCTGATGATTGCCGCGTTTTACTTCGTGATCACCACGCTTGCCGAACATTTTGACTCTGTGATGGGTGCCAACCTCGTCATGTGGTCGCCCAATGTCATTTGCGTGATTTTAGGTCTCTACCTGTTCCGACGCGCGCGTTTCAAATGAAACGCAATCCATGAAATTGTTTCGAAAAATCCGCACAAAATCGCAGGGGACATTTTCTCGCGATGGTGAGCGCAGCATCACGCTTGCGCCGTTTGTTGCCACGCTACGAAATTACTCTGTTGAAAAACTTCGCGCCGACACGCGTGCTGCGGCGAATGTGACGATGCTCGCGCTGCCGCAATCGATCGCATATGCGGCGATTGCCGGCTTGCCCATCGTGTACGGCATCGTGTGTTCCGCAGTGGCGGCGATGGTCGCTCCACTGTTTGCCTCATCGCGACTCACCGTGCTTGGACCGACGAATGCGACGGCGTTCATGCTTTTCAGCTTCTTTGCAACCCACCCGGATCTCGGATCGAGGAGCGGCGAACTGGTCCCGCTTTTGGTGGCGATGGTTGGCATCATCGCGGTGCTTGGTTCGATGCTGCGCATCGCCGACCTCCTGCAGTACGTGTCGCGCAGCGTGATGGTCGGTTACATTTCCGGCGCAGCGGTGCTCATCATCGTCAATCAGCTCAAGCCATGGTTCGGATTGGGTCCTTTCATCGATCCCGAATCATCCGGAACATTCGCTGGTTTCGTCATCGAGTTGGTGAAAGCCCTCGGCCATGTGCAGTGGGTGCCAACGCTGATCGGGCTCGTCACGCTCGGGGTATTCTTCGGATTGCGCAAATGGCGTCCTGCGTGGCCGATCTTTGCGATCACGCTTGTCATTTCATCGGCGATCTTCGGGGTGTTGATCCGCCAACGGGTTGGGCCTTTTGCGGGAGTTGAAACCTTCCATACTTTTTCCTTTGCCGATCTTGCACCTGGACTACCCAATGTGATTCGCACGGGATTTTTCAAGGATCTCTCCGAACTCTTCGGTGTTGCTTGCGCGCTTGCTTTTGTTGCCTCCCTGGAAAACTCACTGATGTCGAAAAACCTCTCATCGCGATCGGGTGAGCGACCGGAAACAAACCAAGACATGTTTGCCGTAGGCATGGCCAACATCGCCGTATCGGTCGCTTCTGGCATGCCCGCTTCGGGATCACTGACTCGGTCCTCGCTTAACGACGCATCCGGTGCCCGCACCCGCTTTTCATCGTTTTATTCCGGCCTCTACACGCTGGCGTTCACATTGCTTATCGCAAGCGCCGCGCATTGGGGGCTGCCGCTGATCGAATATGTACCCAAGGCGGCACTCGCAGCACTCGTCATTGCCTTGTCCTTTTCGCTGTTCAACCGTCGTGCCATCCGCATTTGCATGCATTCGACGCGCGACGATGCGTTGGTGCTGATCTGCACATTGGTGGCGACGCTGCTCGCGCCGCTGTATGTGGCCATTTTCATCGGCGTCGCGGTGTCGATTTCGCTGTTCCTGCGCAAGGCCAGTCGACCGCAGCTCGTTGAGTACGGATTCGACGAAGGTGGCGAGCTTCGCGAGGTGGCAGATTCCCAACGCAGTAGGCCGATCCCGGCGATCTCGATCGTACATGTCGAAGGCGACCTTTTTTTCGGCGCGGCCGAGCTTTTTCGCACGCAGATCCAACGGACTGTCGCCGACCCCGATGTTCGCGTGATCATCCTACGGCTCAAGAACGCATGGCATCTCGATGCCACCAGCGTCATGGCGCTTGAGGATTTGATCCGGTTCATGCGTGGCAAGGGCTTGCATCTGATCGTTTCCGGCGCAACGCGGGAAGTGTATCGTGTTTTGAGAAACTCCGGTGTTCTCTTGACGCTTCAGGAAGGCTGCAATCGTGCCAAAGGGGAAAGTAATCTCTTCCTTTCGCATCCGCGCAACCCGAATCTTTCAACGCGTGCGGCACTCATCCGCGCGCAAGATCTCATCGGTTCCGACAAGGCGCGGATCCGCATTTTCCATGACCCGAATCAAGGGAAGTCCGCGCCATGAAAAAGCGGGTGCTTATCAGTATCGCATCGATCATCGTCGTGCTGTCGGCGGCATGGTGGTTTTCTCCTGAACAGGTGATCAAAAGACGCAGCATTTCATTGTTCGAAGTGCTCACGATCGATCTCGGAAAACCGCCCACAACCCGCGCTTTAGCGGTGTACAGCCTTCATCCGTTTCTGGCGGCCGAGGTCGAGGTCTACACGCCGACCCCCGAAGAAGCCAACGGTACTTTTGCGCGCGAGGAATTGGAATCGGCCTTTTCGAGTATCTGCCAGCATGCTTTGCAGTGTCGCTTTTCCAAGCCGGTCTTTGAGCATGTGAAGATCGATGGCAAGCGGGCCAGCGTGGAGATGACCCTGCAGACAAAGGTCGAGTTCCCCGAAATGCGGATCGCCGATGGCCCGTTTCGCGTGAAGCTCGAGTGGCTGCGTGGCGAAAAGGACTGGTTGCTCGAGCGGGCCGAGGGTGAGCAGGTCAAAGATGCCGCAAACCGCTGAGCGCTGTGACCCTACGGACATTTTTCTCGGTTAGAAATTGCGGGTGCGAAGAAAAGCGGCGATGGGTAAGGCCATGCAGGTGGTGACCACAGGATCGGCATTGAGGGAAATTTTACTCGGCGATGAGCAATACGCGGGTCGGCGCGTATTGGTGCCAACGATGGGCGCGCTGCACCGTGGTCATCTGGCCCTGATGAAGCATGCGAGGCAAGAGGCCGGGCCGAATGGGGTGGTGGTGGTTTCAATTTTTGTGAACCCGATCCAATTCGACCGCGAGGACGACCTCGAGGCCTACCCAAGACCGCTCGAAACCGACCTCATGCAGTGTCAGGCCGCCGGGGTCGATGTGGTCTTCGTGCCTGATGTTCGTGAGATGTATGCTCATGACAGATCAACGCTCGTCACGGAGAATTCACTTTCACGTTCCCTGTGCGGCGCGGCGCGGCCCGGGCACTTCGACGGGGTGTGCACGGTGGTACTGAAACTCTTCATGCTCAGCGCATGCCATGCGGCGGTGTTTGGTGAAAAGGATTTCCAACAACTCGCCATCATTCGGCGCATGGTTCGCGATCTCGATGTGCCGGTGGAAATCATCGAATCACCAACGATTCGTGAATCGGACGGACTCGCGCTCTCGTCGCGCAACGTGCGGTTGAGCGCAACCCACCGTGAAGACGCGCCCTGCATTTTCCGAGCGCTCAATGAAGCTGCAAAATTGCACAATGCCGATGCGATCATTCGCCACGCCAGAAAGCGGCTGGGGGAGTCGGAGCATTTGAAAATCGATTATCTCATGCTGGTCGATGCCGAGAGCTTGCAAGCGGTCAATGATCTCAAGCGCCCAAGCATTCTTGCCTCGGCGGTGTTTTATGACGATGTGCGCCTGATCGATCATGTGCGGATTTCTCCGCCTTGAAATCGGCGTGAGAGGGGATCAGCGCACCACTTTGCCGCCGAGCGATAGGATGCGCGCATTGGCCTTTGCCGACTCCGCTTCCGGGATGTTGCCATCGCGCACATACATCTGCGAAAGGCTGGTCCACGCGAGGAGGTCGTTCGGCCGCAGGGTCACGGCTTTGAGTCCGCAGCCAATCGCTTCGCGGAGCTTGTCGGTCTTCATGAGACCCATGCCGAGCGCGTGCCATGCGTCGAAGCAATCGGGGTCGATTTCCACGCAGCGGCGGTACAGGGCCACAGCTTCATCCAGTTCGCCGAGTGCCAAGTGACCATTGGCATCGTCGAAGAGGGCATCGAGTGCTTCGTCCTCCGCCATGGGTTCGTATGAAATGATCAGCGCCGCTGGATCAGCGCTTGATCAGAGATTCGACCTTCGCCGCTTCGGTGCGCTCCTTGAGCCAGCTGCTGAACGCGAGCATTTCGTTTTGCATCGAGCTCGATTCGATCTGGGCCTTGAGTGTATCTTCGGCTTTCGGGGCTTTCTCAACCTCACGGCTGGCGACATGCACGATGAATGCGCGATTTGGCTCGGTGATGACATCGGCGAGAGCACCGGGGTCGACATTCGAAGCACTTTGGAAAAGCTGGCGCGGCTCGCTCTCGGCATCCGGCTTATTCGGCTGGGTGGCGCTTTTGATTTTTTTGAACTCCTTCACATGGCTGGCGTTGATGCCGGCATCCTTGGCGGACTCAGCGAATGATTTGCCCGCAGCGAGTGAAGCTTTGATTTTTTCCATGGCCTCGCCAGAGCCTTTCTTGAGTGCCTCGGCGGCTTTCTCCGCCACAAACCGCGAGCGAGCCTCTTCGCGGGCTTCCTCGAAGGTCTTGGCGCGCGGTTTTTCCTCACCATCAAGCCGAGCAACGAGCCATTGGTTTTCGCCGACGGCGATGGGTTGGGTGATTTTCGAAAGCGGGTCGGCTGTTGCGACGATTTGGAAAAGCTCGTCGACCACTTTACCGTTAGAGCTCGTGGAGCGCAGTTTCAAATCGAGCTCCTTGGGGGCCTTGTCTTTGGAAAACATGTCCGTCGTCTGGACGGTCCAGCCGTTTTGCGCGGCAAGCTCTTCAAATCCGGCACCTTTCTGTTCTTCAAGCTCAACCGCGAAATTGTCGACCAATGTATCCAGCTCCTTTTGATTCACTCGTTTCTCTTCCTTCTCAGCCGCATCCTTCGACTGTTCCTTTTTCTTCTTATCCTCGTCTTTGAGCATCGCGTCGGAGATCGTTTCGGCCGGCTTCGGAGCGGCGGGTTTCGGGCTTAGGATGAGGTACGAGAACTTGCGCTGCGGCTGGGTCATGAATGCGTCCTGGATGTTTTCCCAGTAGCTTTTGATTTCCTCCTCGGTGGGCTTGATGCCGGCTTCGAAAGGAGCGAGGTCGAGGCGGGCGATGGATCCGCTGATCTGTTGGTTGTCGAGCGCCTGGGCGGACTTCACCGCATCCTTGTTCATAGTAAGACCGCCGCCGATGATCTTGTTGATACGCTCCGAGGCAATGGCATCCGATACCAACTCGCGCAGATCGTTTTCGGTCATGCCTAGTCTGCCGATGCCTTTTTCGATGAAGTTGTTGTAAGTTTGCTGATTGAAGGAGCCATCCTTGTCGCTGAAGGCCTTCAGTTTGCGGATGTAATCGGCGATCTCCGCATCTCCGGGGTGGACGCCCAACTCGTTTTTCGCTTCGCGCAGGATCATGCGGCCAACGAAAAACTGCTCGGCGGCGTCATCCTGGCTGGTGGCATCTTGGGCGAGCCCCATGAGAAACTGGTAAAGGCTGAAGTCTCCAGCGCGGGCAAGACCTCCCACAAGTTCAAAGGCTCCGGTTCCGAGATGCTGGAACTCCTTGTCGTTGTAGGTGCGACCATTGATTCGGTACACGGCTTGCCCTCCTGCGCCCCCCCTGAACAGATCGTCCTTGATGCCGACTACCAGCGATATGATTACGATAGCGATGAAGAACAGGACGAGGCCTTGGTATTTGCGGATGTTTTCGATCATTGGGAAAGGGGTTGGTTCGGGAAAGGGGGCGGGGAGAGCCGCTATTTAAACGGGCCGAATCGTATCCATCAACAGCAAAGCATGGCTTACTCGTGAAATACATCGGGCGTCGCGGCGGCCGATTTCCGGTTCAATCGTGTGGAAGCCCCAACAATACGGCTTGCCGCCCGGCGGGATTAGGGGTTCTTTGTTCATTCCGATGAATTTACGACGCATCAACGAATTTTTCTGGGGCAACTCCGTGGCATTGGCGTGGATGTGGGGACTGGGCCTGTTTTTCAGCGTTCAAGTCACCTTCATGTTTGGCCTCAAAGGCTTGCTCTGCTTCGCGATCCCGAATGCAGCCGGGCTCATGCTGTTTGGTTTTCTGACTCACATCGTGGCGCGCCGCCATGCGGGAGGTCAGGAATCTCTGGCAATTTTCTTTGAGAAATTCTCAAAACCTTTTCGGCTGATTTTTTACCTCTATCAGTTGCTGGCGATCGGGCTCACGGTCTTCGCGCTCACAAAGTACCTCTTCGGGCCGATCCAACTTTTCACCGGCGGGCTAAATGCCCTTTACCTCGGCATGGTCGTGTTCGTGATTCTTGCCGCCGGCTGCCTCTTCGGCGAGGAGTTCGGTATCCAGCGTATCAAGCTCGCGCATGCGTTTCTTGGCCTAATCGTGTTGTTTTGCGTAATCCGCATGATTGTGGGTCTGCACCCGGATCAGGGGCCATGGATCGATTGGAGTTTCAAAGGCACGGGTCAATGGGAAGGTCCAAACCTAGCAGGATTCGTCATTCCATTTCTTGTTGGCCTGTTGGTTGGGCCGTGGCTTGATCTTCAACACTGGCAGCGGGCAATCCAGATGCACCGCGAGAAAACCTCGATTCGAGCGAGTTATATCTTTGGCGGCATTATTTTCTTCATCCTGCTCATCGTACACGGCTGCCTCGCGTCATGGGTGATGGGCAAAAGCGGCCTTGCGGCGATTGGCACGACCGGACTCGACGGGTTCCGATACGCGCATGAGATCATCGTCACCTACATCGACCGGATGGACGAAATGAGCGCCGGATTGCTACCCGCAGCCTACTTTACCTTTCTTGGAATTTGCGCCCTCACCACCATCGACAGCGGCTACATCGCCTTGAAGTGGTTCCTTGGGCTGAACTTCGCCAAAAACGAAAATGTCCTGCTCGGGATGATCCCCAAGCGGATACTCGAATCGCCGATCCCGAGTTTCATGCTGATCGCGGTCGCGACGCTGATCAGCCTTTGGGCGAACCTCGAGCTTGAGTACTTCATGGTGTTTTACGCCTCGTTTTTTGTGGGTTACGCCTCGCTGGCGATTGCTCGTTGTTTTGTGCCGAACTCGCAGCAACCGCTGCCGCAAATCCGCATGTTTTCGCTGGCGAGCATATCGTTGGTGATCTTTGCCTTCGGCTACTGCACCGGTGCGAATTCCTTGCTGGTGCTCGGCTCGCTGCTGCCACTCGTGTATGTGATCTGGCTGGTGTTCAATGCCGACCTTCTGCGGGTCGTAAGCGCCAAGGCAGGTGAGGTGATGGAGGCCGCCTCGGAAATTCCGGCGATTCGAGCGATTACCAAGACCGCGCATGTCGTCGCCGGCAGCGGAGTTGTCGCGCCGCAAGAGAGCGGAATGCATGACATCGCCGGCCACTTCGAAGGCAAGTGGTTTGTCTATTCGACCATCGCGACCTATGCCGACACCAACTCGGTCGGCAATGTCTACTTCGGTATGTACGGCATGTACGTCGGCAAGACCCGCGAGCTTTTCTTCAACGCCGCGATGCCGGACTTCGATCTCAAGACGACGCATTTCTACATCCTCACGCGGTCCTTCGAGCACAAGTTCGTGCGCGAGGCGCGGGAGTTCGACACCATCACGGTCAAGATCCGCGTCGCCGACTTCAACCGGAAGTTCTGCACGCTCGAGCACCAAGTGTTCGGCTCCGACAACGAGGTGCTTGGCAAGGGCAAGCAAAGCCTGCTCTTTGTTTCCTCGAAAGATTACAGCCTGCTCGACATTCCTCCCGAGGTCTACAAGGCCTTCATGCCTTACCTGTGATTTAGGCTTTGGCGAGTTCCTCGCGGCTCACGCCGCGCAGCTCGAAGATCCGCTGGATGGTCTCCTCGATGAGGTTGTTCGGGCATGAGGCACCGGCTGTGATGCCGATGTTGAGCGGTGCGTCACTTGCGATGATGCTTGCGTATTTGGAGCTGACCTCTTCCTGGCGGTGAAGGTCGTAATGCACGATGCGTTCGAGCGACTCGATGCATGAGGCGCCGCGGATGAAAAAGGTGGGAAGTTTTTGTTCGGCGATCTCGACGAGGTGGGTGGTGTTCGAGCTGTTATATCCGCCGACAACCACCATCAGATCCATCGGGTGGCGCAGCATTTCAAACAGCGCGTCCTGACGCTCCTGGGTCGCTCCGCAAATCGTGTCGAACATTTGGAATGCCAAGTCGTTGCCATCGCGAGCAACGATCGCCTCACGGATCCTGCGCTGGATCTCCTCGGTCTCGCTCTTGAGCATGGTCGTCTGATTCGCGATACCGACCCTGGCCAAGTGCTTATCCGGATCAAATTCCGGCGAGCAGGCCCCATTGAATCGATTGAGAAACTCCTCCTTGTCACCGCCGTTCCGAATGTAGCGGCAAACATATTCGACATCGTCCAGCGTGAGGACGACGAGGTAATTGCCATTGCCGGCATCGCCGAGTGCCCGTGAGGCGGTCGCGCGGGTTTCCTCATGACCTGCCTTGCCGTGGATGATCGAAGTGACTCCATCCTTGGCGTATCCTCGCACGCGGCGCCAAACTTTCATGACATCGCCACAGGTCGTGTCGATGACCTGACAGCCGCGCTCTTCGATTTTTTCCATGAAATGGCTGGGGGCGCCGAATGCAGGCACGATCACCACATCATCGGCAGTGAGTTGATCGTAATCCGAGGTAAGTTCTTTCCATGGCAGTGAGACGATGCCCATTTCCCGCAGGTGGCGATTCACATCGGGATTGTGGATGATTTCACCAATCAGGAAAATTCGCTGATCCGGAAAGACCCGACGGGTGGCGTAGGCGAGGTCGATCGCGCGCTCGACGCCGTAGCAAAATCCAAACTGCCCTGCGAGCAGAATGCTTGTGTTGCCGATGGAAATCCGCCCTCCGGCCTCACGGATCCGGCCGACAATCGACGAGTGGAAATGGGCGGCGACCTCGGCGGCGACGCGCTCCATGACCTCAGGCCTGCGCACATTGACCCGCGGCCGCTTCGCTTCACTCGTCTGCTCGCTCATGGATATGGGGGATATAGTCCGGAAAGGGGCGCGTACCAACCCTTTTTCGGACCCCAATGAGCGATTCATTCCTTTTAAACCCTTGAATTTATGCAGACATTTGCAAAATTAACAAAGCAAGTAACTAACCTACTTGCACGCAACTCATCCGATGCCTACCCAGCTCCGCCGCATTGCGCTTATTTTCGGACTGCTCGTTCAGTTTTCCCGCGGTGAGGCCTTGCTGCAGTATTTCAATACCAGCTGGTCCGAAATTGCCAACAAGATGCCCGAACTGGTCGAGGCGGGATACACGGCCTTGTGGTTGCCACCACCGACGAAAGGATCCGGCGGACTTTCAGTCGGCTATGACCTCTGGGATCCCTTCGACCTTGGCTCGAAGGATCAGCGCAACTCCGTGCGCACGCGTTACGGCACCGAGGCCGATCTGCTGAATTTGATGGAAGTGGCGCACCGCTTTGGCGTTCGCATTTATTTCGACAACATCATGAACCACCGGGCCTTTGATGTACCGGGCTACAACGAGGATACCCCGATCGATGTTTACCCGGGCATGGTGCCCGAAGATTTCCACCTTCGCCGGACGGAAGACGGATTTTATCGCAAGTGGGACAACACGCGCGACTGGAGCAGTTCGTGGGAAGTGCAAAACCTCGGGCTCGCTGACCTCATCGACATTGCCCATGAGACCCCGAATACCAACCACGGGGCAAACATGAACGATGATCATCCGAAGTACTCGTTCATCCGCGATCTCGAGCGCCCCGCTCAATACGACAAGGACAAGGACGGAAATGTGGCCTACTTCGGCGTGCTGATCGACCAGGCCCGCGCCGAATTGGGGCCCAGCGCCACCACCGAGCAACTGCGACTCAAGGCAAAAGAATACATCAATGCCAACAGGTCACCCTTCATCGAAGATGTCGGTGCTTACCTGATCCGTGCCGCCCGATGGAAAATGGACCGCACCAAGGCCGATGGCCTGCGTCTCGACGCGGTGAAACACGTGCCGGATTATTTCTTCGGTCAGCTATCGGGCAACAACAAGGACTTCAGCGACGCTGGCTATCTCGGCGGTGTCCAGTGGCAGTTCAACCGCTCGCGTGGATTTAGCGACGGCAATCATCGCGACTCGCTCTTTGATGACAAACGCGGTCGCGATGATGCGATGCTCTTCGGCGAGCACTTGGGCCAGCCACCGGGCTATAACGGCTATTGGGACTCGGGCATGCGTTTGGTCGATAATGACCTGCGCAGCAAACTCAACGGCGTGCTTGCCAGCCCGTGGGGTACCCTTGCGGGACTTGACTCGCCCGGCGCGGGAGGATTTGCGCCATCGCTCGGTGTGATGCACGCCAACAGCCACGACAGCGACTACGCAGCACTCAAAGAATGGCAGCATGCGTTTTACATGACGCGTGATGGCATCGGTCTTGTTTACACCGACGGGTATTACAAGGCGGCCACGCTCGGTGAATCGGGCGGCGCATTCCCGCGTCATGCCAACACGAATTTCCTCGGTCAGTTTGCCGATCCGCGCATTCCGAACATTCTCAAGATCCACAATGACTTTGCCCGCGGTCTCCAGCAAGGACGCTGGAGCGATGGCGACTATCTTGCCTTCGAGCGCCGCGATAATCGCGACAAATTTGGAAACAGCAGAATCGGAAACGCCGCTGATGAAATCACGATGGTCGCGATGTACAACGACAACACCGCGCAGGGTCAGGCGCGTGGCATCACCTCAAGTTTCCCATCGAATGCTTATCTCTGGCAGTATGCCGAAGGACCGAACGGTTCGTCGCAAGCCGGATTCTACAAATACGCTAGCGAGCTCAGCAGCGTCGTGGTGCCGCCCGGCGGATATTTCATCTTCAGCTGGCGCACGCCGGAGCTTTCGACGCTTTGGCCCGCTGCAGCAATCACGCTTTACCAAAATGGCGAGGAGGTGCCGCGCATCACGGTGACCCGCAAGGATGGTCCCGATGGCGACAAGAGTTTCAACCCGTACGGCATTTCCAATCGCGGATATCCGGTCGGCTCAACGCCAGAGGATTACAGCTACCGGACGAGCGTTCCGGTGGTGAAGGGTGGCTCGCCACTGAGCATCATCGCACGGGCCGATGGCTCGGCGGAGAACATCATGCTCAAGCTGGATGGCGGCGTTGACCTCAATGGCACAAGGCCGACAGGCATCACCGATCCGGCGTTCCGCGATCACCCGCCCGGCGTCTTCAGCGACATCTGGGCAGGCCTCGAACAACCGACCTATGTCGATCGCCAGCATCCGGAAAAATTTGCGGCCAAGGACACGGTACGCTGCCAAATCGGATCTCCAGGTGCCGAAACATTTGTCAAAACCATTGGTGGTGCGTACGCCGTCAACCCCGGACCCGCCAGCGCCAATAATTACGGCACGGAGAATGGCAATCAGGCATCGTGGGTTTATCACGACGGAGAAGAAAATGTCGGCGGTCTGAGCGGCACGATCCCAAAGCAGTTCGATGATTCGGGCAGCAACATCGTCATCTGGGCCAAGAGCAATTCGGTTGGCAGTGGCTTTAAGATGTTTGTTTATTACACCACCGACGGCTCATTTCCCGAAGGCGCGGGTGGCATCGGCCGCGGCACGACCAAGGTTGCCGCGCTTGGTTTCAAACACAACGAAGGCAGCAATGATTGGTGGGCCTCGGCGACCATTCCCAAGCCGACTGCCGGCACGACCTTCACTTACAAGATCGGATCCTACAAAACCGGCGCCAGCTCATGGTGGCCTTCGGGACTGAGTGAGGTGACATACAAAAAGAAAATGCTCACCACCTTCCGCGTGGAGAACTTCAATCCGGAAACGATCCAACACTTCCCACACAACGATTATGCGCGGGTTCCGACCTTGGGTCAGCCCTACAACAACTGGCCCTTCGCGATGCAGACCGGTCTCTCCGAAGGTTTCCATGTTCTACGTGCCAGGGCCTTCCTCAACCGCGATGCCAACACCTCGGCACCGATTTACCAGACCTTCACCCAGACCTTCTATTACGATGCCCAAACACCGCAAGGTGCGGTTACTTTCCCACAAAACAATGGCGATACGGTGGGCGGATCGAGCTATGAAATCGTGGTGCGCACCGATGCCACCGTGCAGGAAGTTTGGTACCACATCGACGACTCGGAATCGGGCAACAACGATACGGTCACCAAACAACTCAACGGCAATGGTGCGGGCTTTGAGCCCTTCACCGATGCAAATGGAAACGGCATCCGCGATAGCTCGGAGGAGTTTACCGATGTGAACGGCAACGGCACTTACGACACGACCCTCTCTGAGGGCTGGGCCAAGGCCACCGAGGTGACACCGAGCCTTGCGATCACCAGTCCTTATCAGAAGGAATGGAGATTCCGTTACAACAACATCCCGGCCACGGAGCAGGCAACGATGAAGGTCCGGCTTCTGGAAGCCTCCTCGTCGCGTAATCTCACGCTCGACGCGACCGCCGCCAATGTCACTGAAATCACCCGCATCTTGGAAACACGCGGGCCCGATGAGCGCGTCAACATCGCATGGCCACGCAGCGATGGCGATCGGGTGGACGACAACTACACGATGAAGGTGTATTTCACCAAGGCACTCAGCCAAGGAATCACCGAGGAGGAGCTGAAAAACCGGATGACCTTCTTCGCCAATGGCGCCGATCAAGGGCGCGACGGGTGGACCATCAACTACGGTAGTTTTGGCGCCGACGATGCATTCCACGAATTGTCCGTTCCCTTGCCCAACCTTTACAACAGCGATCCGAACTTCGTTCACACGCTGCGCGTACTCTACCGATTCCCCGACAACTATTCGGAAGTCGCCAAAAGGGGGCTTTCCCTCGAAGCGGTGAGGCTCGTGAAAGCCAATCCAAGCACCAAACCCTTTGTGCGGATCACTCAACCCTCCGAATTGGGATCCGATGGCAAGCCGACCGAAATCATTCTTCCCGATGTCGCGGGCGCCGACTCGCTCAGATACACCATCCGTGTTGAGACCAGTGCCACAGTCACCAGTCTTAATCTGATTGGTTCGCCGGCGATTTCGCTGATCGAGGAACCTTTCACCGATACCAATGGCAATGGTGTTTGGGATGACCAGGAAGCTAGCACCGACATCAACAACAATGGCGTGTGGGATGTGGGTGAGTCTTATGTCGATTTGAATTCAAACGGCAGCTTTGACGCGGGCGAAAATTTCTTCGACCTCAACAGCAATGGCATTCGTGATCCAGCCGAGCCGTTTACCGACAGCAATAACAACGGAACCCGCGAGGGGGTAAGAGTCACGAGCAATGGTAATACCAAGACCTGGGATCACACTTGGAGTATCACCGCCGCTGGAAATTACCTACTCACCGCCAGCGCCACGGTCAATGGTCAGTCAACCGCCTCCACCCGCAACGCCCGCGTGATTCTTCGCCAGATCGTCGAAGCTGATGGCGATCAGGCGAATGACGATGACAATGACGGGCTCATCGACATCACCGAGACCAACAAAAAGGACCTCCCCGAGACCCAATCCGAGACTTGGAGCAATGGCGATGTGCATGTCTGGTACGCCTCCGGCCGCACTCTGCCGACAAGCCCCGATTCCGACGGCGATGGATTGCCTGATGCGCTTGAGGTCGGTTGGCGCGTCGCTGCAAATCCACCCACCGACCCGAATGCTGATACCAATGGCGATGGTAGGCCGAACTTCATTGGTGACATGGACCCGCCGCTCTACGCGGTGGTCGAGCACTCAACCTATGTGCCGGGCGTGGGCTCGCAAAGCGCAGGCGACGATCGCACCCGCCAGGCCGCGGGATCGGTGACCGATGCGACAAAAGCAGATACTGATGGTGACGGACTCAATGACGGCATCGAGGACAAGAACGCCAACGGTTGGACCGATGGCGATGGCAAGTCCCTGCCTCTCACTGCCGGGCGTACCGCTTACGCTACGGCACGTCCCAACACCGGCGACTGGCCCAACCGTTTCATCGACAGCTTTGAAACATGGACTGAGACAAGCCCGAACCTTGCCGACTCGGATGGCGATGCTCTCCAGGATGGATTTGGTGAGGATAAAAATTTGGATGGAGCCATCAATGGCGACACCAACAATAACCGTGTCCACAACAGCGGCGAGCAGTGGAGTGAAACGGATCCCTTGAAGGCCGATAGCGACGGCGATGGTTTGCCCGACGGATGGGAAGATCAATACGGCCTCGACCCTCTAGACGATGGGGCGTTCAGCAAACGCACCGACAGCGCCGGTAATCCTAACAATGGCGCGAGCGGGGATCCGGACAATGACGGCTTCACCAACGCGCAGGAACTTGCCAGCGGCACGCATCCGACGCAGCCTGACATCATTGGCGGAACCGCCGGCGAGGGAAGCATCAGGATTGGCACATTCACCGATTGGAATCACGGTGATCTGCTTTCTTTGGACGAATACAATGAAGGCGGCAGCCAGGGTGCCGATGTGTATCGCACGAATGGCAACGACAGCTCGCGCGACATCGTGGCCTTCTCATTCCGCGACGGGGGAGATGTCAGTGCCGGTGGTGATGGTCGAGTGTACTTCCGCGTCGACTTCATGGATCTTGCCGCCAATGCCTGGCAGGGTGAGGTGGATTCCTACATCGTCATCGACACCGGCAACACCTCGACTGGCGAGCGCTCGATGCCAAACGAGGTCGACATCGCGACGGACATGAAATGGGAGGTCGTGGTCGCTACTTACGGGCAGAATTTCGGTTCGATTTTTGTCGATCGCAATCTCGCCACCAACACCACCACCCAGTTCCAGAATCCGGTGACCGAAGGCGGCGTCGAGTCACGGGCATTTGGAGGTCAAAATGAAGCCGCATGGTCGAGCCGCTTCGATGCGGTGGAAATCGCCATCGAGCGCAGGCACCTCAAGGATGCCGGATGGCTGGGGGACCCCAACACGCTCAATTTTCAAGTCTTCACCACGATGCCCAACACCACAGGCAGCGGCAGTGGCGACATCTCGGGCCGCAATGACATTCGCGATTCGGTCGCCGATGACTGGCTCGCTTCGGATTATTGGAAGGATCAGGACAACATCCGCCTCAACGGCAAACTTTCCGGATACTTTGGCCGCAGCACGAACAACGACCGCAACAAGTCTGCCAAGGTCATGCTGCTGGCTCATGCGAATCAGGCCATCCAACCGTCGAGCGTGACGCAATCGCTCATTCGCAGCGGATCACCGGCGGTCGGATACTCGCGCCTTTTGCAGACCCACGAGTCGTACAACGCACCGCTCACGCTGCACCTTACCCCAACGCTCGCGTCCGCTTTGCAATGGGCGAAAAACCCAAGCGCCGGATCATGGCCGAACAACGACGGCCCGACCTTCAACTCCCGACTCCGCAGTCTTATTTCCAGTGGCCGGGTCTCGCTCGTCGGCTCAAGTTTCTCCGATCATGTGACGAAATATTTCCCGCAGGACTTCAACAACTCGAACAAAGCACTGGCCGAGCAGTTCCTCGACACGATCTACGGAACCAATGCTGCATCGCGCCTGGTCTTCTGGCCGTCCGAACGCGTGCTCGACTCCACCACGCTCCAGACGATCGATGGCATGGGCTATGACTTCACCTTTGCCGATCAGATGCGCCATTTCCTCAAATGGTTCGGCCGATCATCGGCGCTCGGCACTCCGGGCTATCGCATCAATGAGGTGAATGGCGTGAAAATTTTTCCAATCCACGATGTTACAAGCGAGTATCTCGACCAGACCCTCGACGAGGGCAGTAGCCTCGCGGTGAGGCAGTTGCTCTCACGCCGCTCGCGCAGCGGTGTCCAGGATCAGGTCGTGACGCTTTGGCGTGACATGGGGGACTTCGCCAACAACACCAAGGCCAATAGCTACGATTCCAATGTCAGCTGGCTCTCAAGTCGTCCGTGGATCCGCGTGGTCACGGCCCAGCAAATTGCCACGGGTCAGGTGAGTTACAAAGGTCAGGACGGCAACACCTACAACACTTGGGGCACAGTCGCGCAAGGCAATGCCACCACCACGCGCATTGTCTCGAAGGATTGGGTCGATCACGCGAGTGGTGAAACTTATGACAACTGGTATCACGGAGGGAGCAACCGCCCGGGCCTTAAAAACCAGTCCTTTGGAGCAAGCACCGTGTTCGGGCAAGTCGGCGAGAGCGGCCATGCCAACACGGTTTGGAATACGGTCAAGTTGGTTGATACCGGTGCCGCCAACCTGCGGCGCGTTGCGGAAACGGTTTTCCACGGCGCAATGTTCCAGACGGCCTTCCACAACTCCACGAATGCCGACCTCAGCAAGTACAGCACGGGTGATTACATCAGCGTCGATAATGGCGTTGGCCAAACACTTGCCGATTTCGCGCGCAACACCCAATCGCAAACACGCTTTGCCAACATCTACGGACGCGTGCAAATTTGGAACAGCACGGCAACAGCCAGTACGCTCGCTGCCGAAGCTGCCGATGTCGACCTCGATGGTGCCAATGAATACCTGCTCTACAACAGTCGCGTTTTTGCGGTGTTCGAGGGCAAGGGTGGGCGCATGACCGCCGCATGGCTACGCAATCCTGGCAGCGGGCTAGTTTGGCAGGTCGCTGGCAACTTCGCCTCGTACAGCGGCACCGATTCCGAGAACGAAGGCGATAGCAACTTCGTGGGATCGGGCACCATGATCAATGCTTACCGCACCAGCGGATTCAAAGACTGGTGGACCGTCGCTGGTGCCAGCGGCACAAACTCGGGCGTGAATGGCGACTACTCGGTCAGCGCCGCCAGCGGCAACACCGGATGGACATTCTCACGCAACGGCATCAGTAAAACCATCTCATTGCCAAACACCTGGGCCGGATGCCTCAACGCCGCCTACTCGCTTGGATCAAACAGCAAACTCTTCGTCCGCTTCGGACTCTCGCCGAACCTGCTCGACCTCATGCTCAACGGCCATTCCAACCTCGGCAACGAGGTCACGGCCGATGTTTCCGGAAGCCGGCGTCTCGATCTGGTGAACAACAACGGCACCGATACGATCAGAGCATTTGTCGTCGCGCCGCAAATCAACAATGCCGCCAGCGATGTGACCGGAGCCGGCTTCACCACCGTCAACCGCCGCAACCAGGCGCAGACGCACCAGGTCGAAGTTGAACTCACCGGCGCCGGACCGCACTTGCTGACCCTCGGATTCGATCAAGGCGTGGATGACCAAGCGCCCAATCTCAGCACTGATGGCATTCCAAATTCATGGTGGGATGATTATTTCGCGAGTCAGTCCGATTGGGTTGCGGCGAACGATTCCGATGGCGATGGCATGTCGAACTTCATCGAATGGCTGGTCGGCCTCAATCCCACGCTCTTTGACATCAACAGCTACCCGAAGCTTGCGATCACGAAATTCGGCAGCGGCTACAAGCTGAGCATGCCGACCATTGCCAACCGCCGCTACCAGCTGCAAGTCTCGGATGACATGAGCACTTGGACCAATTCCGGGCAACCGGTCGATACCGCAGTCAACGCCTCAGCGGGACTTCTTGAAATCTCGGATACACCAACCGCTTCGAAACGCTTCTATCGGATGCTCATTTCGACGGTTCCGTGATGAACCTGACAAGATCCTCGCGGGTTTTTTTCAAGTCCGCCGGGTTCAGATAAAACATGTGTCCGCTTTCGTAGAAAACGGTTTGGATTTGAGATCTCGCGGCTTGCGGGAGATCGAGCATATGACGCAGCGAATAGGCCATTGATTCCGGTGGCGTTGCGAGGTCGTTGTGTCCGCTCATGACCAGTACCTTGAGATGCGGGTTGTCACGCATCGCATAGGACAAGCGGTCGGCCACATTCACCACCGAATTGTTGGCATCCCAGCGCCATGGCATTACCTTTTTCGTGAGTATTTCGTAAGGACGATCCTCATCATAACCAATATCGCGGCCGAGGTAATCCATCATCGCAGTGGAAAACGCACCATAGGCCAGTGAGTAGGACGGATCATACTCGGCCACCCTAGCGGTTTTGTCTCCCACATCGGCAGTGACGCGCGCATCGAACCTGCCAATGACCTTGCCTTCGTTTTTCAACAACTCCGCACGAAACACCATCGGATCAATACGCAGGTTGTGGCGCTGCCATGTCGCGGCCGGGATCGAGGTCAGCGCCTCAAGCTTGGCGGCGATTTTTGCCGATAGCTCAGGGATGATCGATGAACCCATGATCATAGCAGAAGCATATTCAGCATACGCAAATTGCGTCGACTCGGCCACGAGCGCATCGCGATCTCCTTTGATCTTGCCGTGAAAATGGGCCACGGCGGTGTAAGCGGGCAAGTAGACCGAGCGGGAAATTTCGCTGCCGGGATTGGCATCGAGAGTTGCAAAATCCAACAGCGACGAAAGCAGGATCACGCCATTGAGGGGCATGCCATAGCGTGCTTGCATGTGATTCGACAGGCCTGCCACACGCATGCCGCCGTATGACTCGCCGAGCAGATATTTCGGCGATGCCCAGCGGTC
This sequence comes from Luteolibacter sp., assembly GCA_044361475.1. GTDB lineage: Bacteria > Verrucomicrobiota > Verrucomicrobiia > Verrucomicrobiales > Akkermansiaceae > Luteolibacter. Next base: position 40,765 of record JBIKIR010000001.1, on the reverse strand, counting down.
ATGGGCGCTCACCCACATGCGCACAAAATCACCGAGCGATTCGATGTCCTCATTGAGCCCGTGAAAATCCGCGGGCTTTACCTCGTTTTCCGCGCGGCTGTAGCCGGTCGAAACGGGATCAACAAAAACCAGATCGCAAACATCGAGAATGCTCAGCGGATTTTCCGAAACACGAAGGGGAGGGGGAGTCGAACGGGTGCCGTCACCTTCGAGGTTCACAATCCGCGGCCCGAGTACGCCGATGTGAAGCCATACGGCGGATGAACCCGGACCACCATTGAAGGCGAACATCACCGGACGATTCGTGCGGTCCGATACATCTTCCCGCTCATAGCTGACATGGAAAATCGACGCGCGTGCCTTGCCGTCGTCGCCCTTGAGTTGGATTTTTCCAGCTGTCGCTTTGTAGGGGATTTTCTTTCCTGCGATGAGCACAGAGGCCTGCTTGGTCACTGGTTTTGGAGCCTCGACAGGCACCGCAGCGGCATCAGGTTTGGGGGTAGGGGACTTGGCAGGTTCGTCGGCGGCGAATGCAGAAATGGCCAGGGTGAGGAACAGGGTAGAAGTTCGAAACATGCGGCCACTCTAGGGGCATGGAGCATTCTTGTCCATGTCCAGAAAACAGCCCTGAAATCCCAAAAACTCGCCGATCCAAGCGATCACTCCGCCTGCATGGCGCGGATCTCTTGCTTGACCATATCCGCCAACTTTTTCGGGGCCAAAACCTTGGCGCAGCTGCCAAAACTCAACACCCAGCGCAGAACCTCTTCAAGACGCCCAACTTCGAAGCAAACTTCGACGCGGGTGCCTTTGGCATTGATCAACTTGGTTTCCTGAGTCGGGTGCCAACGACGCTCATGCGCCATGGCCGCGGCGTAGCCCCGAAGCTCGACCCGAACCTCATGCCGGGCATCGTCACCAGCAACATTCCAGATTCCAAACGACCGATTCAAATAAGCCCTACCGTCAAAATCCAACGGTCGATTGAATTTAATGCTTAAAGCTTTGATGCGATTGATCCGCGGGAGCGCAAATGTCCGCAAAGCCTGACGATCCGCATCGAATGCAATGAGGTACCAGCCGCCATCGACTTCACCGAGATGCAGCGGATGCACCTTTCGAAGCTCGGCTTCATCCGATGTAATTTTTCGGTAATAAAAGGTCGTAACTTGCTGATTTAGAATTGATTGCGTAATTTCACCCAGGCGTTTGATGTCGCGGGGCTTTTGTTCCAGAGTCTTGCGGGAAAAGGCCTCATCAAGATCACTCCAGGAGAACTGGATTTTATCCATCATGCCACGGGTTAACTTGGCAAATGCATCCTGAAGCACGGTTGCCAAGGCGGTTCCACGAACCGATTCCAACGCATTCCGGGCAAGGAAAAGTCCGGCCAGCTCGTCGGTAGAGGTCTGAAAAACGGGAAATCCGCTGATATCCGAATCGTAGAAGTACCCATGCAGCGTGTTTTCATAGACCAGAGGCAGGCCGAGCTCGTCGCGCATGAACGAAATGTCGCGCTGGATGGTCTTGCGTTCGACCTGCAGCTTTTTCGCGAGATCGTTGCAGTTGGGATAGGATCCGCTGAGAATCTCCGAGTGAATCTCGTAAATCCGATAAAGGGGCCGCCGAGTTTGGGCCGTGCGCTCACCAACAGTCTCGTGTTTCTTGGCTTTCTTGGATTTCCGGCTCATCTGCGACTGGCTTAGGCGGTCAGTAACTTCATTCTGCCTAACTTGAGGCCTTATGGAATAGATTTATTCAACTTGTGACAATGTATGTAATGCGGAATCATTAAAAAAGAAGGGTTGCAAGGCTTTGACTTCCCCTATTGGGACGCCGATTACTTGCTTTTTCCCATCAAAAAAGCCAGCGTGGCTGGGGTCACCTCGAAGCGTCCGGAGCCTGAGCCCTTGACGGGTTCGCCCTCTTTGGCCTGATATTCGTACACCTTGATGGGTTTGACTCCGGGCGCTTGGGACATGAGGTAGACGCGGATGCTGATGGCCTCCTTGCCGGTCGCTCCTTCAAGTCGGCGGGTCGTGAATTGGACATCATTAAGCCCGTCGAGCGCGCCTCCGATGACGATTTCGGCTTCCTGGACATTGGCGAATCGGTGCCGGCTGATCCGGTTGATTTGTGCATTCACCTCGCGGCCTGGGCAAAACACATAGATTTTTGCGATCGTTTTCGCTGGTCTGGCCTCGATCGCTATTGGCGGTACGACGCCCGACGGACGCGCTTCGGGCGTTTCCTTGAGATACTTCAAATTGCCGGCTGCCAGCTCTTTGCGGACTTCCGGCAAGGACGCCAGATTCACCACATCGGCCCGATCGTAGAGCCAGATCCCCTTTCCTCGCACAAATGAAAGCACCAGCAGGTTGTCGGCCGATTTGCCGCCCACGCCGAAATCGACTTTGCCGAAATACGACGCCTTCGCGGTCGCACCATTTTGGGTGGCTTCGAGAAATTTCATGCCATCAATTTTTGGCGGCGCGGCGGGAAGATCGAAAACAGCTGCAGGAAACGGTCGTTTTTCCGACAAAATGCGATTCTTGATTTCCATCTGCCGGTGTGGCGCGGTCACTTGCCTCCAAGTGACAGAATCCTTGCGCAGCATCGCCTCACGCCAAGCGCGATAGGTTTGCTCCAAGGGGGTCTGCAAATTTTCCTGCCCATGCGAGATCATCGTGAGGGCAAATATGAGCAAAATCAGGCATGTGAGCGACTTCATGAGCGAAACGATTGGACAACGGGGCCTGTTTCACAACAAACAAATTGCAGCGGCTGTGGTATGGCCGGATTTGATGCTTCGAGCTATGACGGAAAATGTGAATCGAGTGGTGCCGATCGGCGAGGAGCGGGATCGCGAAATGCTCAAGGGGGCGTCGACCTACACCTATCGCGAACGGCCGCAGGGCGAGATTCAGGCCCATGTGTTTTTCCCGAAAAAATCCTCCGGCAAGCCGCGGACGCTGGTGGTTTTCTTTCATGGCGGATTCTGGGAAAGCCCCTCACCCGCGCAATTTGTCCCCCACTGCCTTCACCTTGCCGACCGCGGCGCAGTGACGGTGGCGGCGGAAACACGAACCACATCGCGTCATGGCACTGGCGCGCTTGAAGCCATCGAGGATGCGCGTGATTTGATCCGTTGGCTGCGCCATAATGCGGCGACATTTGAGATCGATCCTGAGCGTGTTGTCGTGTGCGGTGCCGCAGGCGGCGCATTGTTGGCTTTGATGACCACCCTGCCAAAAGAGCAAGAACTGGCGCCAGTGGATGGCCTCGATTGTCGGGCTCAGGCCTTGATCCTGTTCAGTGCCCTTGTCGACGCCGGTGCTGGCAGTGCTGCATTTTCGAAATTTCCCGACGAGTTGAGCGCGAAGAAAAACTCGCCGCTGCGGCTACTGCGTCGTCATTTGCCACCGATGATATTTTTCCATGGCAAGGCCGACCGCATCGCGCCTTTCGCGAAAGTTGCCTCATTTTGCCGCAAGGCCCGCTGGCGTAGTAATTCCTGCGAACTCGTCGATTACGAAAAAGCCGAGCATGGATTTTTCAACTTCAACCTGAGCCACCACAACTTCGAGCTCACCATCGGTGCGGCTGACAGGTTTCTGGTCGAGCATGGTTTGCTCGAGGCCGATGAAAATGCCGTGAGTGAATTCTGAAAAGGGACGAGGGCGTCCCTTCCCCTTAGAGGCGCACACTTACCTCACACCTTGAGGAAATTTTCCAAAAGCCGCTTGCCGTCCTGCGTGAGGATCGACTCGGGGTGGAACTGCACGCCATGCACCGGGTGCTGCTTGTGCATCAGCCCCATGATTTCCCCTTCTTCGGTCCATGCGGTGATATCCAAGCAATCCGGCAGCGTCTCGCGTTTGACGATGAGCGAATGATAGCGCGTCGCCTCAAAAGGATCGGGCATGCCAACGAAAACGCTTTGGCCTTTGTGATGGATCGGCGAGGTCTTGCCGTGCATGAGACGGTCGGCCCTCACGACATCGCCACCATAAACTTGCCCGATCGATTGATGCCCAAGGCAAACGCCGAGAATCGGTGTGCTTGCACCAAACTCGCGAATCACATCGCAAGAAATGCCCGCTTCGTTTGGTGTGCAGGGACCGGGCGAAATGCAGATGCGCTCGGGTTTCATCGCGCGCACTTCGTCGACCGATACGGCGTCGTTACGGAACACGCGCATGTCGGCACCAAGCTCGCCGAAGTATTGGACGAGGTTGTAGGTGAACGAGTCGTAGTTATCGATGATCAGGAGCATCGTGCGGATCTTTCGGGTGGATTCATTCCTGCAAGGTGCGGGCCAATGCCACTGCACGCAACATGCCTTTGGCCTTGTTCACCGTTTCGTTGTATTCGTAAGTCGGATCACTGTCGGCAACGACACCGGCGCCCGATTGCACATAGGCCTTGCCGTTCTTGAGCAAGCAGGTGCGCAGCGTGATGCAGGAATCATGCGAGCCGTCGAAACCGAAATAACCGACCGCTCCGGCATAGGCGCAGCGCTTGTTTTTCTCGAGCGAATTGATGATCTGCATCGCGCGGATCTTTGGCGCGCCGCTCACGGTACCAGCCGGGAATGTTGCGCGCAGCACATCATAAGCGCTGTGCTGTGGGTCGAGTTCGCCGCTGACATTCGACACGATGTGCATCACATGGCTGTAGCGCTCGATGATCATGAAATCGTCGACCTTCACCGCGCCATGTTTGGCGATGCGGCCGACATCATTTCTTGCGAGATCGACAAGCATCAGGTGTTCGGCACGCTCTTTCGGATCGCCCAGCAAATCAGCAGCCAGCGCATCATCCTCTTCCGGCGTCTTGCCCCTCCAACGCGTGCCGGCGATCGGGCGAATGTCGATGCGCCCGGCGATCGAGCGCACATGGACTTCCGGCGAACTGCCAACGAGCGAGAAATCCCCCATCTCGAGGATGAACATGTAGGGCGAGGGATTGACCAATCGCAGCGCGCGGTAGAGGTCGACTGGAGATTGGGTGAAGTCGGCTTCGAAGCGCTGACTGGGTACAAATTGAAAGATGTCGCCCGCGGCGATGAACTCCTTGCCCGCACGCACCATCGCTTCGAATTCCTCGCGCGTGGTGTTGCTCTTGGCATCAATTTCGCCGATGGCGGAAAGCCCATTGAGCGCCGGCACATGCAGCGGACGGTTGAGCGCTGCGACGGTGGCGTCGATTCGTGTCCGCGCATCATCGTAGGCGGCTTCGGGTGAATCGAGCTCGTCGATGAAGGCATTGGCGATGATCTGCAATCGGCGCAGGCGGTGGTCGAAAACCAGCAGCGTGTCGGCCAGCACGAACACCGCATCGGGAATGCCAAGCGCGTCGGGTGGTGGATCACCGAGGCTCGGCTCAAACTGCCGCACTGCATCGTAGGAAAGATAACCCACCATTCCACCGTTGAAGACCGGCAAGCCTTCGTGACCTGCCGGACGGTAGCCGGCCATTTCTTGCTCAAGCGCGCTGAGCACATCGCCTTCGGCACGGTAGTTTTTCACATCGTCGCCTTTGCGCAGCGTGATCTCCTTGCCGCGCGCCTCAAAGCTGAGTCTTGGCTTGCTGCCGAGAATCGACCAGCGGCCGCCCTTTTCAGTGCTCTCGGCGCTTTCGAGCAGAAACGAATGCCGGCCGTCGCGGATCTTCAAATACGCGGAAAGCGGGGTCTCGAAATCCGCCGCCAGTTGGGTGAAAACGGGCACGACATTTCCCTGCTTCGCCAGACCGGCGAAAATTTCCCTGCTTGGCTCTACCGGGATGAGACTCACTGCGCCGCGAAGCATGCCCACTCGCCCCGGAAGGGCAAGCACGGAGAGTGCTGCCATGCACGCTGGCTCAACGCCGATGGGTCCATGCATCGCAGCCGTACATGGGGGCGATTTTGCGATCGATCATCTCCATGGGCGGATCCAGCCGCACAAATTCGGGCTCATGCGCGAGTCTCTTGGCGAAATTTTCGACGAGACCGGAATCCGGCATTTTGCCCATTGCCAGCGAACCTTGGTGCAAAAGCCCGTATTGCGTCCGGCGCTGACCCGCCCCAGCAATTTTTTTGCCATCGGCGGAAACGAGATCCCGCCGCACGGGGTTCTGAAAACAGTCTGAAGCATCATTGGCTCCCTCGCCCACGCTCAAATGGCACTCAAACCCGCACTCGCTGAGCGCCGCTGCCAGCGCTTCATGGATCAGACGATAACTCTCATCACCCCTCGCACTCGCCAGCGGCCCCCCCGCGGGATCGATGATCGTGTAGGTCCAATCCGTGCGATGATCAACCACACCGCCACCGGTCCGGCGACGCACCCATTGGAGGCCTGGAAAAGCGGATCTCGCCGCCGCGATTTCACCGAAATAACCAAGACTCCCCCACTCGCCAATCCAGCGGTAAATGCGCAGCAGCGGCACCTCACATGATTCCAACAACCACTCGTCGATCGCCATCGCTTCGGGCCCGCTGCGCGGCAAATCATCATCCCAAACGCGCATGCGGGCAAACATCACGCCCATTCATACGACCGCCGCCACGCATTTCGCAACGCGCATTTCATCCCACGGCTTGCATTCCGCCCGAACACAGCCAATTTCGCTGCATGTCGATTGCGCCCAAGCCAAACAGCGCCCTGCTCATCGTCGGCCATGGCTCGACGGAAAATCCCGATTCTTCCACGCCGTACTTCGATCACGCCGATGAGATCCGCAGCCGCGGGATTTTCGCCGAGGTGCATTGCTGCTTTTGGAAAGAAGAACCTTCCCTGCGCGAGGCCCTTTACATGATCGACGCCGATGAGGTCTATGTCGTGCCCGACTTCATCAGCGAAGGCTACTTCACGCAGGATGTGATCCCGCGCGAACTCGGACTCGATGGGCCGACCTCCGTCGTTCGCGGCAAGACCCTTCATTACTGCGCGCCGGTCGGCGTTCATCCGTCGATGACTCAACTCCTCCTGCGTCGCGCCAAGGAAGTTGCACCGGGCGTGAAGCCAGCCGAGGCCTCGCTCATCGTCACCGGCCACGGCACGGGCCTCAACCAGAACTCAACCAAAGCGATTCGCGATCAGGTCGACCTCATCATTGCTTCGGGCGCTGGCTATGCTTCGGTGATCGATGCCTACATGGAAGAGGCGCCATTCATCGCCGAGTGGGACAAACTCACACCAACCAACCAGGTGATCGTCGTGCCATTTTTCATTTCCGACGGACTCCACTCGTACCAAGATATCCCCGTCTTGCTTGGCATCGAAAGCGAGGTCGGCGCCGCCGCAAGCCAGCGTGAAATTTTCCGCCACAACCCCCATCACCTTCGCGGCAAGACTCTGTATTACAGCTCCGCCATCGGCACCGAGAGGCTCATCGCCGATGTGATCCTTGATCAAGTTTCGGATTTTGACAAAGCTCACAAGTCATTGGTTGCCAATTGATTGCATCGAATAAAATTTCATCAAAAAATGTCCATCGCCAGTCAACTTCGACACTTCATACGGTCCGGCATCCATCGCATCGGTGAGTTGGAAATCCATAGCGACCTCTATGGCTACACCTATGTGCTGTGCCATTGGCAGGATGCTGAATTGGCGACCGAGCCGGCGCTGGGCGGGCTTGATCATTACGAAGGTCCGGCCGCCGCGCGCGATCTCTCGACCTACGGACATGATGGCGAATACCGCTTTGCAAAAGGTCAGGTAAACCTCAAACGCGGATGGGTCATGACGCTGGATGACGAAGATCAACTGCGCCAAGCGCTCGATCAATTTTATCCGGCATGCCTCGGGCTATTCGTCGCGCAGCAACGCGGCGACCTCGAGGTGCAAAACCTGCGCGACAAGCTCAACCGCCAGACCGGCATGTACCGCTTCGCCCGCACGATCAGCGACGACGGCGCCCAAGAACTCGTACGCAAGGTCTGCGGGCCAGCCCATCAGTGCGCGAAAAAAATCCTGTGGAAGATCGATGACGCGACGGCGCTCGCTGACAGCGTGGCCAGCCGCTTCAATGGCATCCCCGGCGACCTGCCGGAAAACGAAGCCATCCCCCTGCTCTGCCGCGAGGCCTGCAATCACTTCGTCGCCGAGTGCCGCAAACGCGCCAAGGCGGAGTTCGAAGCAAAGGAAAGCGTGTAAAGGTAGGGCGATGCGGCCCCGCAGCGCCGATTCTTGAAAGAAAGATTCACCGCAAAGCCGCTAAGGTCGCAAAGGGACGCGGAGAAGAAGAGGTCATTGGGGAAGAAAATGAAGAAGCGGCATCTTCTTCGATCCGCAATCCCCCATCCACGATCAGTAATCCCTACAAAAAAAATGGCCGCCCACGCACGTGCGCAGGTGGCCATGAAAAATTCGATCAGGTCGGGAATTACTCTCCGCCTTCGGCGCCTTGGGGCATTTGGAATGGCATGCCTTGTTCAGCTGGCGCGTCCTCGATCGACACAAGCTCGAGTTCAAAAATGAGCGTGGTGTTCGGCCCGATGTCGGCGCTGCGGCGTTGCTCGCCGTAGGCAATCTTGGCAGGCAGGAACAACTTCCACTTGGCACCGATCGGCATGGTGGTGAGCGCTTCCTTGAAGCCTTCGACAACTTGAAGCGTCATTGGCACCGGTTGACCTGCGGGCGAGGCATCGAACTCCTTGCCGTCGATGAGCGTGCCCTTGTAGTTCACCATGAACTGCTTTTCTGGGCCTTTGTCATCCTTCGGGGCTTCGTACTTCTTGTCTCCACCCTTATTGAGGACTTCGTATTGAAGACCGCTCTTGGTGGTGGTCACACCATCGCGCTTGCCATTCGTTTCAAGAAACTTGTTGCCGGCAGCGAGGTTCTCCTCGGCGAGTTTTTTCTCACGCTCCTGAAGCATTGCGCCGAGCCCTTCCATGGCGGCTTGCAAACGAGCTTCGTCGAGCGATGGTTTGCCATTTTTCAGAGCATCCATGAAGCCCTTGATGAAAGTGTCTTGCTCGAGGTCGGCAGCGGTCACGCCAAAGCGGCCGAATTGCTGACCAAAGGTGCCGCCCGTTCTGAAGCCGAGCGCGTAGGAGGCATCGGACTTGTTGGCGGCGGGATCAACCTTAGGCTTGGCAGGTGCTTCAGCGGCTGGAGTGGCGGCCGAAGTGGCTTTCTCCGATTTGGCTGCAGGCTTTTTCTCTGCGACGGCGGTAGCGGCGAGACCAAGAATCAGGACGCCGGATGTGATGGTGTGTTTCATGCGGTATGTGGGTGAAGCGCCAACCTAGGGACATGCCCTGCCCATGTCGAGAACGGGTTTGTGCAATTGACGGGGGCGAGTTCCAAATTGCTCAGCAGCAACCCGCCTTCGCCGGTGCGGCATCATCGCATTTTGCGGGCGCGCTGCAGCAACCGATCGAGGGGCTTGCGGGCATGCTGGGGTCTATGTCAGGCGCGGCGAGCGACATGTCTGGCTCGAGCGTCGAAAGCCCAAGCTTGGCCAACAGAGCACGATCCTTTTCCGCTTCCGGATTGTCGGCGGTGAGAAGTTTTTCGCCGTAAAAAATCGAGTTGGCCCCGGCAAAAAAGCAGAGGGCTTGGACTTCATCCGAGAGCCTCGTGCGGCCGGCCGAGAGGCGTACTTTTGCCTTGGGCACCGCGATGCGAGTGCAGGCGATCATGCGCACCAGATCGAAGGGGTCGACCTGCGGGCTGTTCGCCAGCGGCGTGCCGGGCATCGGCATGAGCGAGTTGATCGGAACGCTCTCGGGCTGCGGGTTGAAGTTGGAAATGACCTCCAGCATGCGCAGGCGGTCGGTGATGGTTTCACTCAGGCCAAGGATGCCACCGCAGCAGACGGAAATGCCAGCGTCCTGCACATTGCGGATTGTGCGCAGGCGATCCTCGTAAGTGTGGCTGGTGACGATGTTCGGATAGTGCTCGGGCGATGTGTCGAGATTGTGGTTGTAGGCGGTCACGCCGGCCTCGCGCAGTTGCTTCGCTTCCTCGAGGCCAAGTTCGCCAAGTGTCACGCAGACTTCCATGTTGAGCGCCGACACATCGCGTACGATATCGAGCACCTTTTCAAACTTCTCAGTACCACCACGCACGCCCTTCCAAGCGGCGCCCATGCAGAAACGCGTCGATCCATTGCGCTTGGCAGCAAGCGCGTGTTGCATCACTTCGTCGCGCTCGAGCAGGGCCTGACGCTCGATGTCGGTTTCATAGCGCGCCGATTGCGAGCAATACGCACAGTCCTCGGAGCATCCGCCAGTCTTGATCGAAAGCAGCGTGCAAAGCTGGATCTTGCCATCCGGCCATGATTGCTCGTGCACCTCGCGGGCACGCTTGAGCAGATCGAAAAACGGCAGCGAGTGGAGTTCTTGGAGTTCGGCAAGTTTCATGGAATGGCTTGGGTGATTGGTGAAAATTTTCGGTTCGGAAACAGTCGTGCTTATCGGCGCCAGCTGCCGCGTGAAACCGGCAGTTTTCCGAAGCTGATAACCCGGTAGTCGGTCGCACCGGTCGCGCCCTCGAGCGAAATGCCGAGCTTGCTTTTCCACACGGCGCTCATGCTTTCGCCGGTGTGGCAGCCCCAGCTTTTGCAGTATGCGTTGGACGCGAATATCGAGGACTTGATTTTTGAAAGGTCACGCTCGTGGAGCCAAGCGGTCGACGCGGCCATGATGTCGGCCCCATATTCAAACATGAAGGCATGGCGATTTGAATGTCCGAAGAAATCAAAGGTCTGAATCGACCCCTTTGGCCGTGAGTTCATCGCGCGGATGAATGATGCCGAATCATGGAACCAAATGAGCGTCGCGCTTCGTTTTGCGGCAACCTCGCTGATCCAAGTCGTGTAAGGTTTGCCGTCTTCCCTGGAGCGCGCTTGGTAGGATGGTCGATAAATGATCCATACCAATGGCGCATTGGAGCCATAAGCCTTGCGGATTTCTACCATGCGCAGGGTCGATGCCCTGATGAAATTTGCCCACCAGCGGTCGTGCTGATCTTCCTTGATCCGAAGGTCTTCCCATTTCCGAAGGGCAGGACCGCCCGCCACGATGACATGGTCGGCTCGCAGCGATGGCTGCAAAAACAGAATGATGAGAGCAACCTTGAGAAAGGCTCGAAACATGGATGTGAAACTAGCCGCCGCCGGCCACTCTGGAAAGCGGGAAAACGCCATTCGGATCACCCGATCAATTTTCCAAACCGTTGCGGATAATCTCCATGAAGCTCTGCGGTTCGAGCGCCGCGCCACCGATGAGTGCACCATCGATGTCCGGGCAGGCCATCAACTCCGCGGCATTGCCGGGCTTGACGCTGCCACCGTACTGGATGCGGATCCTTGCGGCGGTGTCGGCACCGTAAAGTTCGGCAACCAGCGAGCGCACAAAGGCATGAGCGTCTTGCGCCTGCTGCGAGGTCGCGGTGACGCCGGTCCCGATGGCCCAGACAGGCTCGTAAGCGATAACCGTTTCGGCCATGTCCTTTTCGGCCAGACCCTTGAGCCCTTCGGTGACTTGGCGGCGCAGCACGGCTTCGAGTTGACCACCCTCGCGTTCGGCAAGGGTCTCGCCGATGCAGAAAATCGGCTTCAAGTTTGCTTCGCGGGCCTTGAGCATCTTCGCGTTGATGATCTCGTCGGTCTCACCGAAAATCGAGCGGCGCTCGCTGTGACCGAGGATCACATAGTGCACAAAGAACTCGCGCAACATCATCACGCTCACTTCGCCGGTGTAGGCTCCGGCATCGTACTGCGAGCAGTTCTGCGCGGCGATCTGGATCGTTTGGGAATTCTGGCCGGCGCTGTGTAGCGTCTCGGCAAGCTTTGGCAGCGAAACAAAAGGCGGCGCGATGACGATCTCGCTGGCAAGGTTGAGGCCTTGAATCTTGGTGATGAAACTTTTGACGAAGTCCTCGGTTTCGGAGGCTCCTTTGTTCATCTTCCAGTTGGCGGCGAAAATCGGCTTGCGGTTCATGAGTGTGTGGATTCGGTGTTTGGGGATAAATTTAAAATCAGGCATTGTTGAGTGCGGCAACGCCGGGCAGTTCCTTGCCTTCGAGAAGCTCAAGCGAGGCACCGCCGCCGGTGGAAATGAAAGTCATTTTATCGTCGAGGCCGAACTGGTTGACCGCCGTCACCGAGTCGCCGCCGCCGATGATGGTCACGGCACCTGTGGAGGTCGCCTGCGCCACTGCTTCGGCAATCGCACGGGTTCCTTTGGCGAAGTTTTCGATTTCGAAAACCCCCATCGGTCCGTTCCAGATGATCGTGCGGCCCATGGCGACTTCCTCGCTGAATTCGCGAATGGCGACATCGCCGATGTCGATGCCTTCCCAGCCGTCGGGTGTCTCACCACCCTGCTCGTACGGAGCAGTCACTTGGGTCGCGGCACCATCCTTGAACTCCTGGGTGATGCGGGTATCGGCGGGCAGCAGAAAGCGGACGCCTTTGGACTTGGCCTTGGCAAGAATTTCGAGTGCAAGGTCGAGCTTGTCGGCTTCGACGCGGCTGTTGCCGGTGTGATAGCCTTGCGCCTTGCGGAATGTGTTGGCCATCGCACCACCGATGATGAAGGCATCGGCCTTCTCCATGAGCGCGCTGATCACCTGAATTTTGTCGGAAACTTTCGCTCCGCCCATGATCACGAGGAAAGGCTTGGCCGGTTTTTCGAGCTCGTCGCAAAGGTACTGAAGCTCGCGCTCCATCAGGAATCCCATTGCCGAGGTCGGGATGAAATGGGTCACCCCTTCGGTCGAGGCATGGGCGCGGTGGGCGGTACCGAAGGCGTCGTTGACATAAATTTGTGCGGAGCCGGCAAGTTGTTTGGCGAACTCTTTGTCGTTAGCTTCCTCCTCGGCATGGAAGCGGGTGTTCTCAAGAATGAGCACTTCGCCCGCGCCAAGCGCAGCACGCATCGCTGCGGCCTCGGCACCCACGCAGTTGGGCGCAAGTTTCACGGTCTTGCCGAGAATCGATCCGAGATGTGCGGCGGCTGGCGCCAGCGAGTACTTGGCTTCAGGTCCACCCTTGGGACGACCCAGGTGCGAGCAAAGCACCAGTTTCGCACCGCCATCCACGAGATGCCGAATGGTCGGTACCGCCGCCTGAATGCGGGTGTCGTCGGTGATGACTCCGTCCTTGAGTGGGACATTGAAGTCCACGCGCATGAGAACTTCCTTGCCGGAAAAATCGAGATTGCGAATCGAGAGCTTGGCCATGGGGCCGGAATCCCGCCGCAGTCGAGCCTTCATGTCAAGCCGCGTGCGGAAGAAAATCCTGCAACTCCGTCACTTCACGGGAAAGGACTCGCTGCGAAAACGCGCCGATTGTCGGCGAATCTGATCGTCCGCCGGCGCAAGCTCCATCGCCCGGTTTGACCACTCGACCGCCTTGGCGCGATTCCCTTTGGCAAATTGGATCTCGGCCATGGTGTCGAGGTAGGCGGCCTGATCCGGATTATGGCTGAGCGCCAATGTGATGTCTTTCTCGGCGGTCTCGAGTTCCAGCATCGAACGCGAAGCAAACCATGCGGCTGTGTTGCGCAGGTGGTCGTCATCCGGAAATTTCGCGATCTCGCCGCGAAGGTAATCCCATGATGCGCGGAACCATTGATCATGTTCGGCCTTGAGCCCGGCCTTGCGAAGCGCGGGCAGGAAATAATCGGCAAGCGATCCGTCGCTGATGACATTTCGGTGACAACGCTCCAGCAATTCGATCGCGCCTTTGCGGTCGGCCTTGAGTTTGACGAGTGCTCGCGACATGTCGGCATGCAATCGCATGCGCGAAAATTGGGTCGGCGACTGCCATCGGGGCTCGGCGGCAATGACGATCGAGTTGATCATTTCAAAAGCTGCTGCCGCTTTTGACCAATCGGACCGCTCGAGGACATCATCAGCGTAGGACCTGACGAACAAAGCAAAGTCCTCCTGATCATCATTCGGATCGGCATAGGTCAGCGCCCGCTTCCACCACTCGCCCGCAGTCAGGTATTCACCGCCGAAGGCGTAACCATTCGCAACGCGCAGGCATTCGCTCGCTTGACCCAGCGCGAGTTGATCTGCCAAGCGATCATGTTTTTCCGCCTCCTTGGCGCGGCCGGCACGACGCAAGCTGCTTGCGGCGTAGGCATGAATCTCGGGGGACGGCTCGCGATCCGGATCGGATGCGTCGTCGATCTGCGCGAGGATCAACGAGGCCGCCTCATCCCAACGGTTGGCGGCCGAGAGCCACACCATGCGGCTTTCCCATGGAATGGCTGCGCGGGTTTTTTCCGGCATCCGATCCATGGCCTTGAGACTACTCGCCAAGTCATAGGCAGTGATGCCCATCGTCAGCATGCGTGCCAGCAATCGGGGCCTTAGGCCCTCCGGCGCATCGTCGATCGACTTCCACACGCGCTCCAGAAATTTGCCACGAATGTTTTCGGGATCATTGCGGATTTTGAAAATCACCAACATCGCGTCAAAGCGTGCCGATATGCCTGAATCCGGATCCAGCTCGCCGAGCCACTCCCACCACTCAGTGATCACATCATCCTCGCCAAGCACAAGTGATGCCAGCGCCTTCCATCGTTGCTGATCCTGCCCTGCCCATTTCGACGCCATCCGCAAGGCGAGTTTGGGTGCTTGATACGGCACTTCGCCCCGACCGAAAAAATTACTCACGAGCCTGGCAAACAACTCCGAGTTTTTCTCCGACAGCAAGGCGGTCGCTTCGAGGAAAAGCGCATCATTGCGCGCGTGCAGGCCACGCCTTTCATTGAAGTACGACAAGGCCGCAAGTCGCTCCATCGCGGTCGAAGGCTCGCGCTGATCTTCGACACCACCCCCTTCAAGCTCAGCCAAAAGTGCCTCAATCCACGGTTCGGCATCCGATGCGTCTTCCTTCAGGCCAATCGCGCGCATCGCATCGCCCGACTTTTCGACGGCGTCAAAATACTGAAATGCAATCAACGGGTGGGCCTTGACCATGGCTGGCGCCGCGAGCTTGAAGCGACCAAGCGCGTGAAGCGCATTGAGCGCATTGTCGCGTTCGGTCCCGCTCTTGGAATCAAGCGCTTTGGCGAAAACCTCAAGCCCGGCATCACCCGAAATTTCTCCCTTCCATGAACGCGCCGCCGCTTCGGCATAGGCAGCTGTGAGCCGATGTGCATCCGTCGACTTTTGCATCTGCTCCAACCACGGCAGTGGGTCCCCTTCCATTCCGGACATCAATGCCGCGGATTTCAAATTGCCCAACTCTCGCGCGATGTCCGCCGCGGCCTGCATGTTTCCCGCCGCACGCATCAGCGCGAGCCTCCACGGACCGGACTTGGCCTCACCCGCAGCGACTTTTTTCAACTCCTGATCCAATAAACCCTGACTGCGCAAAAAATCCGCAAGGCCCAAAAGCCCGGCTTGGTCGACCGCACCCAATTCAAGATACCCCCTCGCCGATTTGGCATCACCCGCAACAATCGCCTCACGCGCCGCTGTCAGCGCCACATCATCCAGCGACGCTTCGAGCTCCGCCCTCACATCGGCCGATGTTTCCATCTCGTAAAGTTTCAGCATCTGACGCCACGCGCGGCGTTTCCTCAACTGAGTGAGAATCACCGCCTTTTCCTCAGGCGTCGCCGTCACAAATCGATCGGTGAGCTCGATCACGGCGGGTTCGGTCTCGGGCGTGATGCCGAGTTCGATACGCCGCACAATGTCGCGGGCACGCGTCGACTTTTCCGGATCGTCGTCTTTCGCGGCGGACTTCAAGGCCGGCAGTGCCTCGACACCAAGTTTCCACAGGTCCAGCACTGCCTCCTCGCGCACCTTGAAGTTTTCATCGGCCAGCAACGCGATGAGTCGATCAGGCCCCTTGTCAGCCGCAGGTTTTTCCGCAGCTCCGGCATGAGCGCCCAGCCAACACACGCAGAGCAGGATGATGGATATTCGGGGCTTCATGGGGGGCGTCGATCGGATGATGAAGGTGCGCGACAATGCCAAGCGGATCACGCGGCGAAACTCTCGCCGCACGAGCAAGTGACCACCGCATTCGGATTGCTCACCTTGAAGCCTCCCTGCTGGAGGTCGTCGGAAAAATCCAGTTCGCTGCCGCTGACAAAAAGCGCGCTTTTGGGATCGATCACCACATTCACGCCGTTGCTTGGCACCATGATGTCGCGATCGCGCGGACCATCGACGAGGTCCATCTTGTACTGCAATCCCGAGCAGCCACCGCCCACCACCGCGATGCGCAGCGCGCCATCGGGCCTGCCCTGCCTGTCGAGAATGCCACGCAAATGAGTAGCAGCCGGCGTGAGAACACGCACCAGCTTTTCGTTGCCGATCTTGTAGTTCAATGTCGAACTCACGGCAAAATCTGTGACACCATTGTCGCGCAGTCAACCCGCGCCATCATTTGGCGCGAGCCTTTCTGCGGGTGGAAAATTACTCAGCCGCCTCCGACTGCGGCGCTTGCGCGGTTTCGTCGGCTACCTTCTTGGCAACCTTCTTGGCCGGAGCTTTTTTGGCAGCTACTTTTTTGGTGGCAACTTTCTTGGCCGGTTCCTTCTTGGAGCTGGTTTCCTTCTTGGCGACGGACTTTTTGACGATTCCGCCGAGTTTCGCCTGTTCCTTCTTGCGCTTGAGATAATCGGCGCGACGGCGGCGTTTGGTGACTTTATTTATTTGCTGGCCCATAGTTGGTGGCCATTGGCTAGGGGTTCCTGCGCCGGGGATCAAGCTGAATTCTTCACAAGTTGTGTTGATCGAATGGTTTCGCATTCGACAGCGGCCGATTTGGCCCGCAGATTCCCCGCCCCATGGCAGGTCTCATCATAGCTCCCCGCGCGCGCATTTTCCACGGCCACGAGTGGGTTTACGCCACTGAAATCCGCAAAACTTTCGGTGATCCGCAACCCGGTGATGTGGTCACGCTCAAAGATTTCCGCGACCGCCCGCTCGGCTCGGCCATCTACAACCCTCAGTCGCAAATCGTCGCCCGCCGGTTCTCACGCCGCCGTCAGGACCTCGACCTCGACTTTTTCACCCGCCGCATCCGTCAGGCGATCGAATACCGCGAACGCAAGGAAATTGACCCGAAGCTCTGCCGCCTCGTCTGGAGCGAATCGGATGGTATCCCGGGCCTGATCATTGACCGCTACGGCGACCATGTTTCGGTCCAGACGCTCACGCTGGCGATGGATCTGCGCAAGGAGCTGATCCGCGATGCCTTGGTTGCTCTGCTGAACCCGAAGTCAATCGTGCTGCGCAACGACTCACCATCGCGCAGGGCCGAGGGCATGGAAACCGGCATCGAGATGCTTTACGGCGAAAATCCCGGCTCATTTGTCGTGCGCGCCAACGATCTTGATTTCGAAGTCGACCTCTTCGATGGCCAGAAAACCGGTCTGTACCTCGATCAGCTCCAATCCCATGCCGAGGTCGCCAAGCTCGCCAAAGGCAAACGCGTGCTCGACTGCTTCACCAACCAAGGCGGCTTTGCCCTCGCCTGCGCCAAAGCCGGCGCGGAAAAAGTAACCGCGGTCGATGTCTCAGCTGCCGCTTGCGAGGCCGCTCGCCACAACGCGAAACTCAATGGTCTCGAAATCGATGTGATCGAGCACAATGTCTTCGATTTCCTCAAACACGCCGAGCCGCAATACGACCTGATCATTCTCGATCCGCCGAGTTTCACTCGCAACAAGAAGACCCTCATGGACGCGATGCGCGGCTACAAGGAGATCCACCTGCGCTCTCTCAAGCTGTTAGAAAAAGGCGGCATCCTCTCAACCTTCTGCTGCTCGCACCACGCCTCGCGCGAGTTGTTTCTCGAAAACCTCGCCGATGCCTCGGTCGACGCGAAGAAATCCCTGCGCCTTATGCAGGAACACTCGCAACGCGCCGACCACCCGATCCTCATCACGATCCCCGAAACCGGCTACCTCAAGGGCTTCACAGTCGAGGTGATCGCGACGCGGTAAGTATCAAGGCTCCATCGGATAGGCGTTTTCGCCGTGCTCTGAGCGGTCGAGACCTTCGTTTTCCTGCTCGGCATCGACACGCAAGCCGATGAGGACTTTCACGATCAGAGCGATGATCACCGTCGCGACAGCCGACCAGAGAATAGTCACGCCTAGAGCGGTCGCTTGAATGGTAAGTTGCTCGCCCACGGGTTTGACGAGACCGAGCCCGCCCATCGACGCCTGACCAAATACTGCCACCAGCAAAGTGCCAAGGATACCACCGACACCATGAACGGCAAACACATCGAGAGAATCGTCGATGTGCATTTTTTCACGGATGAGGCTCACGCTGAAATAGCAAACGACTGCGGAAATCGCGCCGATCGCGATGGCACCGATCGGCCCGACATCGCCTGAGGCTGGGGTCACAGTGGCAAGACCCGCGACCAAACCGGTGACCATGCCGACGAGGCCAGACTTGCCGTTGCGGATGCGCTCCATGAGCGACCAAACGAGTGCCGCCGCGCAGGCGGAAAGGTGCGTGACGAGAAGGGTCATGCCCGCACTGGCACCGGCGGAAAGTTGACTACCGGCATTGAAGCCAAACCATCCGACCCAAAGCATCGCCGCGCCGATGAAGACCATGCCGGGATTGTGCGGCGGGTGCGGGTGCTGCGGAAATCCGCGGCGCTTGCCGAGCATGATCGCCAGCACAAGTGCCGTGGTGCCAGCTGTGGCATGAACTACAATGCCGCCCGCGAGATCCTTCACGCCCATGTCAAATGCCCAACCACCACCCCAGACCCAATGGCAAACCGGTGCGTAAACCAAGGCGAGCCACAGCGCGGAGAACAAAACGATCGAGCCAAATTTCATCCGCTCAACCACCGCGCCGACATAAAGGCCAGGGGTGATGATCGCAAAAGTCATCTGAAACATGAGAAAGACGGCTTCGGGAATCGTGGTGTTCGGCGCGGCCTGCATCAGCGACTCGGGTTTCATGAAACTGAGGTCGAATGTACCGATCCAGCCGCCATCGCCCTTGAACGCTAGGCTGTAAAGCCCGCCAATCCAAAGCAGCGACGCCACGCAGCCGATGGCCGTGCACTGGGCCATCACCGAGAGCACATTGCGTCCGCGGACGAGACCGCCATAAAAAAGCGCAAGCCCGGGCATGGTCATGAACAACACCAATGCGGTGGCGGTCAGAATCCATGCGGTGTTGCCACCATCGATCGGGGTACTCGCTTCCGCTGCACTGGCAAGCTGGGTACCAAGTGCGAGAGCGCCTAAGACATTGAGTGTGAGTTTGTTCATGGGTTGGGTGCGGCGGACGATAAGGACAACAATGGGATTTTGTCATGACTGAAATTTTTCGAATTTCATTCAACCGCCTTGCTTCTTGAATCCCCCGCCGATCCACGATTCAATCCGCGACGCCCCATGGACTACTCGACCCTCATCGCCAAGAACCGTAGCCGTTTCGGCGAGCTTGAGGATGCGGTGGGAGATCCGGACTTGTTTTCCGACCCGAAGCGGGCGCGGGAAATTTTGCGCGAGCACCGGCGGATCAAAGAAACGCTCGAGCTGTGGGACCGCTTGGAGTCGGCGAAAAAACAACTCTTCGAAAACCAAGAACTCGCGAAGTCCGACGATGGTGAAATTTCAGCGATGGCGGCCGAAGAAATTCCGGCGCTCGAGGCATCGATCGAAAAACTTTCCGAAGAAATCCAATACGCGCTCTTGCCCGCTGATCCGAATGAAGATCGCGATGCGCTGATCGAAATCCGCGCCGGTGCCGGTGGCGACGAAGCCTCGTTGTTTGCCGCAGAGTTGATGCGTGCGTATCAGCGCTATGCCGACCTTCGCGGCTGGAAATGCGAGCACCTCGAAAGCAGCCCGTCGGAGGTGGGCGGATTCAAGGAAGTGATTCTGAAGATCACCGGTGAAGGTGTCTTTCGATTCATGAAATACGAATCCGGCGTTCACCGCGTGCAACGCGTGCCGGCGACCGAAACTCAAGGCCGCGTTCACACCTCGACGATCACCGTCGCGGTGCTTCCCGAGGCTGAGGAGGTCGATGTCGAGATCAAGCCCGATGACCTCCGCATCGAGGTCTGCCGCGCGGGCGGTGCCGGCGGTCAGCATGTGAACCGCACAGAATCGGCGGTTCAGATTTTCCACCTCCCCACCGGCATCTATGTCCGCTGCGAGGAAGGACGATCGCAGATCAAAAACAAGGAACTCGCCCTCCAGATCCTTCGCTCGAAACTCTACGAGCAAAAGCTTCAGGACCAACAACAGGCATATTCCTCGCATCGGCGTTCGCTCATCGGATCCGGCGACCGCTCGGAAAAAATCCGCACTTACAATTTCCCCCAATCGCGCGTCACCGATCACCGCATCGGTCTCACTTCGCACAATCTCGCCGGCGTGATGGCTGGAGATTTTTCGGAAATGACTGCCGGATTGCAAAAAGCCGAGATGGCCGAGCGCCTCGCTGAAGCCGGGATGTAAGCCACATCATCATTCGCATCATGTCCATAAACGAAAGAGCCCGTGAGTTGGCGGTAGTTCAATCCGCCGCCGAAGTCATCGCGTGGGATCAGGAAACCTACATGCCATCGCAGGCCAATGATCATCGCGCCAAGCAGCTTTCATGGCTTGCTGCGCGTGCCCACGATATGGCCACATGCGATGCGTGGCGCCGCGATCTCGAGGATGCGGAAAACAGCGACACGGGCAGTCATGCAAAACTCACCGCCAACCTGCGCGAGCTCCGTCGACAATTTGAACGCGCGACGAAATTGCCCACCGCGCTCGTCGCCCGCGAATCGTCAGCCACATCGCTGGCCAAGCACGCATGGGCCGAGGCACGCGAAAAATCAGACTTCAAGGCATTCGCGCCGCATCTCGAGGAGTTATTGGAAATCGCCCGCGAAAAAGCCGCGCTCTGGGGGTATGCCAACGAACCCTACGACGCGCTGCTGGAAGGCTATGAGCGCGGCACTTCAACTGCCGCAGTAGCGACGCTGTTTGATCAACTCCGCCCGGAGATCCGATCGATCGCGGCCGCTGCCGTGGAAAAATCGAAACAACAAAGCATCAACCTTCCCGCCGGCCACTACCCGGTCGCGGCACAGCAAAAGCTGAATCAACAAATCGCCGAATCGATTGGCTTTGATTTCACTGCCGGACGCATCGACACCACGGCACATCCATTTTGCACAACGCTCGGCCCGCACGATGTACGCCTCACCACGCGCTACGACGAAAATGATTTCACTTCATCGCTCTTCGGAGTGCTGCACGAAGCGGGTCACGGTCTCTACGAGCAAGGCCTTCCCACGGACGATTTCGGGCTTCCATCAGGCGCCGCAGTATCCCTCGGCATTCATGAATCCCAGTCACGCCTGTGGGAAAATCATGTCGGCCGCTCGCGCGAATTTTGGCAAAAGTGGTATCCGGTCGCGCAGGAAATTTTCCCGCAGTTGAATGCTTTTTCGCTCGATGATTTTCTTCGGTTCATCCGCAACGCCGCATTTTCGGCGATCCGCGTCGAGGCTGATGAAGCAACCTACGACCTGCACATCCTCCTGCGCTTCGACATCGAGCGCCGCATGCTCAATGGCAGCTTATGCGTGAATGATGTGCCCGCGGCATGGAATGACGGCTTCCGTGAGTTGTTTGGATTCACGCCGAAAAACGACCGCGAAGGTTGCCTGCAAGATATCCATTGGTCGATGGGCGGGCTCGGATATTTCCCAACCTACACGCTCGGCAACATCCACGCCGCAAGCCTGTTTGCCTGCGCACAGAGCGACGCCAACATCGCATCCGCCATCGCCGTGGCCAACTACGCACCCCTGCTTGCATGGCTGCGCCAAAACATCCACGCTCATGGATCATCACTCGATCCAAGCGATCTGATCCAACAAGCCACAGGCAACCCCCCCTCGTCCGAGGACTACATCAAGCACCTCACCCACCGCTACCTCTGACCCATGAGCCAAGGACTTTTCATCGTCATCGAAGGCATCGACGGCACCGGCAAGTCGACCCAATCCAAGCGGCTCGCCGAGTGGTTCCGCTCGCGTGGGCGCGAGGTGGTCTTGAGCCGCGAACCGACCGATGGGCCATGGGGCAAAAAACTTCGTGAGTCGGCAACCACTGGTAGGCTTTCGGCCGAGGAAGAACTCGAATGCTTTCTCAATGACCGCCGCGAGCATGTGGAAATGAGCATCAAACCCGCCTTGGCTGAGGGCAAGGTGGTGATTCTCGATCGTTATTATTTCTCCACGATGGCCTACCAAGGTGCCCGCGGGTTTGATCCGGGCGAGATCCGCCTGCGCAACGAGGCATTTGCGCCGCAGCCCGACCTTTTGCTAATTCTCGACCTGAGCGTCGAATCGGCACACGGCCGGATCGGCGCACGCGGCGACACCGCCAACGAATTCGAACAACGGGACACGCTGAGCTGCTGCCGTGAAATTTTCCTTTCGCTCCGCGACGAGCCGTTTGCATGCGTGATCGATGCCGAACCGTCGCTCAATGTGGTCACCGCGGACATTCTCTCGGTGGTGACTGCGAAATTTCCCGATGCCTGAAACGCTGGGATTCACGCATGCATGATCGGTGATTCACGCAGCGTTCGCGGGTTGCGAATGTTTGGGATCAGGTCGATGGTGAAGACTTATCGAACCACCAAACATTATGATCACATCGTCCCATCAAGATGCCCGCGCCGCCAACTTGCTTTCCCGCGTAAGCGAGGATGTTTCGCTCCTACGACAGGATATCGGCAATCTCGTCTCCCATACCGCACACCAGACCGTGGCGGGCGGCGCACGTGAGTTCGCCGAAAATGCCAGAACGCGAATCGTTGCTGGAAGGGAGTACTCCGCCGAGCAACTGCGCGCGCTGGGTGAACAAATCAAACAACACCCGGCCGCATGGCTTGGTGGAGCGGCAGCCGTCGGGCTCATCAGTGCCGGTGCCTACCTGCTCTTCCGCGGTGAAGGAGGAGCTGGGCAGTCGCAGGCATCATAAATCACTTCGCCCACTCTGGGCGCTCGGTCTCAAACTCCATTTTTTTACCCGTCCTGGGGTGCGAAAATGAAAGCTGCCACGAGTGAAGTTGCATCGCCGTGGCAGCGGCATCGAGTGTCTGCGTGTCGCCAAGCTCACCATTCGCGAGATAGGCAGGATCACCGAGCACCGGGAATCCAAGATGCCAGAGGTGGATCCGAATTTGATTCGTGCGACCGGTCTTGAGTGTGGCTTCAAGCAATGAAGTGCCGTCGGCGCGTCGCTCCAACACGCGGAAATCCGTGCTCGATGGCAGGCCTTCGGTTTCATCGACTCGATGCGTGCCAAGTTGGTCAGGATCGGCAGAAATCGGCGCATCGCAGGAAAAATTGTCTTCTGAAGGATGCCCTGCGACACCGACGAGGTAGCGCTTCACCACCGTGCCGTCGAGAAACTGGCGCTGCAGAACCCTGCAGAAATGTCTCGTGCGAGCAAAAAGTACGATGCCCGTCGTATTTGAATCGAGCCGATGAACCGGACGCGGCACATGCGGCGCACAGGCGAGGTTGAGCAAATGCTGGAGGGTGTTGCGATGAAAGCGACCGCTCGCATGCATTGGCAATGGCGCAGGCTTGCGGATCAGCATCACCGCTTCATCGAGATGCAGGATGCGGATGTCGGTCGCCACATCAGGCTCCGCATCCGGCGGGAAAATTTGTAGGATACGCTCACCTGCACGAACGACATGATCCTTGCAACGGACTTTGCCGCCGTAATTCACAAAGCGCCCTGCTTCGCAGCGTGCCTCCCATTCGCTTCGCTCAATCTGCGGAAAAAGCTTCTCTAAAGCATCCAACAGCGTGTGACGATCCAATGCCGCGGGGATATTCAACGGTCTGCGATTTTCCTGCGCGATTGATCCGGGCAATGGGCTGCTGACCTTTTTCAAATCCTCTTCCAAGGCCTCGATGCGCTCGACCATTTGCTGCGGCTCACTCTTATAGCAATACGGGCAACTTTTCCCCTGCACGAATCGCGGATCCTCCTGATCGCTCTCATCGAGTGGCGCAAGGCAGGCATAGCAAACCGCATGACCCGACTCGCGCAGCGCAGGATCAACCCCGACTCTTTGATCAAAGACAAAGCAATCGCCGTCGTAGTGCTCGCCGCCGCATTCCTCAAAATATTTCAAAATCCCGCCATCGAGCTGGTGAATCTCTTTGAAGCCCTCCATCTCCATGAAGGGTCCGGCCTTTTCGCAACGGATGCCGCCGGTGCAAAACATCACGATCGGCTGATTCTTGAGTTCTTCGGGCAACTGACGCACCGCATCGGGGAATTCGCGGAATGTGCGGATGTTCGGATCGATCGCACCCTTGAAGGTGCCGAGCTTGACCTCATAATCATTGCGCGTGTCGAGCAAGGTCACCGGTCGCCCTTCGTCGAGCCAGCGCTTGAGCTCCTTCGGCGCGAGCTTGGGTGATGTGTACCTGCCCGGACGCACGCCATCGACACCGAAGGAAATGATCTCTTTCTTGATCCTCACGAGCATGCGATTGAATGGCTGATGATCACTATGGCTCACCTTCGGCGTGAGTTTTTCCAAACCGGGAATCGCACGCAGTCTGGCAATCAAGCGATCAATCATTTCCTCATCACCCGCGACGAAGAGATTGATCCCCTCGGTGCTGAGCAAAATCGTACCTTTCAAATTCCATGCCTTGCAGCTGGTTTGAAGCTCTTCCCTCAAGTCCTTGAGTCCGCCTAGCTCGGCAAAGCAATAGGTCGAGATGTTGGTGATCACCGGCACGCAGGAAAAACAACACGATGGCGCTGAAATCGCAAGCCCGCACCTTGTGCCAGCTAGCGGTCAGGCTTGATGAATGCTCCAAGCGTGCGATGATTCAGCCATGGGTTGGGGCGCGCTCGGGGACTCCGCAAGGGCGGATCCGCAGTCCCGATCGAAATTGGCACCCTTTGCGTTCACGGCGACAGCGAGTCGGCGCTGGAAATCCTGAGGTCGACGCGGCTTGCGCTGGAGTCCGTAGGCCTGCGGATTTGCCACTGAAATAGCCTTTTCCCTTTGCCTCCGGCCGGGAATGACCTACCAAGGCGTCGCACGCGCAATGAGATTGTTTCGCATCCTCACCCTCAAAGAACTGAAAGGCTATTTCCTGAGCCCCTTCGGCTGGGTGGTGCTGGCCTTTGTCACGATCATGCAGGGTGTATCGCTGTCCTCGGCGATGAAGGGTTTCCGCGACACACCGGTGAAGGACAGCCTCGTCTATGTCACCTTCCACACACCGGTCTTCTGGTTTTATTTCCTCTTCATCTTTCCGCTCATCACGATGCGGCTTTTTTCCGAAGAAGAACGCTCTGGCACGCTCGAAACCTTGCTCACCGCGCCAGTGAAAACCTGGCAGGTCGTGCTTTCGAAATATGCAGCCGCGATGGTTTTTTACACGACCTTGTGGGTGCCGGCGCTGATCCAATTCAAACTCTTCGTGTGGCTCACCGACCTGCCGCCCGCATGGAGCCCTGGCGCGATGGCAGGCACATTTGCCATTCTGATGCTCATGGGTGCGGCCTTCACTGCCATCGGTTGCCTCGCCTCCGCGCTCACTTCGAGCCAAATCATCGCCGGACTCATCACGATCGGGCTGTTGGTGATTCAGTACTTTCTTGGATTCATCACCGCGATCTGGGGTGAGTCGTTCGCCGGTGCCGCGCTCTTCAATTATATTTCCTCACAGCGCCACCTTCACTATTTTGCCAGCGGCCTGCTTGATACGCGACCGGCCGTTTATTTTCTGAGCATCGCCGTGTTCGTGCTCTTCATCACCTTCCAGGTGGTCGATCACCGCCGTTGGAAAAGCTGAACGAGATTGCCAATGTCCGACGAATCTGAAGCCACCCGCAAGTCCGCCCGCGCGATCAACCGCTGGCGCATTGGCTCGCTCTCCGCATTCCAAACGCTGCTGCTTGCGTTCGTGGTTATTTGCGCGAACTACCTCGCTTTTCATCACTATCAACGCGTCGACCTGAGCCGTGACGCGGATTATTCGCTGTCCCCCGCCACGCGCCGCTACCTCGCCAGCGATGCCTTGCAAAAGCACCCGCAGACGGTGAAATTGATCATGGCATACCGCCGCAGTTCGCCATTTTACGAACGAGTCCGCGCCCTCGCCGAGGAGTATGCAAAACTCTCGAATGGCCGCTTGAAACTCGAGGTTGTCGATCCGATCCGCAGCCCCGACCGAGTGAACGAAATGGTCGCCGCCTATGGCATCACGCTTGTGCGCGACCTGATTCTTATCGACGCCCGCAGCGACAACAAACCGGCGGTGGTGGAAAATGCCGACAAAACCCGCTCGTTTCATCCAAATGTGAAGGTGTCAGTCGTCGACGACATGGGTGTGTTCACCACCAGCGAAGGCAAACGAAAAATTTCAGCATTCAGAGGCGAGGATGTGCTCACCGCCCGTTTGGTCGAGGCGATCGAAGGCCGACCGCGCCGCATGGCTCTGATCGTCGACAAGAGCCAGATCGGCGAAGACGGCGCCGCATCGCCACGCAGGTTTCTGATCGACACGCTGCGATTCCAAAATATCGAAGTCGAAGAACTGCAGATGAGCGGATTGGAAAAAATCCCCGATCATTGCGAAGGAGTGATTCTTGCCGCTCCGAAATACGATTTCGGCTCGCAGGAAATCGCCGTGCTGGAAAATTATTGGAACCGTCCGCGCGCCGCGATCCTCACGCTGATCAAAGACGGCGAAACACCACCGAACATCCGCGCCTTCCTGCGTGCCAAAGGCGTGACACCGCGCAAGGACCGCGTCATCACCCGCCACAAAGCGAATCTCGTCACCAACGCGCGTGGCACCTTCACCAAGGGCGTGACATTCACCGCCGACCTCGCGGGCCAGACCACCGAGTTTGGTGGCGCGAGCTCATCGCTCGAAGTTCGTGAAGGAGCGGCCGATCTGCTCAACAAAAGGATTTTGCCCATGGGCCTGATCGAGGCCGCGCCAGGCTTCTGGGGCGAGACCCGCTTTGGTGGCGGCAACGAAAAATTTGACGAACGCGAGGACAACGATCCCCCGCTCAACCTCGCGGCCTGTGTGATTCGCGGCGCGGAATCCGACGACCGCTTTGCGGCCGATAGCTCGCGCATGATCGTGATTTCCAACACCGACTTTCTTTCGCCGGAAAATCACCGCGCCGAAAACCTCGACTTCCTCGCTTCATCGGTCAACTGGATGGTCGGCCGCGAGTCCCTCGCCGGAATCGGCCCGCGCGCGCTCGGCACCTACAAACTCCCGCTGCTCGAAGCACAGGTCTCCTTCATCAATCGCATCAACCTCTTTTTCATCCCCGCCGCTTTTCTGCTGATCGGTACCTATGTCTGGTCGGCACGCAGAGCCTGATCCATCATGCGTCGACTCATCCCCACCTTGTTGCTCGTTGCGACCGCGGCAATCGTGGGTTGGTTGTCTTCGTGGCAATGGCGCGAAGGCAGCTTTGATGCGCTGTTCGGCGCGCCTCCCGCCGCAGTGGGTGAGGCACTATATCCCGCATTCGATGCGTCATGCGTCCGACACATCACGGTCAATTCCAACGGCGCATCCGCGAAATTTTTGCTTCAGGAAAACGGTTGGCATTCGACCTCTCCATGGCAGGACCGCATGGACCCACGAGCAGCGGTTTCGATCATCAATTTCACTCGCGGCATGAAGGTCGAGGATCAAGCATCAAGGGACGACATCCCCGAAGATAAGGCAGGCCTCGCCAATGAGGCGGTGACAATTCGTTTGGAAGACGCAAACCGCAAGGTGCTCGCTCATTACAAAATTGGCCGCACCACTCCATGGAAAGCTACCGTGCCCGAAATCCCCGAACCTGTGCCCACGGTCTTCATCAACCCGCGCGAAAAAGGTCGCAAAAAACATGTTTATGCCTGCACCGGCGACATCAACGCGCTCTTCAAAGACAACCTGCGTTTCCTTCGCGACCACCGCCCGTTTTATTTCAATCCTCTCAAACTCAAGTCGGTTTCGATCGGATCCAAACAAGGTCAACTGCTCATCGCCCGCGAGTCGCCGGAAAAACCATGGCGCATCGTCAAGCCGCTCGATCTTCCGACCAATCCGGCAGCAGTAAAATCCCTGCTCAAAGGGCTCTTCGAATTGCAGGCAATAAAGGTCAATGACAAGGCGGCAAGCAAAACCCCGTATGCAGCGGATGACAATGATTCCACCCGCATCAGCATCCAATCTTTCGAATCGGAAGCCCCCTGCGAATTGGAAATCATGCCCGCCGATTCCACCGAGGCAAACGAAACGTCCGCTGTTGTTTCAAACCGACCAGACGTTGAGTTTCTCATGCCCGCAAAACCGGTGAGTGGCCTGATCACGCTCGCGGACCTGCCCCTCAGCGTCAACGAACTGCGCGATCCGACCCTGACGCATCTCAACATCAAGGCCCTTCGCGGCATCTCGATCGAACCCTCAACCGGACCCGCAATTCTGCTCACTCGCGATGCGCCAAAGCCCTGGACTACAGTGATCAATGGCGCGTCGCATGAAGCGAACGAACCAAACCTTTACGCTCTGCTCAAAGCAGTCACTACAGTCAAGGCGCTTGCATTTGAAAGCGACGCTGCGACGGACTTCACACCATGGGGATTGGATCGGCCGATTCTCAAACTGCGTTTCATCGCACAGGACAACCAAGCATTCGAGTTGCGTTTCGGCATGGATGCCAAGGGTGTTTATTATGCTAACCGGCTGGGCACACCGACCGTCATGCGCATCGACGAGACGCTCATCCAATCGGTTGCTGTGCGGGCCTACGAGTGGCGAAATGCCAGACTGTGGTCGCTCGACAAAGTGAACCTGCTCGCCATCCAACGCGGAATTCCAGGATCATCCACCCTCACGCTCAAGTACCGCTTCATCGACGAGGCTTGGAGCGGTGAAATCGACGACCGCGATGTCAGTGCCTCGGTTGATCCCGTCAAAGCGAATTACCTCTTGTCCGTGCTCGAAGACCTCAAGGTTTTGCGGTGGCTCGCACCCAGTGATGAGGATGCTCTCAATGCCTTGCGCACTCCATCTTTGGTCATCGATGTGGTGGAAAAAAAATTCGACGATCTCGGCGAGTTCGTCGGCACCGGCAGCCGCAAGCTGACGCTGGCCCCCAGCGATTCGAGCGCCAGACCCTCAAGTTATTTTGGCCGCATGGGATCCGAGGCAAACCTCTTCACCATCGATGCCGAAACCTACGGCAAA
This sequence comes from Luteolibacter sp., assembly GCA_044361475.1. Lineage (GTDB taxonomy): Bacteria > Verrucomicrobiota > Verrucomicrobiia > Verrucomicrobiales > Akkermansiaceae > Luteolibacter. The sequence goes on along the minus strand of JBIKIR010000001.1, from coordinate 11,536 downwards.
ATCGCCGCCGAGGTGACTGCCGAGTAGCGCTACAGCAATCACCGGCATCAGAATAAAAAATAGACCGCTGTGCCGTCCTTGGCGCTGTGAGCCACGTTCCGTAAACTCAATAAGTGGGGAAATCCGATGCATTTCCGTCTTCCTGTAAAAGGCATGACATAGGACATCGGAGGCAAACCCCTGAATAATCATATCGGTCCGGGCCAGCTACCAAAATAGTCGCACACAGCAGTCATATGAGAAGTTAACCGAAAGGCGCTATGCGGCAACCGAAATCAAATGCGAAGCAGGAAATTTTTCGTGCTTCGCAATTGAATAAAAAACTCGCTCAAGCAGTCGCGCCAACCGCTCCGGGGATCGGACCATCATCATCGGTGTGGCCACTCTCGTTGGTTTTGCGTTCGGATTTTTTTGCGAGCTTCTCGGGCACCGGAGGTGGCTTGGGAGCCGATGGCGGATCCTTCATTTCACCGTGCTCGATCAAGTCCTTGAGGTGGCTCGCATCAAGCGTTTCATACTCAAGCAAAGCATTGGCGATCAGCTCCACCTTGTCGCGATTTTCGGTGAGCACGCGGGTGGCGGTATCGTAGGCTTCGTCGATGAAGCGCTTGATCTCCGAATCGATGATGCGCGAGGTTTCCTCCGAATAATTGGCTCGGCGGGTGGCCATGTCGCGTGCGAGGAAAACCGGGCCATCGCCTTCGCCGTACTCGACCATGCCGAGTTTGTCGCTCATCCCCCACTCGCAGACCATGTGGCGCGCGAGTGACGTCGCCTGGCGGATGTCGCCCGAGGCACCGTTTGAAACATCATCGCTGTGGAATGCCTCGGCGATGCGACCACCCATCGTGACAATGAGGTTGGCCAGAGCTTCTTTTTTCTGCGTCGAGTATTTGTCACCTTCAGGCAAGTACATCGTTGCGCCGAGGTAGGGTCCGCGCGGGATGATCGTGACCTTGTGCAGCGGGTTGGTATGCGGCAGCACCATGTTGAGGTAAGCATGGCCCGCTTCGTGCCAGGCAGTTCCGACTTTCTCTTTGTCGGACATGGCTAAGCTGCGGCGCTCGCGCCCCCAGCGGACCTTGTCGCGAGCTTCTTCGAGTTCCTCGAGCGTCACTGCGCTCAGGCCGCGGCGGGCAGCAAGAAGAGCCGACTCGTTGACAAGGTTGGCGAGCTCCGCGCCAGAGAATCCGGGGGTGCCGCGGGCGACCTTCGCGAGGTCGACATTTGTGGCGAGTTTGATTTTTTTGACATGCACGCGCAGGATCTCCTCGCGGCCGTTCACATCAGGCAAATTGATCGTGACTTGGCGGTCGAAACGCCCCGGACGAAGCAGTGCCGGGTCGAGCACGTCTGGGCGGTTGGTGGCGGCGATGATGATTACGCCTTCCTGGGTGTCGAAGCCGTCCATCTCGACCAGCAACTGGTTGAGCGTCTGCTCGCGTTCGTCGTGGCCACCGCCCATACCGTGGCCGCGGTGTCTGCCGACCGCATCGATCTCATCGATGAAGATAAGGCAGGGCGCATGCTTTTTGCCTTGTTCGAACATGTCGCGAACGCGCGAGGCGCCGACGCCGACAAACATTTCGACGAAGTCCGATCCGGAGATCGAGAAAAACGGCACATCCGCCTCACCGGCGATCGCGCGCGCCAGCAAGGTCTTGCCCGTACCTGGCGAGCCAACCATCAGCACGCCCTTTGGAATCGATCCGCCAAGCTTCTGAAACTTACGTGGGTCCTTGAGGAAATCGACGATTTCAAACAACTCCTCTTTCGCTTCCTGAATGCCGGCGACATCTTTGAAGGTCACTTTGTTGCGATCCATCGAGAGCAAGCGCGCCTTGCTTTTGCCAAACGACATCGCACCACGGCCCGCCGATTTCATTTGCTGGCGGAAAAGGAAGAACAACACACCGATCACCAACAAAAATGGCAGGAAGGTGAAGAGGGCGTTTTTAAGATAGTCCGTCGTTCGGTTGTAAGTGGCCTTGCTCTGAACCAAAGCTTTGAGGTCATCAGCCAAAATCGGAATGGAAACTGTCACCGAAAACGGCGTGGCTTCAAGCGCCTTGCCGCTGGCATCCACCGGCGCGACCATGTTGGTGATCACCTCGCGGGTGCCGACCACCACCGCTTCACGGCTGTCGGGCTTGGCAAGGATGCGCAGCGGGTTTTCAAGATCATTTAATTGGATCTCACCAAGGGCCTTGGCCTTGCGAAGATCGGCGATCGAAATCGTTTGCACCGCATCACCACCCGGCTCGGCGGCAGCGACGGGAAGCGTCTCCATGCGGATGTCCTCACCAAGAATCTGCTGCACTTGCTTGCCTTGAAGATCGAGGTTCAAAACCACGCGGAAGTTTGAACGTTGCTTGACCGGCTCTTTCGGCATTTGAAATGCGGGCGCTTCCCAGCCGGTGATCGAGGCGTCGTAGGCCGTGTCGGTGGTCACAACCTTGAGCGGGCGCTTGGAATCGTCGGTGATGATGCGGCCTTGGTCCCAAGCCTGCCTAAACTGCGAATAACTCAAAGTGCGCGCGGTTTGCGACATGTTGGGACCAAACAAGGCGAGGCCGAAAACCGCCGCAGCGCCAAGTGCAAGAATGAAGAAACGCCAGTTGAAACCGTTGGCATCGCCCGAGGGGCGGTTCGGCGGAGCGGGCGGCGGGGTCGAATTCGGTGAATCGGACATGATGGGATGGTGGGCGGGTGTCCAAGCCGTGGTGATTCACATTAGCGCGAGCCCCATGCGGCCTGACAGCGGTGAACCATAGCCCATGAACACCAAATGCAAACCCCTTTTTTGACCGCTCTTGCCGCCGGGTCCCCTCTCTGCCTAAATCCTCGCCGTGAATATCCACGCGCTGTTCAAGCATCCACGCATTGCCAACCTCGGCAGATGGCGCGTGTTTCGCTGGCTCAGATCGATCCCTGGCATCGGCCGCATCCGCGCGCTACGCCCCGGTGTTGATGCTCAGGTCGGCGCCTTGGTCGATGCCTTTGCAGCTTTTGCTACGCTCGATGGCGAGCTTAATGCGCTTGAGGCGGATCTGATCCTCGACATGTTGCGCAACGCATTTCCGGAGGTCGACCACGGCTGGCTCGCCCGCCGCCTGCAACGCGCGGTGGCAAATCCGAGCCCCCTGCAGAATCTCGCGACCGAACTACGCGACGGCTATGACGAGGCTTCGAAGCTCGCCCTCGGCCTGCAGCTTTACACACTCGTCGATGCTGCCGGACGCTCGGACCGCAACCGTGCGAGCTTTGAAATTTTCATGCGCCGCCTCGGCCGACCCGAGCTTGGCACTTCCATCCTCCGGGAAATGCGCGGCGATGGCGACAGCCCTGCCAGCGATGAGTTGCCCTTTGAGAGGTTGGTGTTCGGTGTCAATGGCGCCGATGTCGTCCTGCCGCCTGCGGCATCGAGTCACGAATTCCGCGTCTATCGCGCCGATGACCTCATCCTCGTGCGCAACACCGGCCCCGAGCCATTGTGGATCCGCGGGCGTTCGGTGGAATCCGGCTCATTCCTGCGCATGCGCGAACGCCAAACACTGGTGGTTCCCGGCTGGACCCTCAGCTTCGAAGACTTGCTGTTTTTCCTCGATGTGAAACGCACCGGCAACGCACCGGCAATCTACATCGAACCCGGCGAAAATGGCATCATCGCCGAACGCACCCGCAGCCGTCAGAGCGAACTCCGCGTCCGCTTCGGGCTCGAAGCGGAAGTCGAGGTTCTCAGAAGCACTAAGTTGCGTGCCGCAAATCACGGGGTGCTGAAACTTGGCGACCACGTCACATGCCTCAACCACGAACGCCTCGCCGACGAATCGGGCTTCAGCCTCTCGATCAACGACCTTCGCCGCAGCGCCACGCAATCAGCCCGCCGATTCCGCCTCGCAGGCGACCGACAGGAGTACTTGGTATCGAATGACGCATCGACGCTTTCCAGCGGTGACCTCCTGCTCGGCCCGAAACTTTCACCCAAGGCGGTGCTGTTCATCCGCTACGACGCACAACGCCAAGAGGGAGAATTGCAAATCCGCGAAAGCCACGGGCCGATCCTTGTCGATGGCGCGCCGGTTCGCGTCTCGGCGCCACTGCGCGATGGATCACTGATCCGCCTCTCCGGCAGTCAATCGGTGCGCTGCCGGTTTCGCGAAGGATTTCTCGATGAGGAAAGAACTCTCATCGAGTCGCTTCACGTCGAAGACCTGATTCATGATTTCGGACCCGATTCAAGGGCGCTCGACCATCTCAACTTCGAGGTGAAACGCGGCGAGATGCTCTGCATCATCGGCCCCAGCGGCAGCGGCAAAAGCACGCTGCTCACGGTGCTTTCAGGACAGCGCGAGCCCACCCGCGGCAATGTCCGCCTCAACGGCATCTCCCTCTACGATCGCCGTGAGGCGCTCGTGCCCTTCATCGCGCACATGCCGCAGGAAGAAGCACTCAACCCGCAACTCACCGTGCGCGAGCACCTGCGCCACGCGGTCACGATCCGCCGCCCCGCCCTCTCGTTGGCGGAACACGAACGCCGCGTCGATAGCATGCTCGCCGAGCTTGGACTGCAATCGATCGCCCGACGCCGTGTCGGATCGCCCGGCGAAAAAACCATCTCCGGCGGCGAACGCAGCCGACTCAATCTCGGCATCGATCTCGGCAGCCGCGCCGAGGTGTTCCTTTTCGATGAACCAATCTCCGGGCTCTCCTCAAAGGACTCGGAGCATGTCGCCGAAACACTTCGTTCGTTGGCCCGCGAAAAAATCGTCATTGCCTCGCTCCATCGCCCGGGTCCCCAGGTGCTCAGGTTATTCGACAAGGTCCTCTTACTCGATGCCGGTGGACGCCTCGCGTTTTTCGGCACGCCTGCCAGCATGGTGGGATACTTCCGCGCCGCCTGCGAGGAACTGGCAATCGCCCATCCGGCGGTGACTTCAAAATCTCCGCTCGGCACCGACTTTGTTTTCGATGTGCTCGAAACCCCGCTCAGCAGCATCGGCGGTGGCGCAAGCACCGGCGCGGCCAGACGCTTCCCTCCATCCTTTTGGCAAGAACGCTTTGAAAGCGTCGACCTGATGCAGTCGCTGCAATCAAGCCCCGGCCCAATCTCACTGCTGGGCGAGGCAACCCCCGACCGCCCCCTGCCCTTACCTCCCAAACCCGCGCGCCGCATTCACGCGGTGATCGCCGTTTTTGCGACCCATTTCATACGCTCTTTTCTCTCAAAGTTCCGCAACCGCGGCACCATTTACAGCACTTGCCTCGAAGCGCCCCTGCTCGCGGCACTGATCGCCAACACGCTGCGCTCCTCACCGCGTGGCAGTTATGAATTTGCGTCCGCGTTGCACATCCCCGCCTATCTTTTCCTCAGCGCTACCGTGGCGATGTTCCTCGGCCTCACCAATTCGGCCACCGAAGTTTTGCGCGACCGCTCGGTCCTACGCCGCGAGCGCAACTGCCAACCCGGTGCCGCGTCCTATGTCATCGCGAAGTTCGTCGCACTCGGAATCGTCGCAGCCATCCAGTGCTTCGTTTATCTGCTCGTCGGCAACCACTTCCTCGAAATCGAAGGCATGCTTTTTCATCAGTGGCAGTGGATGACCCTTACCGCATGGACCGGCACCGCAATGGCCTTGGTGATTTCATCGATCGTCACCACCGAGCGAGCGGCCCTCACCTGCGTGCCCCTTCTGCTTGTGCCGCAGATGCTTCTCGCCGGAGCCTTGGTTTCCTATCGCGAGATGAATCACGGCCTTTTCTCCGAGGCAAAACAAATCCGGGAACGCGGCGGCATCCCCGTGCCGGCGCACTTCATGCCGCTACGCTATGCCTATGAAGGCATGATCGTCTCGCAAGCGGTGAGCAATCCCTTCGAACTCGAACGCCTGCGCCTCCAGCACCGCATCGACGATGTCCGCAAAAAACCAAGGGCACTCAGCGAGCGCGAAACGGAATCCTTCGAACTCGCCAAGGAAGGCCTGCGCCGATTGCTCGCATCCGGCGCAACCAACAAAGCGGAAGCCGCCGAACTCATCACCCGCATCCGCCGCATCGCCACTACCGGCAAACGCATCGAGGTCGAATCCATAAAGGTTTGGCCCGATGATGACAAAGACGCCAGACCTGCGTCGGAATTCTTCGTCAACGAACGCATCGACCTACTGATCCGCGAGGCGGAATCCTTCCGCAACGATTACCGCGACAAGGACCGCCGCATCATTTTCCACGCGCTCAAAAAACCGCTACCATGGGCCGGCGAGAAAAAATCTACCGCCAATGGCGATGTCGACGACTCGAGCGAAATCGACACGCGCTACTACTGCGCAATCTTTCTCTTCTCGATCATCGCACTCTGCGGGGTGATCTCCACAGTCGTGATCTCACGCCAAAACCGCGCGACGAGTTGAGTGATTAAAGAAATCGCCGCTTCTTCAACCGTGGCGGCGGTTTTTAACCGCCATGCCCTCTCCCCATATCCTTTAACTATTCCTCTCCCCGTTTGCATCCATTCGCGGTAAAATATCTTTTCTGTATCTGGCGACGCCTCGAGGCCGCGTCGCCATACCTAAACGGACCTTTAAGGATAAAGGTCCCTGCCTGAAGAATCGACTTCTTTCTAGCTTCTTCTGTCTTCAAGTCTTCGGTCTTTTCTCACTCCCCTCCGATCTCAAGAATCAAAGCGCTGCACGGCGGCATGTCGGGAAGTGGCAATCCATCGATTTCAAGCTGACCCGGTGCGATGCTGCCAGTCCAATCCGAGTCAAGCCGGTCAGAGAATTTCCAATTCACATCGCCGCTGCGGCCGACAAAATTGCGAGCTTCTTCGGGGATGCGGACGCTTGCACCGCGAATCGTATCACTGCCATGGAAGTTGGCCACCACCAGCGAAGCGCGAGCAGTCGCGCGGTCACTGCGCAAAAATGCGTATAGCCAATGACCCGACACCGATTCGTCGCCGATTCGACCAAACTTCGGATTTTCTATGTTGGCGTGATTTAGCCCATAAAACTCACCGGCAGTGAATGCCTTGTCCTGTGTCGCACGCAGCAACTTGGAGTACCACTGGCGCAGCGAAACCTGCTCGGGGCTCAAGCGCCCTCCATCAAATTTCCCACGGTTCACCCACTTGGTGAATTCCGGCATCGACCAGTAATCAAAGATGCTCGTCCGCGCGTCATCGCCGCCGAAACCCTCGGCGCCATCCGCCGGTTCACCGACTTCCTGCCCATTGTACATCATAATCGGCCCGCGGCCGAGAGCATACAACACCGCCGTAACCGGCCGCCCCACCTTCATCCCAAGCCCACCCCATTCCTTCGATGAGGCAAGTCTCACCTCGTCGTGATTTTCGCCGTAGCGCAGCGATTGGTGGAATCGTTCACCGATGAATGTGAGTGGATCAAGGTCGTTCGCCCATTTTCCAGAATCATAGAGACCCTCAAGCACATCGTAGGACGGATCGTCGTAAACTGCATCAAAACCAGCATTCAACAGCTCGTCCAGCACGTGACCTTCGGTCAGCTTGGCTGGATCATTGTCATATGCCTCAGCTGCGAAAAACACCTCACTCGCACGATTACGGCAGCGCGAAACAACCCAGCGCCAGAACTCCATCGGCACCATGTGCGCCATATCGACGCGGAATCCATCGATGCCCATCTCCTGCCAGTAGGCAAGCACCGCATCCATCGTGCGCCAGGTCTTGGGGACCTGCTCTGGGCCGGCGTCAGCCCCCGGCAAATGCTCGGTGTTACGGCCCTGCGTGAAGTCATGCCCATAGTTCAGCTTCACGGTTTCGTACCAGTCATTGATCGATGGCGACCACGAAACGACATTGTTGCCAGTGACCCTTCCAAATTCCCTTTCCTGATCAAACAAGCCATCACAACCAGGCTTGCCTTCGGTGGGCAATTTCAACGGAGCACCACCGCCCGGGTGATCCGGTTGCAGGTAAAAGAAGTGGTTGTCGCGATCAAAAAAAACATCACGGCGGTCATCCGCTCCAAACGAATGTTCGGGCTTCACATCCGAGCTGTAGGACCGCGCGACATGGTTTGGCACGAAGTCGATGATCACCTTGAAACCATGCTTACGGCAGCGCTCGAGCAGGCTCTTGAACTCATCCATCCGTTTCTCGGGATCCATCGCGTAATCCGGGCAGACATCGAAGTAGTCCTTGATCGCATAGGGACTTCCCGCGACCCCCTTGAGGATGTCGGCATCATCCGCCGGGCGGTTCGGGTAGGCCGTGCCGCTGGCCTGCTCAAGCACGCCGGTGAGCCAAATGTGCGTAAAACCCATCGCGGCGATCGATTCGAGCGCAGTGTTGGTGATGTGGGCAAATTTCCCGCATCCGTTTTCGGCCATGGTGCCGCCGGGTTTTCGCGTCTCGTTGATGTTGCCAAAGGTTCGGACGAGCAGCTGGTAAATGACCGGACGCTTCATTTCGTCGCAGTTTGCCAGCGGACTCATGCCGAGATACAAAACACCCATTGCAAGTTGTTGCCAAGTCATGGTTATGCGGATGTTGTGGATTTGGAGGTGGCATCATCCTTCACGGCCAGCGTAAAGACCGCGGCGATCAGCATGCAGATGCCGCCTATGACGACGGCATTGAGACGGCTGAAGTCCTCGACTTTTTCCATCACGCGGCTCAACACGATCGCTACGAGGATCTGCGGAATGACGATGAAGAAGTTGAAAATCCCCATGTAGACCCCCATGCGGTTCTCGGGCAACGCGTTGGAGAGCATCGCGTAAGGCATTGAAAGGATCGAGGCCCAGGCGATGCCAATGCCGGTGAAGCAGACCCATTGCAGGATCATTGGATCGCGCACAAAGCCGACCGCCGCAAGGCCGAGGCCACCGGCAATCAGTGAGAAAAAGTGGATCCACTTGGCCGAAAAGATCCGGCCGAGCCACAGCAAGGCCATCGCGAAAAGAAATGCCACGAGGTTGTAAACTGCGAAGCAGTTGTTGGCGAGGTCGATGCCGTCCTTGTAAAGCTTCGAGCTGGTGTCCTCCGCGCCCATGATGTTGCGGGCAACTGCAACGCTGAAGAAAATCCACATGCAGAACAATCCCATCCAGGTGAAGAACTGCACGAATGCCAGCTGCTTCATGCGACCGGGCATGTGCTTTAAGGCATCGATGATCTCACCCACGCCGCTCATTTCCTTCTTCGGCTCATCGGCGGAAGGCGGATGTTCCTTGGTCGTGAAAACCGTCCACAAAACGGAAAGCAAAAAAACAATCGCTCCAACCGTGAAAGCGATGTGCACGGTTTGTGGAATGGCCTGACCCACTCCCGTGTCGGCACTCACGCCGCAGTAGTCGCGCAAAAATCCTGGCAGCTTCGAAGCAATCACTGCACCTGCACCGATGAAGACCGATTGCATCGCAAAACCCACGGTGCGTTGTTTCTCAGGCAAGAGATCCGCCACAAACGCACGAAAGGGTTCCATGCTCACATTCACCGACGCGTCGAGGATCCACAGAAGTCCGGCAGCCATCCACAAGGTCCCGGAGTGCGGCATGAACAGCAACGCGAGTGATGAGAAAATCGCACCAATGAGAAAATACGGCCGACGACGACCCCAAAACGGATGCCAAGTGCGGTCGCTCATCGCACCGATCAGCGGCTGCACGATGAGGCCGGTCAAGGGCGCGGCCAACCACAGCAGCGGCAGCTCGTTTTCCTTGGCGCCAAGGTATTCATAGATCGAGGACATGTTGCCCATCTGCAGACCCCAGCCGAATTGGATCCCGAAGAATCCAAAGGACATGTTCCAGATCTGCCAAAATGAAAGTCGAGGTTTATCGGTCATGATGTGAATGGGTTGATTTCGTTAACACCTTACCATCACCCCCCGGCTTCACCGCAAGCCCTCACGCTCGATTCGTAAAAATTGGCGGATTTCGTTAAACCCCCGGCCGATCGGAACATTCAGCTCCCCCCCTTCGCCCCAGCTTTTTCCTCCTTCACCGCCGCCAGCACATCATAAACGGCAAACAGCAGCGTGATAAGGGTCAACAAGGCACAGGCACCCCACCACAACAAAAACACCATCGGCCCCGACGCCAGCCAGGCATCAAGCACCCACACGCCGGCGGCGATCATGCCCAACGATGCGAGCAGGAAAGCACCTAGCGATCGGCGGCGCGCAGAGCGATTGCGCAAGATCCCGCTCGCGATTCGTTTGCTGTGATTCCAATCGTCGTTTTCGTGCATCGCCTACCTTTGCCAAAGAGGCCCGAGAAATTCGAGATACCACGCCCACAGCTTCCATCCACCAAAGGCCCAGGTCAGCGCACCCATCGCAAGAAATGGACCGAATGGCAGCTGCCTGCCAAAGCCGATGCGACCGATTAAGGCCGCAATCAAGGCATAGATCGACGAGGCGAAAAGCGCGAACAGCACGCCCGACCAACCGAAAAACGCACCGATCATGCCCATCAGGTGCACATCACCAAAGCCCATCGCCTCGCGCGGAATCACGATTGATTTCGCCGTGCCAGAAAGGGATCGCAGCTTTTCGATCGAATGCTTTGCGCCGTTGGGAAGTTCGATTTCAGTCTCCCGAATCACCAGCGTACCACCGCCATGCCGCTCACCATCAATGTGGATCTCTCCTGTCTCGATGATCAATCGGTCGCTCTTGCGAGAAAACAAATCCCACCAAGGAATCGACTCGCCATCGATCACAAAGCTAAGCGGGTCACTCTCGCCCGCTGGTTCCTTGAGCTCCCATGCGGCCGGTGTTTGAAACTTCATCGCCTTTTTGCCGAAGGCCAATTTCCCCAACTCGACCACGAGCCAAAGCCCGAAAAATCCAGCGGCCCAGCCGATACCCGATTGGATCAAAGCCTCGCGCCATGAATCGCAGCCACCAGCCATCCGCGGGAAAGTCGGCCACACGATGGCAGCCAAAACACCAACGGCGGATCCCGCCCATGTGAGCGACACGGGAATGATCAAATGATCGGCGTCGATGAAGCTGATCACAACCAGCAAGGCCACCAGCACCCAGAGAAATACCGCGGCATGTGGCGGGAAAAGTTTCCACGATGCAAGGAAGCCAAGCGCCGTGAGCAGCTCGACCATCGGATAGCGCACAGAAATCTTACAGCCGCACTTCGCACATCGGCCGCGCAACCACAGCCAGCTCAACACCGGAATGTTCAACCACATCGGTATCGGCTCGCGACACTTCGGGCAAAACGAACGCCTCGGCTCGTTCACCGACATCCCCAAGGGCACGCGGTAAATCACCACATTCAGAAACGATCCAATGCACGCGCCGATCAAAATAACCGGAATCAGCCAGAGCCAATGATCGAACGCGGGAAGAAGCAAAGTGAAACCATTCAATCCACCGCGCAGGGCCTGACAAGAACAATGCCCACCGTCGAATTATGCTCGATATCGCATGAAAGATGCAGGAATCGGCCGATATTTCACATCTGGGCTTGTTTTCCCGTGAGAATAGGTGATTGCCTTGTTTCCCGACCGCCCAGGCACATCGCTTTTCCG
>JBIKIR010000031.1:0-28228 GCA_044361475.1 Luteolibacter sp. | reverse complement strand
GCGGCCGTAGTGGTCCTCGCGATTTTCGCGTGGCACATACGAGCCGTCGTCGTGTTCGCCGTGACCAGAGAGTCGCAGCAGGTGGGCAACGACCATTTGAGGGCCGCGGCCATCGCGGGCGCGGCGGACCGCTTCGGTGATGACCGAGGCGCAGGCGAGCAGGTCGGTGCCATCGACGGCGAATCCGCCGATGCCGTAGCCGCGCGCTTTTTCGACGAGGTCGTTGCAGGCGAATTGACGCGTGTTGGGCGTCGAGTAGGCAAACTGGTTGTTGGCGACGATCACGACCATCGGAAGTTTTTCCACCGCCGCGAGGTTGAGTCCTTCGTGAAAGGCACCGGTTGAGGTTGCGCCATCGCCGACGCAGGTGGCGCCGACGCGGCCAGCGAGTGTGCCTTGAAGGCGTTTGGCAAAAAGCATGCCAGCGATCACTGGGACTTGCGCGCCGAGGTGGGAAATCATGGCGGGCATGCCCATCGTCGGGCGACCGCGGTGGATGTTGCCATCGCGCCCACGCATCGGGCCCGAAGCCGAGCCAAGGTAGGTGCGGGTGCAATCGATCAGCGGCTCGCCGAAGGCGGTGCGGCCGGCTTGGTCGCGGATCAGTGGGGCAAAGAAATCCTGACCGGGGATCAGCGCGGTGCCGAGGGTGGCGCTGACCGCTTCCTGGCCTTTGCCGAGGTAGACGCCGCCGACGATTTTGCCGGCCTTGTAGAGGCTGGAGAGTTTGTTTTCCAGCAGTCGTGCGCGAAGCATCGAATGGAAAACCGAACGCAGGAATTTGCGGTTTGCCGCCACATCATCGTTGGTCGCGATCGGGTGTCCTTGTGCCACGTGCGGAGGATAGGAATTTAGTGAGGGACTCTGCAACCGCATTCGGGCGATTCTATGCCGGGCGTTGGTTCCATGCGACGAGGTCTTCGTAGCGGAGTTGATCACCGCCAAAGAGGTCGAGCGCGCTGCCGACCGTGATGTCGATGCGGCCACTGCTGGCGGCGTCGATCGCGCGGAGGTCGTCCATTGAAGCAGCTCCGCCGGCATAGGTCATCGGGATTTTGCCCCAGCTGCCGAGCAGCTCGACGAGTTCGCGGTCGATGCCCGCGCGCAGGCCTTCGACATCGGCGGCGTGAATGAGAAACTCCGCGCAATACGGCGCGAGGCGGTCGAGGGTGGCATGGGTCACGGCAAGGTCGGTGAGCGTTTGCCAGCGGTTCATTGCGACGATCCAGCCGTCGGCGCTGCGGCGGCACGAAAGGTCGATCACCAATTTTTCCGCACCGCAGGATTGGCTGATTTCTTCAAGCGCGTGTGGCAGAAATTTTCCGCTCGGATCAAACAGCGAGGAGGTGACGATCACATGACTGGCACCGGCGTCGAGCCATGCGCGTGCGTTGCTTGCGTTGATGCCGCCGCCGATCTGGAGTCCGCCGGGCCATGCGGCGAGTGCTTCTTTGGCGGCGTTTTCGTTGCCGGGTCCGAGCATGATCACATGGCCACCGCTGAGTTGATCGCGGCGAAAGCATTCGGCAAACCATGCGGGCGATTTTTCCGAAACGAAATTTTCCGCAGGCTGCGAGTTGTCGCGGAGGGTGCCTCCGACGATTTGTTTCACGAGACCTTGGTGGAGGTCGATGCAGGGGCGGAACTTGGTCATCTTCGTGGGTGGCTCAGCTCAGGAAGGGGTTGTCTGCGATTTCATCGCCGATGGTCGTTTGCGGGCCGTGGCCGGAGAGCACGATCGTTTCGGGTGGCAGCGTGAAGAGATGTGCGCGGATGCCATCGAGCAATTTCGAGGTGCTGCCGTGCGGCAAATCGGTGCGGCCGATCGAGCCGGCGAAGAGCGTATCGCCTGAAAACAAAATGGAATTTTCGGCGAAATAAAAGGTCACCGAATCGGTCGAGTGGCCGGGGACATGCGCGGTGGTGATTTGCATGCCATCGATTTCAAGCGGCGAGCCGGGGTCGATCAAAGAATCGATTTGGTAGGGCTCGACCTCGATCGGCATGCCCCATGCGCGAGCGGCGGACTCGAGGGTGAGGTCGGGCGAGTAGGGTGAGTGGGCATGGATTTTTGCGCCGCGTTGTTGGAGTGCGGCGGCGTCCTGCACATGATCGTAGTGCTGGTGGGTGAGCAGGATTTCATCGATGCGCACACCTTTGGAGTCGAGCCATGCGGCGATGCCTTCGGGGGCGTCGATGAGCAGGTTGCCGTGGGTGGATTCGAGCAGGTAGCCGTTGGTTTGGGCCATGCCGCCGGTGAAGGAGGAAATTTTCATGAAGGGGGTCGGAAGTCTTGCCTTGTTTGAGCTTTGGCGGAGCCAAAACCGGATGTCGGTCGCGTGCGGTCAGCTTCGGTGTGCGGGATTTTTTTGCCAAGCGGGTAATTTGCCAAACATTGCGGCGGTGGGTGGTTGACCATTGGATCAATCCGCCTAGAATGCCCACCATGAATGAGACAGAAGCCGCATCAAAGATCCTCGACACCATGTTTGGGCACCTTGGTGTGCCGGCGACCATCGGGATCGAGCAGTCTTCGGATGGTCCCTGCCTGCAGGTGCGTTCGTCGGAGAGCCGCCACATCATTGGGCGCGATGGTGATCGGCTCGATGACCTCCAGTATCTGGTGAACCGCATTTTGCGCCGGAGTTTTCCCGACTCGGTGAGGGTAAAGGTCGATTGCGAGCATTTCCGCACGATCCGCGAGGACCAGATGGCGGCCGAGATCCGTGGCATTGCCGAGCGGGTCGTGTCTTCCGGCACGCCGCACCGGATGCGCCCACTCAACGCCTATTACCGGCGCATGGCTTATCAGATTCTCAAGGAGATCCCAGGCATCGAGACTCACTCGCCGGAAGGTGATGAAAGGCTCAAGCGTATTGCCATTTCTCCCGCCGGTTCCAGCCCCACTGCCTCATGAAAAAATTTCTCTTCGATTGCGGCACGCGCGACCCGAATGCGGCGGGCGGTATCTTTGCGCTCAGGCTCATGTTGGGGGCGATGATGTTGTTTGGCCATGGCATTCCGAAGCTGATGGCGTATGGCAAAATCAAGGATGGTTTTCCGGTGCCTGATTTTTTCCCCCTGAGTTTCATGTCGCCGCCGGTGAGTTTACTTGCGGCGCTGTTTGCTGAGGTGGTTTGTGCGATCTGCCTGATCCTCGGAGTGGCGACTCGGCCGGCCGCGTTTCTGCTTGGTTTCACGATGGTGGTGGCGGCGTTCAACATTAACTCAGGTGCGCCGTGGTTCATCGGGCCGGGTGTAAGTGCCGCGAAAGAGCCGGCTTTGTTGTATCTCGTACCGATGATCGCTATCATATTTACCGGCGCGGGGCTGTGGTCGGTTGACGCAAAAATCATCAAGGATCCCCGGCGTCGTCGCTGGTAATGCCGCATGCAGACGCATCATCTTGTTCTTCCCGGTGACCTCAATCACCACGGATTCCTGTTCGGTGGGCGGCTGCTGGCATGGGTCGACGAGGCTTGTTGGATTGCTGCGAGTTTGGAATTCCCGCAATGCCGTTTTGTGACCGTGGGGATGGACCGCGTGGAGTTTCACCACGGCGTGAGGCAGGGTGCGATCCTGACGATTTCCTGCACGCTCTCGCACGAGGGCACGACGAGTGTTTGTTATGCTGTCGAGGTGCGTGATGAAAAGGCGGGTGCCGATCCGATTTTCTCGACGCGGGTGACATTGGTGAATGTCGATGACGCAGGTCGCAAGCGGCCGGTCTGCGAGTGAGTGGCTGAAAATTTTTTGGACTGTGGAAATTCGTATCGAGAGTGTTGATATCGTGCTGCCTTTGGATCGTTCCGAAGATGATGTGGCGCGTCGTGACGCAGCGGCGGCCAAGCTTGGGATTCCGGTTTCGAGTATTGGCGGGATGGTGTTGCGCAAGCATTCGATTGATGCGCGGCAGAGGGCGATCAAGGTGCAGCTGCGTTTGGATGTGGCGGTGGATGGGCCGATGCCCGAGCAATCGAAACCGCGTTGGTCGGTGCCTGCCTTGGAGTCGGATGCGCGGGTGGTGGTGATTGTTGGGTGCGGTCCAGCGGGCATGTTTGCGGCGCTGCGATGTCTCGAGTTGGGTGTGAGGCCGATCATCCTCGAGCGTGGCAAGGACGCGAGCGCGCGGCGTTTTGATTTGGCTCCGATCCTGCGTGAAGGGCGGGTGATCGAGGAATCGAACTATTGCTTCGGCGAAGGTGGTGCTGGCACATTTTCCGATGGCAAGTTGTACACGCGTGCGACCAAGCGCGGGCCGGTGGCGAAGGTTTATGAAATCCTCGTAGCGCACGGTGCGCCCGAGCGCGTGCTCACCGATGCGCATCCGCACATTGGATCGAACCTTTTGCCGAATGTCGTCAAGGCGATGCGGGCATCGATCATTGCGGCGGGTGGCGAGGTGCGCTTTGAAACGAAGGTCGTCGACTTTCTTCTCAAGCAGGAAAAAATCCATGGCGTGGTGACTTCTGTGGGCGAGGAAATTTTCGGCGATGCGGTGATCCTTGCGACAGGGCATTCGGCGCGTGATGTGTACCGGCTTTTGGCGGAGAAAAAAATCCTGCTTGAGCCCAAGCCTTTTGCGGTTGGGTTTCGCATCGAGCACCCGCAGCCGTTCATCGACAGAATCCAGTATCACCTTGGCCGCGCGGAGGAGCGTCCGCGCTTGCTGCCCGCCGCGCGTTATCGTCTCGCGACAAAGATCCGCGACCGTGGTGTGCATTCGTTTTGCATGTGCCCGGGCGGATGGGTGGTGCCTGCCTCGACCGAGAACGACGAGGTGGTGGTTAATGGCATGAGCCTTTCGCGGCGTGACTCGCCATTTGCGAATTCGGGCATGGTCTCGACGGTCGAGCCCGAGGACCTGCGGCATTTGCAAAAAGAGCACGGCATCCTTGCCGGCATTGTTTTTCAGAAACAACTCGAGCAAACCGCGAAACAGGCTGGCGGGGGAGGTCAGGTCGCGCCGGCTCAGCGCGTGGCGGATTATGTTTCGGGAAAAATTTCCGCCGATCTGCCCGAGACCAGTTATTTCCCCGGGCTCAATTCCGCGCCGCTTCATGAGTTGTTGCCATCGTGGATCACCTCGCGGATGCGCGAGGGACTGCGATTGTTTGATCGTCAGATCCGCGGCTATGCGTCGAAGGAGGCGTTGCTGCTTGGCTTTGAAACGAGAACGAGTTCGCCGCTGCGCATTCCGCGGCGCGACGATACACTTGAGCATCCACAGATCGCCGGTTTGTTTCCCTGCGGAGAAGGTGCGGGTTACGCCGGTGGCATCGTGAGCGCGGCGATGGATGGCATGCGATCGGCAGAGGCGGTCTGTCGCTAATGGGAGTAGACGAAAGACTCGGAGACAGAAGACAGAAGAGAAGAAGCGGCTTCTTCAAGGGAGCGCGGGCATCTTGCCCGCATCTTGCAGAGGGATTTACCGCAAAGCCGCGAAGGTCGCCAAGGAGCGCAGAGAGGGGCGAGAGTTATACCAAAGGCTCCAAGGTTATGGACTGTAGAATAGCGATCTTTGCGGCTTCTTCTCGGGGAGCGCGCCCGCCCTCGGGCGCACCGCCACGCGCCCTCGCGGGGCGATTGAAAAAACCAGCATGTGTCTACTCGAACCTCTCCATGTCGGTCGCGGGGCGCACCCGACGGCACCCGAGGCGGGCGCGCTCCCCGAGACCGGACGCTACCGCGCCACTTTCCAAAAGTCCAAAAGCTATCGGCTTTTGGTATTAGCCAGAGCCGCCAGAGCTCTGACAAAACTGCAAGAGGTGCTTTGTTGAGAGCTTCGTTATTGGCCGCTGCTGCGGACTTGGAGTGATGTGACGCTGAGCGCGGCACCGGCTGAGGCTCCGAGGCGCAATTCGTCGAAGCGGGTCCCCTGCGGAATCTTGCCACTATAAATGGCAGGTTTGAGGGGGAGGTCGCCCTCGTGGAGGCTGATCGTGCCACTGCTGGAATCGTAGCGCAGAGTCATGGTGGCGGAGCCGATCGTGGCGGTGGTGCGCGGCGCGGGGGGCTCTGCGTTTGTGACATCGAGGCCCCATGAGGGGCCCGGGCCGTAGGGGTCGCCGAGGAAAATCATTTCGGTTCCTTGGCTGAAGAGGCTTATGCCGGCCCAACCGTCGCTATGGAATTTGCCCATGGTGGGCTCGGCGCATTGCAGCGTGACCAGTAAGACGGAGTTTTCGTCAACGGGCAGTGGTGATTGGAATTTGCGAATGATTGCAAAGTTGGCTCCCTCGATGCGTGTCTCGGTGATGTTGGGGTTGCCATAGGAAACGCGCCAATCGGATTTTCGAAACGGCATGAACTCCAATGTATGGAATCGATCGAGCCGGTTGGCGAAGGTTCTGGTTTGCTGGTGCAGGCGGGTGGTGGCGGTGCCGTTGACCGAATGGACCGCGTCGCCCTTGACGAGTTGGGTGGTGTTGTGTTCTTCGCGAGGAAGGACCTCAAGATTACCCTCGATGACGTGTACTTCGTCGGATTTTTGCTCAGGGTCGACGAAGATGCCAAAGCAATTGCCTGAAGTGATTTTTGCGAATTGAGGAGTCGAGACAACGAGTCTGTTGTTGCGGCCCGACTGCTGGATGAGGCACTTGCCATTGAGTATTTCAATGAATTCCGCAGATGGGAAGCGGAGGCTTGCAGGGCCTTCGATGAGAAGGCTGTCTGAGGGTTTGAGTGAGATGCTGGCGCGCCCGGCGAGCAGATGAAGTGTGCTGTCGGTGGTGAGTGCGGTTGTGCCGCCGAGGATTTTTGAGGGCCCATCAATCCGCCAGGCGGCATCGATTGAAAATGATGCGATCGCGACATCACCGGAGTTGTTGCCTTCATAAAACCATTGGGGCAGGATCCATGCGGCGAAAACGATCGCGATTACGGCGGCGACGATGAGTGGAATGCGCCACGTGCGAAGCATGGGTTGCCAGCCAGTTGTTGGCAGTGGATCTGTTTGGCCATCCTCAAACTCCTCGTTGAGGTTGTGGTTGAGCGATGCGTAGGAGCCGTAGAGTTTGATCAGTTCCGGGTCTTCGCGCATGCGGTCCTGGAAGCCATCGAAGCTTTCGCGGGAAATTTCGCCATCCAGTACGCTCTGGACCAGTTGATGGTCGGCGCGTTTCATTAGGGGCGATCGGTGGCGGATTGGATTTCGCGTTCGATGCAGCGTTTGAGGGCGGCGCGCAGGTTGAAGAGTACGGCCTTGAGCGTGCCAGCGCTGCGGTTGGTTTTATCGGCATACACTTGCAGCGATGCGCTGCTGACATAGCGGTGATGGATCAGTTCGCGGTCGGAGGGGCGCAGGCGTTGCAGGCATTTGCGCAGGGCAAGGTGGCGTTCCTCGAGTTCGTCCGGTTCGAAATCATGCTCCGGCGCAACGCGTTGGAGGAGGTCGTCGTCAAAGATCAACCAGCCTTGTGATGCGAGGCGGCGGCGGTGGTTGAGCAGGTGGTAGCGGATTGTTTGGAAGGCCCAGGCTTTGAAGTTGGTGCCGAGTTCGTAGGATTCGCGTTTTTGCCAGAGGGTGATGTTGACCTCTTGCAGCAGGTCGCGGGCGCCGGATCCGCCGGGCGCCAACGAGCGGATGTAGGCAAGCATCGAGCTCTGGTGATTGGTGAGCTCTTTGACGAAGTCCTCGGAATCGGACGCTGAGAATGGTTCTTCTGCCATGGGTTGGCGCTGCGGGTGGGGAAATTTTTCGGCAGATTCGCGATCAGGCTTGGGTGGATTTTTCGCGGATGCTGTCGAGTGTGGTCGGGTTGATCGGTTGCGGCACGATGATGCCGAGGATGAGGCGTCCTTGCGGGTGGTGCAGTGGGATCAGCTCGAGGTAGCTGCCGGCGTGAACGAGCAGGCGCACGGGTTTGACCGCATCGCGAACTTTCCAGTTGAGGGCCATGCCGCGGGCGGCGAAATGGAGATGGGCGCAGCCTTCGTCGTGAAGGACGCCGCCGTCGAGGTTGACCACAAAAACGGCTGATGCGCCGCATTGTTGGTGCAGCCATGCGGCGAGTCCTTTGAATGCGCTGGGGGTGGCCGGAGTTTTTGCATCGGCGAGGGCGGTGTGCGTCGCTGTTGGTGCGGGCGCCTGCGGGGTTGGGGCCGGTGGCGGTGTGGGTGCCGCTTGCTTGATGGCTGGCGCTACAGGTTTCGCTTCGGCAAAGCCGACGAACGAATCGTCGAATCCGGATTCCTGGATGTTTGGCCGGGCTTGGCGGTCGGGCGACATAAGGCGCTCGGCGAGGCGCCGGACTTCATCGGTGTCGACCCAGGTGTCGATGGGGTTCATGCGTGGCGTGGATTGAGTGCTGGGGAAGCGGTTTTGCGGGTGATTTCCGTGCGGATGCCTTCGAAGATTTTGCGGATCGGTTCGCCGTTTTCCATCACGCCGGCGGGGAGCCCGCGGGCGCTGGCTTTGATGAAGGTGCCGTCGCGCGGGACTTCATTTTGGAACACGAGTTCGGCGGGCAGAAGTTGGCGGAGAGCTTTGGCGGCCTCGATGCTGTCATCGAGGTCGTTTTGGACCATGGTGAGCAGGACGCCGAGGACTTGGAGGCGGGGGTTCATCACGCGGAGTTTGCCAAGTCCGTCGAGCAGCTTGGGCACTGAGCGGATGCCGAGGGGTTCGGCTTGTTGGGGGATGAGCACTGCGTCGCAGGAGGCGATGACATCGCCGGATACGCCGAAGAGTCCGGCGGCGGTATCGATGAGGCAGAGGTCGAAGCCGCGTTGGGAGATTTGATGGAGAAATGTGCGCACGCGAGCGAGGTGGGCACCCATGCTGCCGCCGGTGTCATAATCTCCCGCCTGGCCGCTGGCCATGAGCGAAAATGTTTCGAGCCTCGTTGGCACGATCAATTGCTCGAGCGACAGGCTTGGATCGGCAAGGTAGTCGTAGAAGCCGGGCAGGAGTCTTGATTGACGGGTGAGGGAGAGTCCGACCGAGCCCTGAGGATCGGCATCAACCAGCAGGGTTTTCACGCCGGCGATGGCAAAGGCGTGGGCGAGGTTGATTGAGACGGTGGTTTTTCCCACTCCGCCTTTTTGGCTTGATACGGCAATACTGATCACGCGCTTGTTGATTTTGCTGCCGCAGGGTAGCTTTATCTTGCCACATCGGAAGCCTTTTCTTTAATCTGAAGCATCATTCAGCTTCATTGCTGGATTAAAAAAAACCCACTATGATGCACATTTTCAAATTCTCGATACCTGGCTGCCGCTTCTTGCTCTTGTTGCTTGTATTTGTGTATTCAAGCGCCTGCCGCCGCAGCGATCGGGACGATCGGGTTGGTGATGAGGGTGATCAGCGCAGGATCAACGTGGCGCATCAGTTGCAGACCAACGGCTTGTCTGCTTTTCCCGGTGCGTTGTACCAAAGTCAAGCCTCGTCGCCGATCCACTGGCAACCGTGGACCAAGGAGACCATTGATAGGGCGAAGGAGTCAAAGCGTTTGCTCTTCTGCGTGATTACGATGCCTCAAGTGTGGTCATCGCAGAAGGTTTTGGATTCTTTGTCGGCAAACGCATCGCTGGTTTCCATTATCAACGACAATTATGTTCCGGTATTGATTGATGGTGATGCGAGCCGGGAGATCGGATTGCTGGTGCCGGACCTCTGCATGCAGATCCAAAGGCCGGTAAATTTTCCGTTGTTCTTATGGATGACGTATGAATGTGATCCGGTGGCCTGGATTCCGGCGCTGGTTACGGATGATTTGGGGAATGTTTTCAGCAACTCGAATGAGATGGTGATGCAGATGTGGCGCGATTCGATGGATTATGTGCTGAAAAACAGTCAATTGGACAATGCGGGGCGCCGCGAAAATTTCAAACAGCGCAAGCTTACCAAAGTTTCGAGTGATGTGCCGGCTCAAGATGCGCTGCGTAGCATTCGCCAGTTGACTTCGCTCTACGATCCATCGACCAGAAGCCTTGGGGACAGTGGGGGATTGCTTCCCGCAAGTTCGCTCGAAGTGTTTGCCACGGTGGCTACCCGCCCGGGTATCCCTGAGGCTTTGCGTTTGAAATCTGCCGATGTGGCGAAGTGCCTTATCGACGATCTTTTGCCGAGTGCGATGTTTGATCCGCTCGGGGGAGGGATTTGTATTTCCAGAAAGCGCGGCTCATGGGCGCTGCCGATGTTTTCATTTGATTGTTCGTCCCAGGCGCGGGCGGCGGTCACGTTGTTTGAGGCTTACCGCACCACTGGGGATAAACGGGCATTGGATCGGGGTTTGGATGCGATCAGTTTCGCCGAAAAGGAATATTCCACAGCGGACGGGCTTTTCGCCATTGGTCTTGCATCGGCTGATGATCAGGAAAAATGGATGTGGACCGTAGAAGAGGTTGAGTCGGTGCTGGGCGCAGAGGATGCCGCTTGGTGGATCGAGGCTACCGGCATGAAGGGGTTGGGTAACATTCCTTCGGAGGAAGATCCATACAAGCTCTACTTTCGCAAGAACACCATTGGCATGAAGGCGACGCTTGAAGAGATTGCGGCGCGTCAATCGATGACGCCGGAGCAGTTTCGCCCGCGCTATGAGGCGGCCAAGACGAAGTTGCTGGCGGTTCGCGAGCAGAGGATGGGCCGGGTGCCGCGGGACGAAACGGCGCACGCGGGGGCGACTTGGCGCATGGTTTCTGCCTATGCATCGGCCTTTTCCGCCAGTGGTGAGGAGGTTTACCGTGACAAGGCGGTGGCATTGCTCAAACGCGGGAAAGAGGCCTTTGCTGTCGGGCCGCGGCTTCGCATGTACAACAGGGAGACGGTGGATTCGATCGGTGCCGGGCGCGCGTTTCTTTATGCGGTATGCTTACAGGCGGTGCTCGATGTGTCGGCTGTAACGCTCGATGAGAGCTTGTACAACTGGTCGGATGATCTGGCGACCACGCTGGCCGAGTTGTTCATTGGCGATTCGTTCCTAAAGGAATGTCCGGACAGTGCCAGTTTGATCAATTTGCCGATCACCGACCTTGCGATGATTTTTGATGATTCGACTTGTGGTTTGCTTTCGATGGCGGAGAGCCGCCTTGCGGAGCTTGGCCGGCCCTTGGTGGCGAAGTTGAGCGAGTTGGCCACACCCTTTCCGCTCTATGCGGTGGAGCGGCCGGTGTTGCACACGGATCTCATCCTTGCGATCATTTCGCGGCACTTCAAGGTGAGCGTGCTAGTGGGTGAGGGCGTGCAAGGGGATCTTCTGCGTGCGGTGCAGGAATTGTCACCGCGGATGATTCACCGTCAATTTGCCAAATCAGCCCAGGAGGTGCCGGCGGGCATGGTGAAAATTGTTTTTGGCGATGGTACTGAAAAAACCGTGACAACGGTGGATGGATTACGGCAAGGCGTCTTGCCGCAGCCCGCTAACTGAGCTAATATGGCGTGGGAAGTTGCATCCATCCCCCCCCCATTTCATGAATTTTCAATTTTTTCCCGTCATTGCCTGCGTCTGCTTTGCTGTCTTCGGTCGGTCGCATGCCGATGTTTTTGTGATGAAGTCTGGCCAACAGGTCGAGGGGCTGCTTTTGGGCGAGGATCCGGCGGGATACCGGGTGGAGGTCAAGGTTTCCGCAGGGATCAAGGACGAACGGGTGCTTGCGAAGGAGGATGTGTCGGAGGTCCGGCGTTCTGCGGTAGCGAACGATGAGTTTGCTAGAATTTCAAAATTAGTCCCCACGCCCGATTTGCTCGGCGAGCGGGACTATGACCGCCGGATCAGAGAGGTGGAGAAGTTTCTCAACGCATCGCCAGCTGCGGCGCAGTCGGTACAGGCTAAGGAGATGCTCGAAACATTGAAGTTTGAAGCGAATGAGGTGTTGGCTGGCGCGCTCAAAATCAACGGGAAGATGGTGAGCGCGGGCGATTACCGACTGGACGCCTATGATATGGATGCGCGGGTGGCGGGCATACGCATCCGGCGGCTTGTCGACGCGGGAGATTATGTGCGGGCTTTGCGCGCATTTGAGCTTCATGAGAAGAATTTCGCCAACAGCGAGGCGCATCGTGATCTGATTCCTTTGATGGGGAGGGTTGTTAGCGCCCACGTATCGGAGCTTGAGGACATGCTTGTGACGCTTGATGCGCGTCTTAAGGAGAGAGAAATCGGCCTGCAGAGGATGTCGGCTATAGCGCGGCGTGATGCGCAGTTGGCGATTGCCGACGAGGCGGCTCAGATGGCAACGCTCAGCAAGGCGGAGGCGGATGCGAAGGCCGGCTGGCTAACCGTGGACCCTTATTCGAAAGTCTCGATTGAGCAGGGGCTTGCTTTTGCGAGGAAGCAAGAGGGGAGGTTTGCCGCCGGTGGGTCAAAAAATGCGGCTGAGGGTGGAAGGATTTTTCGTGATGCCTTGCGGTCGGTGCGTTCTGCGGATAGAAACAGCCCGTTGGTTACCGCTGCCATCCAGGTAGCCAAGGAGGCGAAGCTGCCTGAGCGCTACATCGCCATGCTTCAAGCGGAGGCCGATGCTAAACCTGAAACTGAGAAGCCCGAGTAGGGCGATTTCAATCACAATCAAACCACCCTTTGCCATGTCCTCACCCCGAAGTGCCAAGCGCAGCCGCAAGACCACCGAGACGCAGATTGATCTCTCGATCCTGATTGATGGTTCGGGCGAATCAACGATCGATACGGGCGTGCCGTTTTTCGATCACATGCTCACGCTTTTTTCGAAGCACGGGCTATTTGATCTCAACATCAGAACGGTCGGTGACATCGAGGTCGACATTCATCATACCGTCGAGGACACCGGTATCGTTCTGGGCGATTGCCTGCGCGAGGCACTTGGTGGCAAGGAAGGCATCCGCCGTTACGGATGCGCGTATCTGCCGATGGACGAAACTCTGGCGCGGGTGGTGGTCGATCTCAGCAACCGTCCGCATCTCGAATTCCGCGCGCCGGCCGGAACGCCATCCGCGCCGAACATGCCCTTCACGCTGGTCGAGGAATTCTGCCGCGCGATGGCGTCCAATCTCCGGGCAAACATCCATGTCGAGTTGCTGTACGGTCGGGATGGTCACCACATCGCGGAGGCGATTTTCAAGGGTCTGGCGCGCGCGTTGCGCGATGCCTGTGAGATCGACCCAAGGGTCAAGGGTATCCCTAGCACCAAGGCTGCGCTGTGAAGGTTGCCCTGATTGATTATGGCGCGGGAAACTTGCGCAGTGTGGCCAATGCCTTGCGTGCCTTGGGGCAGGAGCCGGCGGTGGTGGCCGATGCCGCTGAGCTTGGCGATGCGACGCACTTGCTGCTGCCGGGCGTCGGGTCTTTTGGCGATTGCATGGCGCAGTTGGAGCAACGCGGTCTTGCGGATCTGATTCGCAGCTGGGTATTCGCCGGGCGTCCCTACCTGGGCATTTGCCTTGGATATCAAATTCTTTTTGATTCCAGCGATGAGAGCCCCGGCGTGGCGGGACTTGGGTTGTTTCGTGGTAAGGTGAAACGCTTCGGCGATTTGCCGGGGGTGAAGATCCCGCACATGGGTTGGAATGCTGCGAGGCCTGCAAAACCAAATCTCAAAAATTGGGCGGGCTTGGGCGAGGCTCCGTATTTTTATTTCGTACATTCGTATTTCCCGGTGCCGGAGGACGAGTCGATTGTTGCCTCGCGCACTGATTACGCGGCGGAAAATTTTGCATCATCGATCGAGTCGGGCGCCGTATTGGCATGCCAGTTTCATCCGGAAAAAAGTCAGGATGCGGGCTTGCGCCTGATTGGAAATTTCCTCGGCCTTTGAAGTCTACGCTCAATCTGCCAGCTCGCAGGCTAGCTTGATCGCAGAGATCATTGATGAGGGATCGGCGATGCCCTTGCCGGCGATGTCGAAGGCGGTGCCGTGGTCTGGGCTGGTGCGGATGATCGGCAGACCGAGTGTGACATTCACCGCGTTATCGAAGTCGAGAAGCTTGAGCGGGATAAGGCCTTGGTCGTGGTACATCGCGAGCACCGCATCATGGCCGCCGCGTGCCGCATCGCGAAAGATCGCGTCGGGTACGCCGGGGCCTTTGAAATGGGCGATGCCGAGGGCATTGAGTGCTTCGATCGCGGGTTGAATGATCCGTTCTTCTTCGTCGCCAAACTCGCCGTTTTCACCGGCGTGGGGGTTGAGCCCGGCTACGGCGATGCGCGGGCGGGCGATGCCGCGTTGATGGAGGAACCCGGCGGTGAGTGTGCCGATGTTGACGATTGATTCGACGCTGAGCAGCTGAGTGACGCGCGAGAGCGGTTCGTGAATGGTTGCGAGGCCGACAGTCAGGTGCTTGCCGGTGAGCAGCATACCGAAGCGCGTGACCCCGAAGGCATCGGCAAAAAACTCCGTTTGGCCGGGGAAGCGAAACCCTGCGGCCATGAGCTGGTGCTTGCAGACCGGCGCGGTGACCACGGCGGCGGCCTTGCCATTTTTGAGTTCGTGTGCGGCCAGTTCCAATGCTTCGAGTGCGGCGGCAGCGGATCGTTGATCTGGCTTACCCGGGACGCCGGCGCTGCGGTTGCCGATGATTTCAAATTCGTGGTTGTGCGGGATTTCCGCAGAGGCAAGGGCCTGATCGACAATTTCCGGGCCGATGCCGGCGGGGTCACCGAGTGTGATGAGGATGCGGGCCACGAAGTAAGATTCCTGTGTTCGCATGTTCTGCCAAGTGGGAATCGGCGAAATTTCAAATCTCACGGCTTGCCCGATCTATGGCATAGTGATACCAAAGAGTCGCTACATGGATCGCATGCGAAATAGAGCCTCGATGAAGCGCCAGGCGCCCCTGAGGGGTATCGGCGATCCGCCAAATCTTGGGCGGATCGAGAGGGTGGGGCGCGGTGGCAAGATCGGTTCGCGAAGGCGGCGTCAGCGAGGGAGTGGTCCAAGGAGCGTGCGTGGCGGGTCCATATTGATCTTTTCGATAACGATTTTAGCCATTGTTGTGACATTTACAATCTGGTTGCACCAAAGGCGGCAACAGAATATCATTTCTGAGTTTGAGAAGGGGTCGAAGTCCCGAGTGGTCGAAAAGGTCAAGTCACGATTTGAGCCTCCGACCGATGAGCAGGCACGTGCGATCGTGACGCGGGCACTTAGTTCAAAAGACGAGGCTGCGGTGTTGGCGGATTTCCGTTTGAACGGGGTTGCTAGCTCAGAAGTGCTCGAGTTTCTCCGACGAGAGGAGGATATGTACGGGCCAGCGTACATTGACTCCTGGCTTGGTAGTATCGACTCCAACAACGCTCTTGTGGAGTCGGTAGTGGTCAAGCGCGTAAAAGATGGGGAAACCAAATCAATGATTGCCATGTTGACTCCGGATCAGCAAGGAACTTGGCGGCTAGATTTCGAATCATTTGTCAGCAAATGTGAGCCGACATGGGAGACGTTTGTTTCCGGCGAGGCAACCGCAGGGCTGGTAAGGGTATGGCTTAACAACGACAACTATTACAACGGCCCGTTTATTGATGATGTCGAATGGTTATGTTTTTCAATGGCGCGCATAGATTCCGACGTGATTCTTTTTGGTTATTGCCGCAAGGGTTCCCCGCAGGCGGACGCCATCGAGAAAATCGCGGCAAGGATGCGGATGAAGGGAATGACCAACGCGACTTCTTTCCGTGCGATACTTGAGATTTCTAGGCCCGAAGGGGCGGGCAAAAGGCAGTTCGAGATTAGGAGGGTTTTGGCTGAGGACTGGTTGTTGACCGGCGCTGCATTTGATGGATCACCCGGTCCACTCAAGTGAGATTGTTTGGTTTCTCGGCACTTGCCATGCGGATGAATTTTTCCAAAATCGTCCGCATGGAGAAGAGATGGATGAGTTTGGCGGGCTTGGTTGCGATGGTGTTGAGTTTGACGCAATGCGGCGTTTCATCGGGCGGGTTCGGTAATATGGGGGGGCCTTCGATTGAGGAAAGGGCTGCGAAAATTGCAGCCGAACCTAGCGGCAATTTTTATTATGGTCGGCGATATTTTGTCGAGAAAACCCGTTTTTGGGGTTATCTGCGCGAGCCTAGGCAGGATTGGAGTCGTGCCAAGCTGGTGATGATGCGCGAGGACAAGAAGCGGGTGCCTGACCGTTTTCACGAGGATGGTCCTCCTGGCAAGCGCTATGCGCAGGACAACAACGTTGAGTATCGGATCCGCGGCAACTACACGGGGCGCGAGGTATATGATCCGAACAGCAACCAGTTCCTACCGGAGTTCATGCTCACCGGGTATGAGGTCCTGGATCAGCGGCCGGGTTGGCTGTTCAAACCGAGTGATCGGTACAATCGCTACCGCATCACCTTGTTACCACGCTGAAGATCCAGCCGTGCATCATGAGTAGGATGATTCGACGCGTTTCGCGACATCGCGGTAGCCGTAATCGACTTCGTAAATTTGCTTGAAGCAGTCCAAGGCAGATGGCCGGTCGCCCATTTCTTCATGAATGAGTCCTTTTTCGTAAAGGACTTCCTTCTTAGTTCCATCCATTGCGTGGAGGTCGGCTAGTGCATCGGAAAGTTGTTTGATTGAGAGGTCGAACATCGCCTTGCCCTTGAAGGTGCGGCCGAGAAGGAGCAGGACTTTGGTGCGGATGTGCGGGTTGCGGGTGGCCTGTTGGAGGTGGGGGATCGCTGAGCTGAGGTCGCCAGCTTGGTAGAGTGCGTTTCCGAGTTCGTAGCGCAGTTGAGGGTCGGTGGGGTTCTGGTCGACGCGACGCTGGGCTTCTTGGACTTGCTCCTTGAGACGGTCGTTGCGTTTTTCGTCGAGCGCGGCACGTAGCTCCATGTTTTCTGGGTCGGCGGCGACTGCGTTCTCAAGTGCCTGCAGGTCGGCCTCGATGGCCTTGTCTTTCATCATGGAGGCCTTGGTCTCAAGCGCGACATCGCCGTTGCTTAGCGAAAACGCCCACTGGTAGAAAGCATGCGCATTGTGCCAGTCCTCGAGTTGCTCGTAGAGACCGGCAAGATCCTTGACGGTTGCGAGGTGGTTTGGGTTGGCATTGTATTTCTCGATCGTTTTGTCGCGGCGATCCTCGAGCTGTCCGCGGGTGAGGCCTGTGCGTGAGGCCTTTTCGAGTTCCTCGAACTGGGAGCTGTCGCGCATCAAGTCGCGCATGCTGGCATTTTCGTCCCAGCGTTGTTTTTGCATGGAGGCGCGGGCGGAGGAGTCCTTGGCACCCTTGATGGCCTCGCCGTCGGTGGGGTGATGTTTGATGATGTCGTTGTAGACTGCGCCTGCGAGGTCGTGCATCTCGCGCGAGGTGTAGAAGCCTGCGAGCTTCTTCATGAGCTTGGCGTTTTCGGGCGCTCCGCTACGGACGGTTTCGAGGGCAAAGGCGGCGCTGTCGGGGAGTTCGAGTTTGAGGCAGACGTCGAATAGCAGGTCGTTGGCGGACTCATTGAGTGGATCTTTCTCGAGTTCTTTCTCGATGAGGGGCAGTGCGCCAAGCGGATCCTTTTTCGCCAAGCCTTGGATTTTCATCAAACCCATGCCGCCGGTTTGGAGGCCGAACAGGCCTGATTTTTTTTTGGCTCCGCCTGAGAGTTGCAGTTCGCATTTGCGCAGCAGCTTGCGGGCCTCGAGAAATCCCGGGTTTTCACCAAGGATGCCCTGGAGCAGGCTGATGGCGTAGGAATGATTCGATATCTGAACTGCCGTCAGCGCCTTTAGCCAAAGCGGTTTGGCCGTGGCGGTAAGTTCCTTTTCATTGATCTCTGGCATAAGGTTGGAGCGGGAAAAAGGTTTTCCATGCCGTGGGCAGGGGTGCGAAAAATGCAGATTGTCGCGTACGAATGCAAGCGCGTATGCACAAAATGACCGCGTTGGAGGAGTTGTTGATTTTTTTGGGTTGATGGCCGTTGGTCTTCGCGTTAAGCCAAGTTTGTTGGCGGTCACATTTTACCGCTGGCAACTATCAATTATCATCATGCCCCCACGCAAGCAGAACAAAGGACGCCGCCCTTCCGGTCGCGGCCGCAGTGGTTTCAGTCCTACCAAACGCGCCGTCAAACCCGACGAGGAAGATAAGGCCGTGGAGGTCGACGGTGAGATTTCATCGGTTTTGGCCGGCACGATGTTTCGCGTGAAGCTCGAAAGTGGTCACGAGGTGCTTGCTCATATTTCAGGAAAAATGCGCAAGCGTTTCATCCGGCTTGTCGTAGGCGACAAAGTGAAGATGGAGATGTCGCCATACGATCTTACCAAGGCGCGGATTGTTTTCCGAGTTGGTTGATCCGATCAGTCATCTTCCCCTTCGGCGGAACCGCCGAGTGAATCGGCAAGAGTTGCGGCATTTGCGGCATCGCGTCGCTCGATGACGATATCGCCGAGCAGTTCGCTCTGTCGCACCACGAATTGGTTGAGTTTCATGAGTTCCAGTAAGGCGAGGAATGTGACGATGACTTCGGCCTTGGTGGTGGCGGTTTTGAAGAGTTCTTCAAAGCGGCGTGACTGGCCGGGGGCCAAGCTGTTCATTAGCAGGTCAATTTTGTCGGATACGGTGTAGCGGTCGTCGATGATGTCGCCGAAATCGTGGGATTCCTCGAAGCGCTTGAGCACATTTTGGAAAGCGCGGATGAGGTCGAAGATTGACACCTCGGCGAGTGTGGTTGGTTCCTCGTCGTTTTTTTCGCCCGGCTCGGGCTGATGGGCAAATCGTCCCTCCTGTTCGATTTCGCGAAGTGACAGGAAACCCGCGGCATCCTTGAATTTTTTGTATTCGATAAGCTGACGAATCAGCTCCCAGCGTGGGTCGTCCTCCTCCACATCCTCTTCGGGCGGTTGGTCGATGCGTGGCAACAGGGTGCGGCTTTTGAGGTACATCAGGTTGGCTGCCATGACGATAAACTCCGAGGCCAAGTCGATATTGAGCAACTTGAATGTGTTGATGTAGTCGAGGTATTGTCGGGTGATGCGCTCGATGGAGATCGACTGAATGTCGAGTTCGTCTTTTTTGATAAGGTAGAGGAGCAGATCGAGGGGGCCCTCGAAGATTTCGAGGCGGACTTTGTAGTCAGTGGTTTCCACGCAGAGGGTGGTAATCGGTTTCCGGTCTTCATGCGAGGCAATTTTCCCCTCGCATCATCGCGGGAGAGTGTCTTAATTGGCGGCGGATAAATTTGGCATGAATGAAAATGATAATGAGACTTTCGACGAGCGTTTGAGCCAGTGGGTATCGAGCCAGGGCTTTTGGTTTCAAGTTCGGTATTCGATGTCTGGCAAGGGGATGCGGGGCAAACTGATGTTCCTTTTGGTAAACCTCGGGTTCAAGTTTTCGATTTTTCTGCTCATTGCTGTAATTTTTGGTTGGATTTACTTGGAGGGCAGGACTCGGTCTGCCTCATTCCTTACGGGATTTAAGGAAAGTCTCACCGAGGGGTTTTCGGCCACGGAGGTCGAGATACGCGGATTGCAGAGGCTTCAGGGGCAGATGGAATTGAGCCGATTTGCGGCCGAGGGTGACAACCGGACATTTTTTTCGGCGCTCGAGGCCCGGAATATCCGTTGCAAGATGGGCTTGCTCGACGGTCTGGTGGGGGTTTGGCGTCCCGGTATTATTGCGATTGCCAAGCTTGATGTCGATCTGAGGGCCGGAGCCGATGATGCGGAGTCGGCTGCCTTGATGTCGAAGGTGTTTTTCTCCGATCCGGAGAAGGTCGAAATCCGCTCATTTGACATTTCCGAGGCCAACATCCGTTGGGGTTATTCGGAGCGCACACAGGGTTCGATTGAAGCGACGACCATCAAGATGCAACGCGTGAACAATTCGTGGCGTATGATTTTGAAAGGTGGATTTTTGAGTCAGAACTGGCTCAATCGTGTTGAGGTGATTGAAATGGTGGTGTTGTGCACTCCTGAGGAGATCATTTTTGAAAAGGCGGATCTCAAGCAGGGTGCTGGGACCATTGATCTGGCTGGGTTGCGGATCAAGACGGGTGAGTCTCCCAAAGTCGACGGTGTTGCCAAAATCCGTAGCCTGCCCATTGAAAACCTCGTGCCGGTGTCGGTCCGAAATTATCTCGACGGAACGATATCTGGAGATTTCAGGGTTTTTGGATCGACCAACAGTTCGGCCGGAATCGGTTTCGAAGGGCAGGTGCTCATGGATGGCACGGATTTGATTTCATTGCGTGAAAGAGTTCACCTTCTGAAGGCGCTTTCGGTGGTTGATTATTCGAGAAACTACCACCGGGTCGATTTTCGTGAAGGCTCCTGCCAGTTGCGCGTTCTCGGCGGAGGTATTGAATTGAGCGAGGTGAATCTCAAGGCCGAGGATCTGTTTACGCTTGAGGGGGCATTGAAGGTGCGCTTGCCGACGCAAAAAGAAATCGACGATGCTATTGCCAAGGGGGATGAATTTTTCGGCTCTGCACTATCGGACAGTGCTGACGATGCTTTCCAATCCGAGGCTAGTGCGCAGAATGCAGGGGCCGACATCACCCTCAAACAGGCTGCTTTGGTGTCCGAAATGGACAGTTCGCGTGATGAGGGTCTCTCGATTTTTGATCGATTGAGTTCAAACTACGAATTGAGGAGACTGCAACAGCAGGCATCCGAACGGATGTCGCGTATGTTGCGTTATGAGGGATCATTCAGAATCACGATTCCTGCCGACGCGTTTGAGCGTGCACCCCGGCTGCAGTTGGAGTATCCGCTTGATGCTTCGATCGGACGTGTGCCGATCATGGTGCCGGTGCAGGGCAACCTTCACGAAGTCACGCTCAAGCAGGCTGAGGACATATACGAATGGCGCAACAAGTGAGGCGATTTAGAGTATTTTGTAGAGCATTTTGCTCAAATCTGCAGCTGCTTGATGAGGTGAAGTATGTGGTAATTTACGGTTGTGAAGGATGATGAAACGGGCGTGAGGTATTTCGTCGATGGCTACGCCTCGCCTTCGCCAAAATCTTCTCGCTCCACTGGCTTCACCTTTTACCAAACCGCTCTAAACGGCGGGTGCCAACCCTAGGCAGTTAAAGATCTCGCGTGTCGCGTGGCTCTTGTTGAGCGTGTAGAAGTGAATGCCGTCGACGCCTTCGTTGAGAAGGTTGGTGCATTGTTCGGCGGCGTAATGGATGCCAGCCCTTTCGACGCCTTCGGGGCTTGAGTTGGCGCGGTTGAGTGTGCGGATGAGCTTGGCCGGGTAGCGTGCGCCGGCGGCCAGTTCGGCCATGCGTTTCATGCCTTGCAGCGAGTTGACAGGCATGATGCCGGCGATGATTGGGATATCAATGTCCGCAAGCCGGCAGCGGTCGCGGAAGTCGAGGAAATCGTGGTTGTCGAAGAACAACTGCGTGCAGATGTAATCCGCGCCGGCGTCGACCTTGGCCTTGAGGTGCTCGAGCTCGAGCATGCGGTTTGGAGTGGCGGGGTGGCCTTCGGGGAAGCCGGCCACGCCGATGCCGAAGCCGCGGGGATCGGGGTGCGCGCCGCAGCGATTGAACTCGCGGATGAAGGCGACCAGATCAGCAGCGTGGCGGAAATCGCCGGTCGACCAATCGTAATCCGGCTGATCCTTCGGTGGGTCGCCTCGCAGCGCGAGGACATTCGAGACGCCGGCTGCGGCGTAGCGTTGGAGAATGGTGTGAATTTCCTCCTTGGTGTGGCCGACGCAGGTGAGGTGCGGGACGGGCGGGATCGAGGTTGTCTGGCGGATGCGCAGGACCAAGTCGTGCGTGAGCTCGCGGGTGGTGCCACCCGCGCCGTACGTAACCGAGACAAAGGACGGATGCAGCGATTCCAGGTTGCGGATGGTTTCGTACAGATCCTCCCATGCGTTTTCGCTTCGAGGCGGGAAGAACTCGAACGAGAGCGAGGGCTTGGAATTGCTGAGGATGTCGCTGATGTGCATGGCGAGCTGTCTGATGCCTGATCCTAGAATCCGCGGTTCAATCCGCAACCCTGATGTTTTTTTCGATATTGGCTCAAGGTGCGGCAGCGGCGGCTTCGGCGGCTTGCTCGGTGGCAAGCACATCCGTGCGAAGGTCACCACCTTTGCGGTTGCTCCACCAGAGCACGATCGGCGAGGCGACGAAGACCGACGAGTAGGTGCCAACGACGAGGCCGATGAGGATCATGACCGAGAAGTCGCGCAGCGAGGAACCGCCGAAGAGCGAAAGGATGGCTACGGTGACGATGGTGGTCGCCGAGGTGAGCAGTGTTCTCGAAAGCGTTGCGTTGATCGCTTCGTTCATGATCGATTTGATCGAGCCGCTGCGTATGAGTAGGTTTTCGCGAATGCGGTCGAAGACGACGATGGTGTCGTTGATCGAGTAGCCGGCGATGGTGAGGATCGCACCGACATGGATCAGCGAGAGTTCGCCGCCGAGCAGAACGACCAGGCCAACTGCGATGATCACATCGTGCAGGATCGCGACGAAGCCACCGAGTGCGAAGGAGAATTCGAAGCGGAAGGTGATATAGAGCAGGATGCCGATGAGGCCGAGGACGAGAGCGATGAGCGAGTCCTTGAGGAAGGTGCCGCCGATGAGTGCGGAGACTTCGACCTTGCTGCTATCGATGACATAGTCGTGATCGGCTGGGGTTTCGGAGTTGGTTCCGGATTTTTTCGCGCCGAGGGCGGGGATGCTTTCGCGGAGTTTGGCGATGATGGTGTCGGCATCCTTGGTGTCGCAGCGGACGGTGAGGAGGGTGCCGGTGGCGGGGTTGCCTTGCTCTTGCGGGTAGGCCGCCTTGGTGAGTTGGAGGGTGGAGAGGGCTTTTTCGACATCGGCGGTGGGGATTTTCACATCCTTGCCGAGTTGGAATTTGATGAGTGTGCCGCCGGTGAAGTCGACGCCGAAGGCGCGTTCCTTGCGCAGGCCGAAGGCGACCAGGGAGAGCACGATGAGAACCAAGGATAGCATGGCGCAGGCGCGGGACTTGCTGAGGAAATCAAATTTCGTCCCCTTGATGAGGTTGAGGAATGAAACTTTTTTGAGCGCGTTGAGGTCGGTGCCCCAGCGGAAGAGCACGCGGGTCACGAGGATTGCGGAGAACATCGAAGCCACGATGCCAATGCTGAGGGTGATCGCGAATCCCTTGATCGCGCTGCTGCCGAAGATGAAGAGCAGGATGGCGGTGATGAGCGAGGTGAAGTTCGAGTCGAAGATCGCGGTGAAGGCCTTGTCGTAGGAGGCGGAGATCGCAGTTTTGAGCGACTTGCCGGCTTCGATTTCCTCGCGCAGGCGCTCGTAGATGAGCACATTGGCATCGACCGCCATACCGATGGTGAGGATCATGCCCGCGATGCCGGGCAGCGAGAAGGTGAAGCCAAACATGGCCATCACGCCGAAAAGAATCACGCCGTTGATGGCGAGACCGAAGAGCGCGATGATGCCGGCGATGCGGTAGTAGAAGAGGACGAAGAGGGCGGTGATGGTTAGGCCGACGATGCCGGCCCAGATGCCTTGCTTGACGACTGCCGCGCCGAGGGTGGGCGAAACGGTGTCTTCCATCTCGACGACCAGTGGATTTTCGAGCGGGTTCATGAGCGCGCTGGCGAGGTGTTGCACTTCGCCCGGCTCGCGCAGGCCTTCGACGATGAATTGCTTGCCGAGTGGGGTTTGGTTGACGACTGGGGCGCTGATCACTTCGCCGTCGAGCACGATGGCGATGCGATCGACGCCGGAGCGCATGTTTTTGGTGAGGGCGATCATTTTGTCGGTGCCCTCGGCATTGAGTGTGATGGATACCGCGTCGGCCTGTTGCGGGGATGGCACGGCGTCGGCGATGTCGGACCCGCCAAGTGCCATGCGGCGGTTGAGGAGGATCGGTCGGGTGTACTCGTTGCCGTCCTCGTCCTTGCCTTTGAGCGTGTAAGCCTTGTAGCCGGGGATGATTTCCTCGCCGCTCTGCACACGTTCGGCGAGCGGCTTGCCATCGTCGCCAGCTTCGTCGTTGCGGCGGCTGACCTCGCGGAGTTCGAGTTTTGCGACTTTTTCGAGGGTGTTGCGGATTTTGGCCGAGGTTTCGGGTTCGACTCCTGGCATTTGCACGAGGATGCCGTCGGTGCCTTGGCGGGCGATGAGCGGCTCGGAGGTGCCCATGCTGTTGAGGCGTTTTTCGATCACGAGGATGGCCTGGTCGACCTGCTGGGGGGTGACCTCCATTTTCTCGCCGCTATCCGATTCGCGGGCTTGCACGCGGAGGGTGAATGAGGATCCGCCGACGATGTCGATGCCGCCCTTGAGGCGTTCCTTCACCGGTGTCGCTGCCAGCACGCAGAGGGCGGTCATGCCGATGAGCAGGACTGTGCCGACATTGCGTTTGCGCCGCTCGATGTCGGTGGCGAAGTACCAGAAGAAAAGGATCACAAGGATCATGCCGGTCACGAATATGGTGAGCGGATCTTCGTAGAATGAGGTGGTGGCGAGCATGGCGAAAAGCGGTGAACGAATTGAGAGATGTGGAAGAGTGCGGGACGCTGAGGTCTTATGCCGCGGAATCTTTTTTGGTGACGTTGCCAATGGCGGCCTTGTCGAATTCGATCATCGTGCCTTCGGCCACTTTCACGACCACGGTGTGTTCGCGCACATTGTGAACGATGCCGTGGATGCCGGCGGTAGTGATTACCTTGTCACCGGATTGCAGGGCGGCGATGCGGGCTGCCTGTTCCTTGCGCTGGCGCTGTTGTGGGCGGATGAGGAGGAAGTAGAACATCACGATCATGAGTCCCATCATGATGAGCGGATTGCCGAGGATGCCGCCTTGGGGTGCGGGTGCGGCTTGGGCGAGGAGGGTGGTGAGAAATGTGTTGGTGATCATGATGGAATGGGGTTGTGGTAGTATCGTTTGATGAAGGAGTCTTTGTAGTCGTTGAATTTTCCGTTAGAGATGGCGTCTCTCGCGCCGGCGACGAGACCCATGTAGAAATGCAGATTGTGGAAGGAAAGCAACCGCAAAGCGAGCATTTCCCCTGCGCGGAACAGGTGGCGAATGTAGGATCTGGAGAATCCGGCGACATGCGGGTGGGCGGATTCGCAGAGCGGGCGGGGGTCCTTGGCGTGGATGAGGTTTTTGATGTGGAGAGGGCCGTCGAGTGTGAAGGCCACCCCGTGGCGGGCCATGCGGGTGGGCATGACGCAGTCGAACATGTCGACGCCGCGCGCGATCATTTCCAAAATCTGTGGGGGGGTGCCGAGGCCCATCGCGTAGCGGGGTTTGTCGTGCGGCAGGAAGGGCACGGCATTTTCGATCGCACGAAACATTTCATGCTCGGGCTCGCCGACCGAAACGCCGCCGACCGCGTAGCCATCGAATTCCATCGCCACCAACTCGCGGGCAGATTGCTCGCGGAGATCGGTGTAGACTGACCCCTGGACGATGCCGAAGTGGAGTTGGCGGCCATTTCCCGACATCGGTTGGTGGGTGGTGACCCAATCCTTGCAGCGGCGTGCCCAGCGGGTGGTGAGGGCGAGCGAGCGGGCGGCGTAGGCCTCGTCGCAGGGGTAGGGCGGGCACTCGTCGAAGAGCATCGCGATGTCGGATCCGAGCGCGGCTTGGATTTCCATGCTCAGCTCCGGGGTGAGCATCATCTTGGAACCATCGAGGTGGTTTTGAAAACGCACACCCTCTTCGGTGATCTTGCGGAGCTTGGCCAAGGACCAAACTTGGAATCCGCCCGAGTCGGTGAGGAATGGTTTTTGCCAGGTGGTGAAGCCGTGAAGTCCGCCCATTTCGCGGATCAGCTCGTGGCCGGGGCGCAGCCAGAGGTGGTAAGTGTTGCCGAGGATGATTTGCGCGCCGAGTTGCTCGAGCTCGAGCGGGTGGAGGGTTTTGACCGACCCTTGGGTGCCGACCGGCATGAAGATCGGAGTTTCGACTGTGCCGTGCGGCAGGCTCAGGGTTCCGCGTCGCGCGGAGCTGGCCGGGTCGGTCGCAAGGAGGGAAAATGGCGCGCTCAAGTCCGCATCAAGTAAGCGCAAACTGCGCGCGGGCCAAGTGGAAAGAAGCGGGGACGAAAAAGCTCCTGTTCTCCGCGATTGCCTCCGGCCCCCGCCTTCCTTGAAAGCCTGCCCTCACAAAATCAGGCTCCGCACGCCTTTCCATTCCAGTATGCTGATCACGCATGCTGATCGCATTTGGGTCCATGTGGCGTGCGCGGTATAATTCAGTCGTCTTTGGATCGTCCCGCTCCAAGCTTTATCAAACTACTGACTCCGGTTTGCGGGACTGCTTCAATGATTTCATCTCACTCACCTTATTGAAGATTCGGGAATGTGTTTGGCAGAGTCGCCAGCGTTGAATGCGGTTTCGAATTCGGTGGCGAGGGTGATGATTTCATCGAAGCTGGGGGTGTCGCCAAAGAACATGGGGCCGAGCATGGCGGAGTAGTCAGACTTCCAGTCGGCGAGGTGTTCCGGGGGCGGTGCGAGACGGAAACTGCCGGGTTTGTGCGTGGTGTAGTCCACCCAAGAAAAGCGGAAGAACAGTTCGCGGTGTTCGGCGACCCGTTGGAAGAGAGCGGTTTCCTCCAAAGCCTTGTCACCGATGCCGGCGCGGAGGAGACACCAGAGATCGTAGTAATGGCGGGCCATGCGGTGTTTTCTCGGCTTGTTCGTCGGACGAAAGGTTTCCTCGTGAAGCAGGCAGGCTTTTTCCCAGAATGTGCGTTCGGCAGCGAGCACCCGAACGACGCAGGAAGGTTCGGGGTCGAGTGTGGAGAAGTGCTCGGTCACATACGGTTGGATGGACTTGTTTACATGGGGCCAATCGTCTGAGCGCGCGCCGAGTTCGATTTTGACGACGGGTCGGATATAGGCGGACGCGCTGGGTGGAAAGACCGTGGGATAATGGAAGAGCAGGCATTGGCCGTCGGGCATGTCGGGATCGACTTCGAGTTTCCATCCATTTTCGCCGAGTGCCGATTGGACGCGTGAAGCCAGTGCGGGCTGGAGGGTTTCCTGAACCCATACACGGCAGGCATCCATGAGGCCTTCGAGACGGG
This sequence comes from Luteolibacter sp., assembly GCA_044361475.1. GTDB lineage: Bacteria > Verrucomicrobiota > Verrucomicrobiia > Verrucomicrobiales > Akkermansiaceae > Luteolibacter. The sequence continues at coordinate 1,326 of JBIKIR010000031.1, read as the reverse complement.
CTTTGCGTTGTTTGTTGGATGGGGCCTTGTCGGGTGCGGCGTCACCACCGAAGCCAAGGATTTCCTTGTCCACGATGAGATCAATGTCTTCGGAGAATCGTTGGATGAGCTTCCATGCCTTGGTTAGTGAGGTGCCGCCCTTGAAGGTAAGGTGATCGCCGATGCCCGGGGCTGTGAAAAGTTCGCGCAAGGTCCAACATACCCAGAAGTCCTTTTCGACGCTGGCGGCATCAAGACCCATCGCCCGATTTACCTCGAGATAGGCGTCAAGCTGATCGGCTGGCGTGAGTTTCAGAAAGGTATCCATGATCAGGCAGCAGTCGGGTCCTTGGCGAGGTGGTGGAAGATGTCGGCGATCCATGCGGGGGCACAGGCTGCATCAGCGAGTAGATCGGAGCGATCGGACGAAGAGAGGTTTCGGCGGAGCTTGGAAATGACATCGTCGTCCACGGCACGCTTTCCGAGCCAACGCAGGGCGAGGATGACCTGGGCGCTTTTCGGGTTCTGTGTGGAAACGAAGCGTGGGGAAATGTGGCGGAGCACGATCTGGGATTTGCCGCTTCGGATGCGGCGGCTGGGGCCGGTAGTGAGGTGCCAGCTTTTCATCGGCACTTGGTCGCTCAGGCCAAGGACGTTGGCTGCATGGGCTCCGGTGGGAAAGACGTCTCCGCCAGCCTTGCGTTTGACGAGATCCTGCATGGCGTCGTAGCTCGGACCCAGCGGGCCAAGTGTGGGGTGGTTTCGCGGCAGGTGGTAGAGACCGCGGCCCGCGCGGCGGATGGAGCCAAGCTTGTAGTTGCGGGAGAGCGCTTTGTCCACGGCGGCACGGGATCCCAGGTCGAGGAAATCCTGCGGTGTCCAGACATGATCCTTCGTACCCGACCGGATGCGGTCGAGGATGGTGGCGTCAATGGAGTCAGCATGTTTGTTCATCGTGGGTGGCTTATGTCAGAAAAAATAGATTATTTTCTGACAAAAAGAAAGAAGATTTATTCAGAAAAAAGCCCCCAGCGCCGGAGCGGTGGGGGCTTGGGGGAGTTTTGTGAGTCCTGATGCGAGATCAGTAGGAAACGCGCGAGCGTCCGCCGGAGCTGATGATGCGGACGCGGTCGCCGACGGAGAATTGCTCGCGTGGGTTGACCTCTTGGACGATGGCGACTGAGCCACCTTGGTCGAGGCGGACGGAGATTTCGATGCCGCGGCGTGAGGTCATGGCCTGTTGGGCCTGCGAGCCGATGGCGCTGCCGACCATGGCACCGCCGATGGCGCCAGCGGTGTTCGAGGCGCGGCCGCTGCCGATGTTGCTGCCGAGGACGCCGCCGGCAA
>JBIKIR010000030.1:0-28370 GCA_044361475.1 Luteolibacter sp. | reverse complement strand
GATCCAGCCGTTCGCAACACCGGTTATGCCGTGCTTGAGGGCGAGGCCCGCAGTCCGGTGGTGCTCGGCTATGATGTGATTTCCATTCCCAAGTCCTTACCGCAATCGGCGGCACTGGCGGCAGTGCACAGCCATCTCGCGAACATCATTGCAAAATTCCAGCCCGATGAAGTCGCGGTCGAGGGCATCATTTATGTGCAATCGCATCAGACCGCGATCTCGATGGGTGCGGCGCGCGCGGCGGCATTGATTGCGGCGGCCGACCATGGATTGCCGGTTTATGAATACTCGCCCAAGAAGGTAAAAAGCGCGGTGGTGGGGAAGGGGAATGCCGACAAATCGCAGGTCGCCTTCATGGTGCGTGCCTTGCTCGGGCTTGCCGAAACGCCGCCCTCCGACGCTGCCGACGCGCTCGCGATCGGCATCGCCCACTTGCAGGCCTCGGACCCGCTCAAGGCGAAACTCCTCGACCGTCGCCTCGTCTGAACGTGGTGGTTCTTTCCAAGCGTCATCGCGAAGTCCATCATCCGCGTCAGCCGCCAGTCCATCGATGCTCGAAATCATCCATCTGCCCGATCCCGTTTCCTACGAGAATGGCTTGCGTCTGCAAGAGGCGAGGGTGAATGCGCTGCTAGCGGGTGCGGCAGGCGATGCGGTTTTTTTGCTCGAGCATGAACCGGTTTACACCATCGGCCGCTTGAAGGATCGCAGCTCTTTGCGCGATGCGGAAAAACTTCCGTGCCGGGTGCATGAAACCAATCGCGGAGGTCAGGCGACCTATCACGGGCCGGGTCAACTGGTGGGCTATCCGGTGCTCGATCTCAACCCGCGCGGCAGGGATCTTCACGCACATTTGCGTTCGCTTGAGGAGGCGCTCATCCTTGCTTGTCAGGCCTTTGGCGTGGACGCGCAAAGGCGCGAGGGTCTCACCGGTGTGTGGGTCGCCGATCGCAAGCTCGCATCGATCGGTGTCGGCGTGCGCAAATGGATCAGCATGCACGGATTTGCGATCAACATCACCCGCGAATCTCTGCCGCCGTTTTTTGCGATCACGCCCTGCGGCATTGATGGCGTGGTCATGAGTTGCCTCGAATACGAAGCAGGTCGCGACATCAGCGTGCGCGAAGCGGCGGAGGTGATCGGCGAAAAATTGGCAGGGACCTTTCTCCGAAAGGTCCGCGGGATGGAATGAGCGTCAAATTTAACCCAGATTCCGAAGAAGGAACCACGAAAGTCACGAAACAACACGAAATAAGAAGTACGTGGGGGATTTCATGGCTTATTCATTGGCTTCTCAAAGACCGAACCTTTCGGAGAAAGTTCCCTGCCTGGAGGGATGAAAGTTCCCTGCCTTCACTCGCCAATCACGCTGACGGCGATTTGGCGCGTGTGCGGTAGGCTGCGGTGTTCGAAGAGGAAGATGCCCTGCCAGGTGCCAAGGGTCATGCGGCCGTCGATGATCGGAATGACCTCACTCGTGCGGGTGAGTGCCATGCGGATGTGGCTCGGCATGTCGTCGGGTCCTTCGAGCGTGTGAATGAACCACGGCGTGTCTTCCGGCACGAGTTTTTCGAAAAACACCTCAAGGTCGCGGCGCGCCGAAGGGTCGGCATTTTCCATGATCACGAGGCTCGCGCTGGTGTGGCGCACGAAGACCGTGACTGTGCCGTTTTGGATCGATGAGCGTGAGACGATGGCATCGATCTGACTGGTGATTTCGCTCGTGCCCTTGCCGTGGGTGTGAACGGAAAATGTTTCGGTGTGTGCGGTCATGGGGTGTGTGGGTTTTTATTGGCGATCAGATGCACTTAAAGACCCACTTGCCGTGGGCATCACCTTGCTCCATCGCGATGTGTGCGGTGCAAAGATTTTCGACGCTGAGGGCATCAAACACGCGGGTGTGGATTTTTGGAAATTTCCCAGCCTCGCAGCGTGCGGCAATTTTCGCGAGGATGCGGCCTTGTTCGTGCATGTCGGGCGATTGGAATTTTGCGCGCGCGGCCATGAATTCCCATGCGATGCGTACGCACTTCGCTTTGAGCGGGTCGCCGAGGTTGAGCTTTTCGCGCGGCTCGACAATGAGCCCGAGTGTGCCGAAGGGTGCGATGAGTTGTGAGGTCGCCGACCAATGGATTTCTGGCTGATGCAGGTTGGCGATGAATGGATACGAGGCGAGGCCCAAGGATTCGGATTGGGCGATGAGGTCTTCGCGGTGATTGATCACATGGTGCGCGCCGAGTTGCTTGCACCATGCGATTGTTTCCGGTCGCGAAGCAGTGGCGATGACGGTGAGCCCGGCATCGCGAGCGAGCGGAATGAGCGCCGAGCCGACTCCGCCCGCGCCATTGATAATGAGAATTGCCTTGCCGCGATCTTTGCCATCGGGGCTCACGCCCATGCGTTCGAAGAGCAACTCCCATGCGGTGATGCCGACCAGCGGTAGTGCTGCGGCTTCTTCGAATGACCAGTTGCGCGGTTTGTGCGCGACGAGTCGGGCGTCAACCGCTTGCAACTCGGCGTTGCAACCGGGGCGGGTGAGGTCGCCGGAGTAAAAGACCTCGTCACCGATCTTGAAATCGCGAACATCGTTGCCAATTTCGATCACCGTTCCCGCCGAGTCCCAACCGAGAATGCGCGGTGGTTCTTGAATCGTTTCGCCAAGTGATTTGCGGACCTTGGTGTCCACCGGATTCACCGCGCAGGCGTGAATGCGAACGATCAAATCGCCCGGGCCGGGGCTGGGGTCTTGTGCCTCGAATTCCACCAAGCATGCGGGGTCCGAGGTGGGTAAAAATTTGCGTGCGCCGATGGCTCTCATCGGAGTCATTCAAGCGGCAAGTGACCGCTCATGGCAACAGCGGTTTCAAGCCAATCCAACGGCAACCGAGGCTGATGACCCATGGCAGAGTGAAGAGACTTGCCGCGGTCGTGAAGACCACTGCCTGCACCGCGATGGCAGGCCGGCCACCGTACATCCTGGCAAGAAGTATGGGAGCCATCGCCGCCGGCATGGCCGCTTGCACGACGAGGATCTGACGCAGGCCTTCGGCGATCGGCAGGAATTTTGCCAACACCAAAAACACCGCAGGCACCAGCAAGAGCCGAACAACCACCGAGCCGAGAGCGATTTTCCATGTCGGTTTCTCCGTTCGCGCCAGATCCATGATGGCCGAGCCGGTGATCATGATGCCGATCGGAAATGCGCCCGCGCCGGCCATTGAAAGCGCCTTGCGGGCGGGTCCGGTGCAATGCGCGTCGAGGTTGGTGGCGACCAGCAACACACCGATCGCCACCGCGATGAGCGGGCCATTGATGATGCGGCGCCACGGGATTCCGCCATGCTCGCTCATCATCAGCACACCGATCGACCAGATTGCGATCTCGACGCCGATGTTGTGAACGAAAAGGATGGCAAGTGCGCCGCCGCCCCAAAGTATCTCGACCACTGGCGCGGCATTGAAGCCGAAGTTTTGGCAGCCGCTGGCCAATGCAAAGGTGCGCCTGCCCCCTCCTTTCTCAAGCCCGATAAGCCAACCGAAGAGATAGCCGATGAAAATCCCCACCGCGATCATGCCGAAGCCGAGAGCGATTGAGCTGAAAATGATCGAGCCTGCCTTGATCGATTCGCTGCCGAGGATTTTGTCGACGATGAAACAGGGAACGAGGACCGAGTAGACCAGCCGCGTGATGCCGTCGATGTGCTCTTTTGCAATTGTCCCGGTCCATCGAAAGACCGCGCCCATCAGGATGAGGATGTACACGGGCATGGCGGAAAGCAGGACCTCCGTGTGCGAAATCATGGGGGAGCATCCGGGCATCAATACCCGGCGGGCAAGCGCATATTCCTCAAATTCAATCCTTCGCCAGCCATATCGGGCATTGGCGCGCGGGGATTTTCGTGCGATGCTTGCCGCATGGACTTCGCAGAGGTCACCTGTCCGACATGCTTTGAGTTTTTCGAGGTGGCGGTGCCGCCGCCGGAGGAGCAGCCTGCGGAGGTGGATTACGATTGCGAGGTATGTTGCCGGCCGATGGTGATCGTGTTCAACGGCGATGAGGTTTACGCGAAGGGCTTGGGCGAATGAAGAACGAGCCTGATCCATCGTTTGCGCCGCCGGGTGCGCGTTATTCCGGTTTGCTGCCGCAAAAGGGGTGGCCCGTGCGCAACTTGAAATTTTTACGCCATCGCGTCGTGCCCGGCATGTTTCGCCGGCGTGCGGGCAATGTGCTCGAGCCGGTGCTGGCGCCGCCGGAGGACGGCAAGGTGCGCGTCACATGGATCGGGCACGCGTCGTTTTTCCTGCAGTTTGCCGGGCACTCGGTGATCGTCGATCCGAACTGGGCAAAGTGGCACGGGCCGGTGAAACGCCATCGTCATCCCGGGCTCGACCTGCATGGCGTGCCGGAGGTCGATCTCGTGTTGGTGACGCACGCGCACTTCGATCACTTGCATAAGCCGAGCCTCAAGATTCTGCAGGCCCGCGAGGGGGTCGTGGTGCCTCAAGGCAGCGGATCGTTGGTGAAAAAGCTCGGGTTTCCCGCGACCTACGAGATGAGGGTTTGGGATGAGTTGAAGTTCGACCAACTCGAGATCATCCACACGCCATCACATCATTGGGGCGCGCGTTTTATTCACGACACGCATCGCGATTACGGAGGTTACATCGTGCGGGCTGGCGGCAAGAGTGTGTTTCACTGCGGCGACAGCGCGTACTTTGGCGGCTTCGCAGAAATCGGTGTAAAGCACAACATCGACATCGCGTTGATGCCGATTGGTGCCTACGAGGCACCCAGCGGGCGCGATGTGCACATGAATCCGGAGGAGGCCGCGCGCGCCTTCATCGACCTCAACGCGAAATTACTCATCCCGATGCACTACGGGACCTTTCCGCTCGGCAATGAGCCGCACAGCGAGCCGGTCGAGCGCCTGCTGGCGGAGGCCGACCGCCTCGGGATCAGCGAGCAGGTGCTGGTCCCGGAAGAGGGGGTCGGAATCGAGTGGTAAAATCCGCAGGCTGTGCGAGGTTGTCGGCCTCGTGAACTTACCCGCGATCAAATCCTGCTGGATGGCGCTACTGGGCATGTTGCCGCTGCTGGCCTCCTGCGAACCCGAGAAGAAACCGATGAACGATCATCCCGCCGCGCTGCCGCAAGTACCCGAGAATGCCGAAATCGCAACTCTGGGCGCTGGTTGTTACTGGTGCATCGAGGCGGCACTGAGACAGCTTGACGGAGTTTTTTCGGTGACCTCCGGTTTCATGGGCGGGCATGTGGCCAATCCAACTTATGACGATGTGTGCGGTGGCGACAGCGGGCACGCCGAAGTCGTGCGGGTGGTTTTCGATCCGAAAAAAATCGGCTACCCTGCGCTGCTCGACTGGTTCTGGAAATTGCACGATCCCACGACGCTCAACCGCCAGGGCAATGACGTCGGCACCCAGTACCGCTCAGTGATTTATTTCCATTCGGACGCACAGAAAAAGGCAGCCGAGGCCTCGAAAGTGGCGGCGGCTCCGAAGTTTGATGACCCGATCGTGACCGAGATCAGTGCCGCGTCGGAGTTTTATCCGGCGCCAGAGTACCATCAGGACTATTATTTCCAGAACAAGTCCAAGAACCCGTATTGCCGCTTTGTGATCGAGCCCAAGCTCCGAAAGCTCAAGCTCGACCATTGACCCCGGCCCTGCTTTTTTCGGGGCTTGGATATTGGGGAAATGCTGGCATTTTACGGCCAGTCCGACACGCGTCATGTTATCCTCGATTCGCAAGCCCATCTTCCTGATCGCCGTTTTTTTCGTCGCCTACGGAGCGGTGTCCGCCTTGCGCAAATGCGCGAGTGGCGAAAGCCCATCGGCATGGCTGCCGGGGCTTTCACAAAAACCATCGGAGCAGCGCGCGGAAAAGTTCACCCTGCCCGATCTGCCGCCGCTCAATGTCGGCAATGTCGAATTGCTCTCAAGACTCAACGAAGAATACGCGAATCTCACCCGCGCAGTGGTGCCATCGGTGGTGAGCATCGACACGCAGGGTTACAGTACTCAGCGTCTCGCGGATTTCTGGGGTCGTGTCTTTGAACGGCGCATGCCGACGCAGGGTCAAGGCTCGGGCGTGATCGTTTCGAAGGAAGGTCATGTCGTGACGAATCACCATGTCGTGGCGGGTCAGCAGAAATTCCGCATCTTGCTGCATGGTGGGAGGTCTTACACCGCGCGCCTGATCGGTGAGGATCGCCTGCTCGACATCGCGGTGCTGAAGATCGATGACAAAGGCCCCTTTCAACCGCTCAAGCTCGGCGATTCGTCGCAGGTGCAGGTGGGTCAGTTGGTCTTCGCCGTCGGCAATCCGTTCGGCCTTGGCGAAACGGTGACGCAGGGAATCATCTCTGCCAAGGAGCGCTCGATCTCCGACAATCAACGCGACCTTTTCCAAACCGATGCAGCGATCAACCCCGGCAACTCCGGCGGACCGCTGGTGAACCTGCGCGGCGAAATCATCGGAATCAATGCCGCGATCTTTTCACCCGACCGCCAGAACCCCGGCTTCCAAGGTGTGGGCTTCTCGATCCCTTCGAACGATGTGCGCGATGCCATCGAGCAAATTCTTGAGCGCGGTCGGCCGATCCGCGGATTTCTCGGCGTGCAGATGCGAGACCTCGATCTGACGCTGCGCTCGCATCTCGATTACGGCGGCGAGAGTGGTGCCTTGGTGACGGCGATCGTTCCCGGTTCGCCGGCGGAAATGTCAGGCCTACAGCAATGGGATGTGATCGTGTCGCTCGATGGCAAAACCATCCAATCGTCGAACCAGTTGTTCAGTCTCATCCAAGGCTCGCGCGTCGGCGGGACGATCGCGATCGAAGTGTGGCGCAGCGGATCGATCGTGAAACTTCAGGCGAAAATTGCCGAGAGCGACGCTGATGCACCGGTGCCGCCGGGCAAATGATCCTTTTTTGGCGCCGTACCCTCCCTCACTTGTTCCCCTCATGAAAGCTCCTCATTGGTTTTTGGTTCTCGCCGGCGTGCTCGCCGTCTCTGCACTTGCGCTGTGGTTCATCCGCCCCGGTGTGCCGCAAAAATCGCAAGATAAGCCGCAAGCGCCGACGCTCATGCCGACACCTGCCGAACCTGCGCCGAGCGCCGAACCAATCGCGGCCGATGCAAAGCCCACCCAAGCGGTCATCGTCGCGAGCGACGCGAATCCCGCGGAGTTGGTTAGGCGCATCGCCGCCGCGTTGGAGTCGGGTGATGTCTCGGTGCTTGAAAAACTTCTGGGCGATTCTCGTCTTGATGATGCAAGCCGCGAAGCGTTGCGCAGTCTGCTCGCCTCAAAACCAAGGCTCGCGCAAGGCGGTGGCATCCGCGAGATGGGCGAATTAGAATTGAACAAGCGCACGCGCTGGGTGCTCGCGCTTGAGGGTGGCGGACGCATGGTGCTCGATTTGATCAATGATGCCGGACTCTGGTCGGTGGAGAAATTTGTTTTGCCAGCGCAAGAGGGTGTGACAACGGGGCAGGATGATTCGCTCGCGGTGGCCGATGCGTTTTTGCAGTCGGTGTTGAACCAGAGGTTCGAAATCGCCCGCACGCATGTGGATACGAAGTCGGTGAGTGATGCAAAGATCGTGGGGCTATGCATACTTTTCGAAGAGGGTATGTATCAACTGCGCAAATCGAAGCCGCTGCGCTCGATGCTGCAAAAACCGGATATCGCGGGCTATCTCGCCAACATCGAGGCGACCGACGGATCCCAGGACGCGGGCTTTGCGCTCACGCTCCAAAATTCTGGAAGCCCGGCCAAATGGCTTGTGAGTGAGATCAACCTCGACCGCCTGCTTGCGGATTACGCGCGGCGCGTTGCGGATGGCGATGTCTATTACTCGCCATTGGTGAAGAACCCCGCGGGTGGTGACACGCTGGCACTTTACTTTGGCTTTGATGAGGATGAGGTGAATCCCCGCACGCTGAGGCAGTTGGAGATTGTGTCGAAAATCCTGCGCGCCGATCCCGACAAAAAAATCACGCTGAGCGGCCACACCGACGCGCTCGGAACAAGGGACTACAACGACAGTCTCTCCGGACGCCGTGCCGCAGTGGTGCGCGATCTGCTCATCGAAGCCGGTGTTTCCACAACGCAGATCGTGACGGTCGCTAAGGGTTCAAGCCAACCGCGCAGGCCGAATGTGACAGAGGGCGGCGTCGACAATCCCGACGGTCGCAAGGTCAACCGCCGCACCGAGATTTACCTCGATTTCTAACAAAAAAGCTGTTTTGCGATCGGGTCCACATTTTCTAAACCGACACGCGGCCATGTGGCAGCGCGGAACTTTCTGCTCGAATGTCGCGCGGGTGGCATTGTTTCTTTTTTCGTGGGTTGTGGTCGGATGTGCCGACAGCACGCCTGGCGCGGGATCCGAGCCGCCGAAGGCATGGATCAACAGCACTGGATTTCCGGTGGCTTCGCCGCAAAAGGACCTGGCGCGTTGGTGGGCGCGATTCGACGACCCGCAGATGTCGAAACTGATCGCTGCCGGGCTCGCGGGAAACCCCGGCATTGCTGCTGCCACCGCGCGGGTGCGTGAGGCTCGGGCACGGCGCGATGAAGCAAATGCGCAACTCATGCCATCACTGGGCGGATCGCTTCGCGGCATCGGTGATGCCGAACGCGCGAATGGCGAATGGTTGTCAAACTCATCCGGTAGAGCTGCGCTCGAGGCCTCTTGGGAGGTCGATTGGTTTGGCAAGAACCGCAAGTTGGCAAAATCCGCAGCCGCCATATTTGCGGCAACGGAAGAAAACCTCCGCTCGGTGCAGGCGTCGCTCGCGGCGGAAATTGCGATCGCTTACACGCGACTGCGCATCGATGAGGAACGGCTCTTTGTACTGCGTGACATTGTGGTGAGCCGCGAGGAAACCGCGCGACTTGCCTCATGGCGACAACAAGTGGGCGAGGCGGATTCACTCGAGTCGAGCCAGGCAAGCGCGAGCCTCGAGCAAGCGCGTGCCGCAATCCCGACGTTGGAACAATCGATTGCGCAGGGTCGCAATCAACTCGCGTTGCTGTGTGGTCGTGAGCCCGGCGCCTTCGATGCGGCGCTTGCTAACCGTCGCGGCCGCATTCCGATCCCGGCGCGTGACCTTGCCATCGGCATCCCGGCCGACACGATTCGCCAACGGCCGGATGTGCGCGAGTCGGGCTGGAAAGTTTCGGCAGCGGTCGCCGAGCTCGATGCATCAAAAGCGCGGCGTTATCCGTCGCTCAATTTGAGCGGCTCGCTCGGCATCAACTCGCTCGCGGTGGAGAAAATTTTCCGTCCCGAAAATACTGCGGCCGATCTGATTGCGGGCGTCACGGGGCCGATCTTCGACGCGGGCCGCATCCGCGCCGACATCGAAGCGCGCGGCGCGGCCTTGGATCGTTCGTTGCAGGATTACCGAGCATCGGTGTTGACCGCGCTATCCGAAGTCGAGGACGCGCTCATCGCTTGCCGTCGCTCGGGTGAAAGGCTTGCTACGCTCGAAAAAGCCGTGGCATCCGCACGCGATGCGGCGACGCTCGCCCAGCAACGCTATCAGGCCGGTGTCACCGACCTCATCACCGTGCTCGACGCGCAGCGCACGCTGCTCGGCATCGAAGACAATCTCCTCGCGTCACGCGCCGAACACATCAGAGCCTACATCGATCTTTATAAGGCGCTGGGCGGCGGGTGGTCATGAGCGCCGGCACATTTTATTTTTCCATCCCGATGCAAGCAGACGAATCAACCAAAAAGCTACCGGAGATTATCCGCAGCGCGCGACCGATGCACCCGCTTTGGAAGGTCTTGCTGCCCGCGTTGGTGTTGGTTGCAGGCGCATTGCTTTACTGGCATTTCGGCCGCAAGGACGGTCGCGAAAACGAGCCGATTTTCAAAACGGAAAACATCGTGCGCGGAGACATCAATCTCATCGTGACAGCGACCGGCAACCTAACGCCGACGAACCAAGTCACCATCGGCAGCGAGCTTTCGGGAACGGTGTCCGAGGTGCTCGTCGACATCAACGACACGGTGAAAAAAGATCAGCCCATCGCGCAGCTCGATACGGCCAAGCTCACTCAGCAGACCGAGCGCAGCCGCGCGATCTTGCTCTCAGCCGAGGCGCGAGTGACGCTGGCCATGGCGACGCTCACCGAAAACACGGCATCACTCGCACGCTTCGAGGACCTCTTGCAGCTCAGCGAAGGCAAAACACCATCGAAGGCACAAATGGACACCGCGCAGGCTACGGTCGATCGCTCGAAGGCCGAACTCGAGAGCGCCAAGGCGGCGGTCAATGAAGCTCAGGCAAGCCTGCGCGCGATCGAACGCGATCTTTCCAAGAGCATCATCCGTTCGCCGGTCGATGGCATTGTGCTTTCGCGCACGGTGGAGGTTGGCCAAACAGTGGCGGCGTCGTTCACTGCACCGGTGCTTTTCGTGATCGCCGAGGACCTGCGGAAAATGGATCTCGTCGTCACGGTTGCCGAGGCCGACATCGGGCGCGTCGCGGCAGGTCAGACGGCAACATTCACGGTCGATGCCTGGCCGACACGAAGTTACAACGCGACGGTGCAGCGTGTGGCGTATGGCTCGGTCATCACCAACAATGTCGTGACCTACAATGTCGAGCTCGGCGTTGACAATGCCGACCTCAGCCTGCGTCCGGGCATGACTGCCACGGCAGACATTGCTGTCGCACGTGCCGCGCAGGTGCTTCATGTGCCGAATGCCGCATTGCGATTCGATCCGGCATCGGTGTTGGAGTTTCTCAAAAAAACCGATCCCAAGCGCACCCTCGTGCAGGCTTTGTCGCCCGGTGGTGGTCGCCGCTGGAGCCAAAGCCCGACGATTCAGAAACCTGCCGAGCACGGCAAGGTGACCAGCGTCTGGCTGCTTCGCGATGGTGCACCAGTCGAATGCCAAGTGAGCGTTGGTCTCACCAATGGCCGCATCACCGAGGTCAGCGGAGAGGCACTGCGTGAAGGTCTGCCGGTCATCATCAGCGCAGCGCCGCCCGCCAAGCCATGAATGAAGCGTCCTTGATCGAACTGCGCGGCATCGCCAAGACATATGGTCGGGGTGATGCGGTGTTCCATGCGCTGCGCGGTGTGGATCTGCGGATCGATCGTGGTGAATTTGTGGCAATTATGGGTCCGAGCGGCTCGGGCAAATCAACCCTGATGAACCTGCTTGGCTGTCTCGATACGCCGACAGCTGGAAGCTATATTTTCAATGGCATTGCCATCGAGTCGCTGAGCAAGGACCAGCGTTCGTTGATCCGCAGACATGCCTTGGGGTTTGTGTTTCAAGGCTTCAATCTGCTGGCGCGCACATCGGCCTTGGAAAATGTCGAGTTGCCCTTGCTCTACCGCGGGGTTCCAGCGCGGCAGCGCCGCGAAATGGCGCGTGAGGCCTTGGCCAGCGTTGGTATGCCAGAAAAGGCAAGAAACACGCCTGCGGAGCTTTCCGGTGGTCAGCAACAGCGTGTGGCAATCGCTCGAGCCATCGTGACCCAACCCGAAACGCTGTTTGCTGATGAACCCACCGGCAATCTCGATTCGAAAACCACCGTGGAAATCATGGAGCTTCTTGGCAAACTCAACAGCGATCGCGGCATCTCCATCATCATGGTCACCCACGAGGATGATGTGGCGGCATCCGCCAAACGCGTGGTTCGCGTGAGGGATGGGTTGATCGCAAGTGATGTGAGGGTGTCATGAGTTATAAGTTATAAGATCGGAAATTTCTCATGTTTTTTAATGCCTTCATCCTCGCGCTTCGTGAGATACGCCGCAACATCACCCGTGCGTTTCTCACGGTGATTGGTGTAGTGATCGGTGTTGCGGCGGTGGTGACGATGGTGACCCTTGGCCGCGGTGCGACCGAGATGGTAAAGTCGCAGATCTCGAATCTCGGCAGCAACCTGATGATCCTACGGCCTGGGCAGGGCTGGGGTCAGTGGGGCGCGCCATTGTTCAGCCTTTCCGATGTGCAAGCCGTGCGCGAGCAGGTGAGCGGCGTGCGTGCCGCTGCGCCATTGGCGATGGGCAATGCGCCGGCGGTGTTCATGGAGAATGTGCGCAACACCGATTATCAGGGCACCACGCCCGAGTATTTTGACATCGCCGGATGGAAGCTAAGCGAAGGGCGTTTTTTTGATCAGGACGATCTTCGCAAGGGCGCTGCCGTGTGCGTCATCGGTGAAACGATTCGCAAGGAACTCTTTGGTTCGGTGCCTGCGATCGGCCAAAAGATCCGTCTGCACAAAACTTCGCTGATGGTGATCGGCGTCACTGCCGTGAAAGGGCAGGGGGGCTTTGGCGATGACCTCGATGACAACATCATTCTTCCGATCACCACCATGCAGCGGCGTCTTGCGGGATTGCCGCCGCCGCAGAACATCAACCAAATCCAGATCGCGGGAATCGACGAGCAATCATGTGCCGGTGTCTTGGTCGACCTCACGCTGTTGATGCGCGAGCGCCGAAATCTTGCGGACAACGAGCAGAACAATTTCTCGGTCGTCGACACCCGCATGATCGCCGAGACGATGAGTTCCAGCACACAGATCCTCACCTCGCTGCTCGGCGCGGTGGCTGGGGTAAGCTTGTTGGTCGGTGGCATCGGCATCATGAATGTGATGCTGGTTTCGGTGACTGAAAGAACGCGCGAGATTGGCATTCGTCTTGCGATCGGCGCGCGCGCACGCGATGTGATGCTGCAATTTTTGGTCGAGGCGGTGACGCTTTCGTGGGTGGGTGGTCTCGCAGGAATTTTGGTCGCCTACGGGTTGTGCCACAGCCTTGCAAAAGTGGTGGGCGCGCCTTTTGTGTTTGATCCAAAGATCAACCTGATTGCGTTCGTGTTTTCCGCGGCGATCGGCATCATCTTTGGTTTCATGCCGGCCCGCCGGGCGGCGTCGCTTGATCCGATCGAGGCGCTGCGTCACGAGTAAACGCATTCATGCGGGGTGAAATTGATTCGACAGCTGCCGGATGATCTGTTAGATAGGGAGAACGTGAGCAAGACCCTATTGATCCTCGTTGCAGTCGCCGGAGCATTCGTTCTTGGCGGAATTTCCACTTACAATGGCCTCGTTGGCAAACAACAGGGCGTGGATGCGGCATGGGCGCAGGTTTCCAACCAGTACCAACGTCGCGCCGACCTCGTGCCGAACCTCGTCAAGACCGTGCAAGGCTCGGCGGACTTCGAGAAAACAACGCTTGAAAATGTCGTCAATGCCCGCGCATCGGTCGGACGCATGACCATTGATGCGAGCAAGGCGCCGGAGACTGCGCAGCAGCTTGAGGAGTTTCAAAAGGCGCAAGGAGCTTTTGGCAGCGCCTTGCAACGCTTGCTGGTGGTTTCCGAAAATTATCCCGATCTCAAGGCGAGCGCCGGATTCCGCGATTTGCAGGCGCAGCTTGAAGGCACCGAGAACCGCATCGCGGTCGAGCGCGGTCGCTTCAACGAGGTGGTGAAGGATTTCAACACCAGCATCCGCAAGGTGCCCGCCGTTTTTTTTGCGGGCATGCTTGGTTTTCATCCCAAGCCGTACTTCCAAGCCGAAAGCGGTGCGGAAAAAGCGCCTGATGTGAAATTCGACTTCGGTGGTCAATCCGGCGAAGCGAAATGACATTGGCGCGCCATGCATGCGGGCGGGTCGTTTGCTTTTGGCTCGCCTGCCTCGGCCTGATGCTTGCCGCGCCGACTGCGCGTGCGGAGATCCCAGCAAGCCCGTCGCCGCACTATGTGTACGATGAGGCGCGCTGGCTCGGGCCTGCGGCCTTTGCGGCTCTCGACAAGCGCCTGCAGGACTACGAGCGTGAGTCCTCTTCGCAGATGCTTGTGGCGATTTTTCAAGCGCTGCCAGAGTCGGGCGAGTTGGTCGATTTCTCGCAGCGGGTCTTCGAGGCATGGAAGCCGGGGGAAAAGGGCAAGGACAACAGCGCGATTTTGTTTTTCTTTGTCAACGAACGCAAAATCAGGATTCAGGTTGGCTATGGCCTCGAAGGCGCGCTGCCTGATGCGCGTTGCAAGCAGATCATCGAAGAGGTGGTCGCCCCACGCCTGCGTGCCAGAAACCGTGAGCTCGCGGTCGTGGCAGGCATTGAGGCGATGATCGCCGCGACCAAGGGTGAATACCAAGGGAGCGGCCGCACGCGTTTGGATCACCGTCAAGGCATTCCTTTTCCGGTCATCATTCTTTTGGTGATCATTATTTTGGTGCTTATCTCCTCGCAGCAGCATGGCGAGGTGGTGATCACGCGCGGTGGATCGCGTCACGGCGGTTGGGGCGGCGGGGCTGGTGGGTGGAGCGGCGGGGGATGGGGTGGTGGCGGAGGAGGATTTTCCGGCGGTGGAGGAAGAAGTGGCGGAGGCGGCGCAAGTGGTGGATGGTAATTCAGCAAAACCAAACATGAACGAATTTCTTACAGAAAAAGAGGAGCAGGCGCTGGTACGCGAGATCCGCGCGGTGGAGGCGCGGAGTAGCGCCGAGCTTCGTGTGGTCATCACCACTAAGCTGGTGTTTCGCCCGATGCGCCACGGCTGGAAACTTTTCGATCGTCTCGGCATGCATCGCACGAACGATCGCAATGGCGCGTTGATTTTGGTGATCCCGATGGGTCATCGCTTTGCAGTGATCGGCGACAACGCGTGGGCCGAAGTGGTGGGTCCGGCCTACTGGGAGGAGCTGTCCAATGCGATGTCGCGGCACTTGCGTGCGGGTCGGCGCTACGAGGCGCTCGCCTATGGGATCCGCACCTTGGGCGCGACGATGGCGGGCGCATGGCCGGCCAACGGCGAGAACCCCAACGAGCTGCCCAATGAGATTGTTTATGAGTGATGTGGCAAAGGATTCCGTGACAGCTTCGGCATCCGGTGCATGATGCATGGCGTGACATCACTCTCGATTGCCGCCCTAAGGGAATGCACTGGCACCACTCCGGTGCAGGCCGCCGTCATTGCTCAGTTGCAAAGCCGCTCGACCCGCGTGGCCAAGACCGGCAAGCCTTACTTGGAAATGGCCTTTGCCGACTCGACCGGGAAAATGGCCTTCAAGCTTTGGTCCGATTCGTCGGTCTATCAGGAAGCCGAGTCGCTCAAGGAATCGGCGGTGCTACGTCTCGAAGCGCGCTGGACGCAAAGTTCCTATGGCATGGACGCCAAGGATCTCGAGTTCCATGTGCCGGATGAGGCCGCGCTCAATGATTTCTATGCCGGCGATCCCGACCTGCGTCGGCGTCAGGATGCGGACTACGTGGTGATTCAAAGTTTCTGCGCCAGCATTGCCGAGCCGCGCTTGCACACCTTGTGCCATGTTTTTCTCGAGCAACTCGGCGATCGCTTTCGCCGCACGGCGGCCGCACGCAAAAACCACCATGCACGCCGTGGCGGTCTCGTCGAACATGTCGCGCAGATGATGCGCTCGGCCAATGCGATTTGCGGCGTGTACCCGGAGCTCAATCGCGACCTGATGCTTGCCGGCGTGCTGTTTCACGACTGCGGCAAGCTTTGGGAAAATACCTACCCGGAACATGGTTTCACGCAGACCTTTACCCTTGCCGGTGAAATGATGGGCCACATCCCGCTCGGCATCGAAATGGTCAACAAACTCTGGCGCGATCTGATGGAATCCGAGGACGCAAAAGCATGGGTGGACCTCAAGCCCGCATCCGACGAGATACGCCTGCACCTCCTGCACCTGATCGGCAGCCACCATGGCGAGCATCAGTTTGGCTCACCTGTGTTGCCACGCACGCCCGAGGCCTTTGCGCTGCATTACATCGACAACCTCGATGCCAAGATGGAAATGATCCGCGAGGCCTACATGCAGTCGCAGGAGATCGCTCCCAACATTGTCGAGCGGGTCTTCCCGCTGCAGAACAACCTCGTGCGGCCGCTGCCGGGGTATGTGCCGCCTGCCGAAAATTCCGAATTATCCGATTGATCCCTCTCTCATGCATCCATTCCTATCTCCCGATTTTCATGTTCGTTGGTCGACACTTGTGCCCGAGGCGGTTGAGCCGGACATCCGCCATGCGCTCTCGCTCGCAAAGCATGCGATCGAGACGATTTGCGATCAGGATCCATCGGCGCTGACCTATGAATCGACATTTTTCGCGCTTGAAAACGCAACCGAAGAATTGAGTCGTGGCTGGGGGCGTTTGAATCATCTCGACTCGGTGTGCGACAACCCTGCGCAACGCGAGGCGCTCAACAAAATGCTGCCGGAAGTGACGGATTTTTACGCATCGATTCCGCTCAATGGCCGCCTGTGGGATGTGCTCAAGGCCTTTGGTGAAAGTGCCGAGGTGGCGAAGCTCGACTTGGTGAGAAAACGCTTTGTCGAGGAAACGCTCGCTGACTTCCGTCAGTCCGGTGCCGATCTGCCGCCTGCGGAAAAGCAACGCATCGCGGCGATCGAGGCCGAGCTTTCGACGCTCACCAAGCAGTACTCTGAGCATGTGCTGGATTCGACCAACGCGTGGGAGCTTGTCATCACCGATGAGTCGAAGCTCGCAGGTTTGCCCGAATCGGCAAAAGCCGCAGCCGCAGCCAACGCGAAGGCGAAGGGGCTCGCGGCGAATGACCAAGCCGCGTGGCGGTTCACGCTGCAGTTTCCATCGATGTTTCCGATCATGCAGCACCTGCATGACGATGCGATCCGGCATCAGGTGTGGGAGGCATCGAGCCGCGTGGGTGGCTATGGTAAATATGACAACACGCCCTTGGTGTGGCGCATCCTTGGTCTGCGTCACGAGAAGGCGGTGCTTTTGGGTCATGGTCATTTCGCCGATCTCACCTTGCTGCGCCGCATGGCGGGATCGGGCGAGGCGGCACTTTCCTTCATCGAGAAACTTCACACGCGCATCGTGCCGGCCTATCATGCCGATTTTCGCCAACTCGCGCAGTACAAGGCGGCGAAGACTGGTGGAAATGCCGATGCCTTGCAGCCATGGGAAACGGCTTATTGGGCCGAACTCCAGCGCAAGGAAAACTACGATCTCGATGATGAAGCATTGCGTCCCTATTTCCCGGTCGATGGCGTGATGGCCGGCATGTTCGAAATCGCCTCGCGGCTCTTTGGCATCACGATTCAGCAAAAGGAAACTGTTTTCAACGAAACCGGTGAAGTTGGATCAAAAATCGAAGTCTGGCACCCGGAGGTTTCGTTTTATGAAATCCACGATTCCGACAGCGGCGCTCATCTCGGATCGTTTTATGCCGACTGGCATCCGCGCGAGTCGAAACGTGGTGGCGCGTGGATGAACTCGCTGCACACCGGGCACCCGGGCGAGCCGCACCTCGGGCTGATCGTTGGCAACATGAGCCCGCCGGTCGATGGCAAGCCGGCATTGCTCACGCATGGTGAGGTCGAGACGATCTTTCACGAGTTCGGCCACCTTCTGCACGGCATGCTCAGCGAGGTGCCTGTGCGCTCGCTCGCGGGGACGAATGTCGCGTGGGATTTCGTCGAACTTCCCTCGCAGATCATGGAAAACTTCTGCTGGGATCGTGAGTCGCTCGACCTGTTTGCGCTTCACTTCGAAACCGGCGAAGCGATCCCCGAAGAGCTCTTCGCCAAGATGATCGCCGCGCGAAATTACCTCAGCGCCTCGGGCTTCATGCGTCAGCTTTCATTTGCAAAGCTCGACCTCGAACTCCACATCCACTACACGCGCTGGCTCGGTGGCGAGCTCGATGCGGTCGATCGCGAAATCCTCAAGGACTACCGCGCGCCGCTCAAGACCGAGACACCATCGATGCTGCGGCGCTTCAGCCATTTGTTCTCAAGCTCGACCGGCTATGCGGCCGGCTATTACTCCTACAAATGGGCCGAGGTGCTCGATGCCGATGCCTTCACCCGCTTCCAAAACGAAGGGGTCCTCAACCCCGAAACCGGTCGCTCATTCCGCGAACATGTCCTGAGCCAAGGCAATGCCGCACCCGCCGAAGAACTCTATCGACGCTTCATGGGCCGCGATCCCGAACTCGAACCATTGCTCACACGCGCGGGGTTGGGATAAATGAGTTTCAAGGTTCAAGTGTTCAGTTTCAAGTGAGATGAAGAATCCGCCTCCTCATAGGGGAGCGCCGGCGTCTCGCCGGCCCTGTCCTGCATCTTGCAGGACACCTCTTCCTCTTCCTCTTGAATCTTGAATCTTGAATCTTACCTACAGCACACGGCGCCGAATCATTGAGAGAGATTCACCGCAAAAATGCCAAAAGGTCTGACGGATCTGCGCCAGTCCGGTATTTTTTCATCGTGCCATTTTTCACGAAATGCCCATGGTCTCGGGTGCATAGCTAGGAACGTAGAACTTTATAAGATACCGTGAAGACGAGAGATCAGTGGAAATTAAGCGATTTGCGCCGTGGCATGCTGATTTACTGCGCCATGTTGCTTTTGATCGCAAGGCCTGCGGCGGCGGATGAGAGTTGGGACGAGCGGTTGGCGCAAATGTTTTCCGGCCGCTTGAAGGGAATTGAAAAAGAACTTTCGGAGTTGGCTCCGCAGATTGCGAATTTACCGAGCATCCCGATCGCTGATCAGGGTGGCACGGGTGGATTTGCGAGCATCCATTCCGCTGCGGTGCCCACGCGGGACTCACGGTTCTCGGCGGAGATTCGCTGGCCGGCGAGTGCGAAGGTGGATCTGGTGGCGCTGGTGCCGACGCGGCGCTACAATGCGCAAGGGCTAGATCCGCAGTACGGGCTGCCGGATTCGTTTACCGTGGAGCTCATCGGCCAAGATGGAGGGAAAGTTTTACTAGTGGCAAAGGAAAGGGGTGTTGAGAAAAATCCGATGCGGCGCGGACATCCTTTTGTTTACCAAGTTTCACCGCCGGTCGAGGCCGCGGGGATAAGGATTTCCGCTGATCTGTTGAAGCCGGATTTGGAGAGCGAGGATGCGTTCGTCCATGCTTGGGCGGAGGTGTTTGTGTTCGAAGGGGAGCGGAATGTCGCGCGTGGCGGCGAGGTTCGCAGTTTGTCTGGCTCGGCTCTTTCCGCACCGTGGCATTGGAACAACGCTTTCCTAGTCGATGGTCAGACGCCGCTGGGTCTGCCAGAGAAACCTGCGGGACAGACTCGCAACGTCGGCTGGATTTCCGAAGGTCGGCAGAATGCGAATGAAGCCATGTCGCTGATCGTTGACCTAGGGACGCCGGAAATGGTGGATACGGTTCGATTGCTTCCGGCGAAAAAACCGACTTCGGATTTGCCCAGCGGATTCGGTTTTCCCCGCAAGCTGGTGGTTTCGGTTTCCGACTCCGATGAGCCTGGAAAATGGACGGTTGTGGCGGAGCGCGACATGCCCAATCCGGGTCACAATCCGGTGGATATACCTTTCACCGAGACTCGCGCACGCTTTGTAAAAGTCGAGGCAACCAAGCTATGGAAGGCGTTTGAAATATATCCTGCATTCTTCGCCCTTAGCGAGGTAGAGGTGCTGTCTGATTTCAAAAATCTGGCAGTCGGTAAAAAAGTAAGCTCGTCGGGCGGAATGATGAACCTGATCGGGCAGGGCGGGCGCTCGTGGACCCTCGCAGCGCTTAGCGATGGATGCGGTCCCGACGGGTTGTTGGTTTCGGTTCGCGAATGGTTGGGTCTGCTGGACCAGCGGCTGCGCTTGGAGACTCGCCGCCATGTCTTGGATGCGGAGGCAAAGAACCTTCTGAGTGACTGGCGACGCACGCGGCTCTCGGGGCTTACCATCCTAGGGCTTATCGGCGCAATTCTCATCATCGTGCTGCCCATTCGCTACCGAATCCACGCGAAGCGGGAGCTGACAAAAGTGCGCGAACGGATCGCCGGCGACCTCCACGACGAGGTGGGCAGCAACCTTGGTAGCATCCAGATGTTCGCCGATCTGGCGGAAGGCCGCTCCAACCCGTCGGCCGAGCTGAAACGGATCCAACGGATCGCGGCGGAGACGGTCAGCGCGGTGCGCGACATCGTCTGGTTGCTCAGACCGCAGGGTGATCACCGGATCGGCACGGTCGAGCATTTGCGGGAGACCAGTTCGATCATGCTCGAGGCGTTGCAATGGAATTTTTCCGCCAACGAAAAGGCGTGGGAATTCGAACTGCCGGATGAGGCGACGCGGCACTTGTTTCTCTATTTCCGAGAAGCCCTGCACAACATCTCACGCCATGCCAAGTCTTCCAAGGTGGACATCCGCGTGGAAACAATGGCCGACCGCTTCCAGCTCGTGATCGCTGACGACGGCGTGGGCATCGACCCAGAGCGCTTGATGCGTAAGGCCACCCTGCGCGCGCTGCGGCAGCGTGTGCAGGCGCTGGATGCGAATTTGCAAGTCGACACCGCGCCGGGCGAGGGGACCCGCCTGACACTCACCATCCCATTGGACAGCAAGCGCCTGCGGAAACCTCGTCGCCCGCCGCCTGTCGAAGAGAATGCATAAACCTTCGCTTTCCGAACGCATGGTCTTGGGTTATGAGTTCCACCCATGGCAGCTGCCGCAGCGACAAAGGAAAATCCGATACGCCTCATGCTGATCGAAGACCATGCGGACTTCCGCGAGTCGGTGGCTATGGTGCTGGAGCAGCGCGGCGGTTATCAGTGCGTGGGTGACTTTTCCACCATGGAGGACGCTCTGGAGGCGATCCGCGCCGGGCTCACTGCGGACCTCGTTCTGTCGGATCTCGGGCTGCCGGGCATGAGTGGCATCGCGGGCATCCGCAAGGTGCGCGGGCTACTGCCAGAGGCGCGCGTGCTGGTGCTCACGGCTTTCATCGACAAGGCCAAGGTCTTCGCCGCGCTGGAAGCCGGTGCGCATGGCTACCTGGTCAAAGCTGGCAGCGCCATGCGGTTATTGGAAACCCTGGAAGAGGTTCTTGCAGGCGGTACGCCGCTGGACCCGAAAATCGCCGGGATGATCCTGCAGACATTTCGCAAGCTCAGCCCGATTCCTGAGGCGGAATCATTGTCCGGACGGGAATGCGAGGTGCTTCAGCTCTCGGCAAAAGGAATGAACCGCCAGGAAATCGCCGATGAGTTGGGGCTCAGCCAGCACTCGGTGACGGAGTACATCAAGCGCAGCTTCGACAAACTCCACGTGCGCAGCCTGCCAGCCGCCGTGAGCGAGGCGATCCGCCGTGGATTCCTCGATTTGTCATGATTTCGAGGCAACTCGGGGCTGTCCCATTATTTAGTGACATGACAGCTCGGAAAATTCTGGCATTTTGACCTGCGTAGAGGGGAGAGGTCCTCGGTTTAAATCTACAATTTCTGACAGTTTAGAGGGGGTCGCGTTAACAGCGCGACCCCTTTCTGTTGCCCGGATGGCGCGGATCTGCCTCCGCCCCCTCAAGGTGCGTGAGCATCTTGCCCACATCAGAAAAAGCCCCGCCAGAGCCTGCAAAAATGTGGCGGCGGTTTTCAACCGCCATGCCCAATACCTAAAAAAATAGGCTTGGACGTTAAACCCGAATTCGAAAGTTGAAATGCAAACAAAGAGGGCTTTGACCACAGATTACACAGATTGCACAGATAAAGAAAAATCACAAAAAATGCGCTCCTCGATAATCAGTAAATCTGCGAAATCAGTGGTTGAAATGATTCGAAGGATATTTCGACTTCGGATTTCGGGTTGAAAACCGCCGCTACGACATTTCCTGCTGTTTCCTGCCTTTCGTGGTTGCTGCATCGGAATCAGGATTCAATGTTCTACGCTCAGAATTCGATGTTCAAAATCCTTAACTTTTCCAAACTATTTCCGAGGTGCACTTTCGCAACATTTCCCGCACCTGCTCGCCTTCGCATCCGGAGTCAAAAAACCAAAATCCATCCATCATGGATGCCCATATTTTCGTCTCAACTCACTCATTGTCAATGGATTATCTCAATCTCCGCACATCCATCCCACTCGTCCCGCCGCTCTCTCGCTCACCTCCGGCCTGCCCGCCCTAGCCGCGGCATCGATTGAAGCACTGATTTTTTTCGGCCCCATACTGAAAAAAAACTTGTGCACACCTCTCTGCTCGTGTTGAATCACATCGAAGCCTGCGTAAAAGCAAATGTCTTGAAATCGCAACATGCCACCCAAGCCACTTGCCAAATGCTCGGTCTCAACCAAATACCTGACTCAAACCCCAACAAAACAAACAAACCAACAACAACTGATTCTAATTTCTAATCAAACACTGTCATGAAAACTAAAATCACCTATTCACTCCTCGCCGCAGCCGCCGCCTGCAGCTTGGCTAATGCAGAAACGGCTTACACCACTCCGGTGGGATATATCACGCACACGATCGCTGGCAGTTCCGATGGTGCCGGTGCTGACACGTTCCTATCGCCGTCATTGATACAGACTGCGGTTTTCCAAGGAACTTCCTCTTCCGCTCCTGCCTCAACGACACTGAGTTTCTCGGGTGGCGTGCCAACCGATCTTGATGCCACCTATGTATTAGAAATCACCAGTGGTGATTCGGAGGGGTGGTGGTCAACAGTTACATCATCCACTGCTACATCAGTATCCGTATCAGATGAGTTTCCTCAAAGCATTAGTGGCAATGTAACAGTAAGCGTTCGCAAACACAACACGGTCAGGTCTTTCCTAGGTGCTAACTCACCAGGACTCGCTGTGTTCGATGGTGTGAGCACTGCGGATGAAGTTCAGATTCTCAATCCTTCAACTCAAGTAGCGACTGGAGTTGTATATGTGCCCAAAGAACTTACTGGTGCGGAACAAGACGGATGGTTTGATATCTCATCTTCGTCCCTCGCTGACGACATGGTTATCGAACCTGGCGCCGCTATAAAAATTAAGAAGTATGGCTCAACATCATCTGATTTTGTTTCTACAGGTGAAGTTAAGCTAACTAAAACCCAAGTGGATATCTATCCTGACTCCAATTGGGTTGGGACACAGCTTGCGGCAGGTGGCACACTGGATTACATGCAGTTTGCCACGCAACTTGTGGCATTCGACGGCGCAAATACCGACTTCGATGAACTGCAAATCGTTAGCTCAGACCAGTCGACTGTCGCCTATTCCGCATTGGACCCATCTCTGGGTGCAGGTAGTGTCATGGGTAACCTAACCGACTCGTCAATTGCAAGTGATGTGGTTTTTGCAGAAGGAACGGGCGCGATCATTAAGAGAAGTTCTTCTGGATCTGCCTCTGTTTTGACAATCCCAGGAACTGTTGTTTCGCAATAATCTTGAAATTCTCACCCCATGAAATAATAAACTAGTTGAAATCAACCTATAACAAACAATAATATGAAAATTAGAAACATAATTGCAGCGTCCGTATTACTTGCAGCTTCTGCTGAAGCTGCTACCATAGCGGTGTCCGCAGGGTTTGGAACACAAGGGACCAATGTTATAATCGGCTCCACCGAAGTAGCCAGCTTCAAATTTCAGGTTGGCAACTGGGACGGATCTACCTTTACTTCCTTTGGCGCTGTGCAGACTGATTCTGCTAAAATCAATGGCTCCGTAACAGCAACATCTCCGACTTCGCTAAATACAAAGGTTATTCACTTGGCAGTCTGGGCTGATGGTTCTGCTAGTTATGATGTAGCCAATTCTTGGGCTATCATTCGTACCGTCGCAAATGCAGCCTTTCCGGCCAATGTGGCTAACGCGGGTAGTACTACCTTCAATGCTGCCCTTGGAAGCAACCTAGCTCTTGTAACCTCCAAAGGCGCAAGTACTCTTAGTCTCACGGACAACGAGTCTATCTCGGGCAATTCTATTGTACTCGTACCCGAGCCTTCCGCTGCTCTCCTTGGCGCATTCGGAGCCCTCGGTCTCCTTCGCCGCCGCCGCAACTGATCCTTGCGGTTTCGATAAGGCAATCATCCAAACCAAGAGGCGGGCCCGCAAGGTCCCGCCTCTTTTTTGTGGCGGCGATCACCAGTCGCCGCATGCCAATGAAAACGCCAAGACTCGCACACTTGAAAGCATTTGGCTTCTCGGTCTTGTTTCCCACTCCATTGACAAGTCAGCGCTTACTAGAGATCGTGACTAGGCACGAAGATGAATAGGGATTTCGAGTTAGCGGTGCAATACCACCGGGCTGGCTTGCTGGACAAGGCGGCTAGGCTTTGTCACAAGGTTCTCATCAAGAAGCCGAAACACGCCCAAGCATTTCATTTGCTTGGTTTCATGGCTCATCAGAAAAATGATCTGATCGCCGCAATCGAGTGGCACCAGAAGGCGGTAGAGGCCAAGCCTGATTTTGCCCAAGCCTACAACAGTCTCGGTGCCGCCTACTTGGCAAATCGCGATTTTGACGAAGCACTAGAAGCCTTTCGCAAGGGTAGTGAAATCATGCCAAGCCATGTTCAAATGTTGGCAAACTATGCCGCTGTTTTGAAAGAGTGCGGTAAGATCAAAGAATCCATCGCAATACATCTGAAGGTGCTTTCAGCTAGCCCGATTTGGCACGAAGCAAGAAGCAGCCTATTGCTTTTGCGACAGTATCTTCCGACACTGGAATCCCAGTTTATTCATTCCGAACATCGGAAGTGGGCTGACATACATGCAGCTGTCCACTACCCCAAGTCCGATTCCCAAGTTTGCGACCGCCGAGATGATCGTCGCCTGCGCATAGGCATGGTTTCACCCGACTTCAAAGATCATCCTGTAACGAGATTCCTTTTTCCGTATCTGAAAAATCACGACCGTGGGAAATTTGAGATCTTTGCATATGCGCATGTCGGTCAGCCAGACGAATGGACAAAACGCATTCGTGATCAGGTCGAGGAGTGGCGGGACATCGTCGGAATGCCGGATGCGGAAATGGCGGATCTAGTTCGCAAGGATCAAATTGATATTCTTGTAGATCTCGCAGGGCATACCTTGGGTAATCGATTGCTGGTGTTTGCGAGAAAACCGGCACCAATCCAGGTGACTTACCTTGGCTACCCAACAACGACGGGTATCGAAACCATTGACTATCGGATATCCGATAGTTTGGCTGACCCTGCGGGCATGACTGAAGCTTATCATACTGAGAAATTGATCCGGTTGTCTCAATCTGCATGGTGCTATGAGCCAGACCGCGAGGTGCCACGCACACAGAGTCCCGCCCTGAAAAAAGGATATGTCACATTTGGCAGCTTCAATAATATTGCCAAAATCAACGAACCCATGCTTAGGCTGTGGGCAAGGATATTAGAGACTATACCCAGCTCAAGACTGCTGCTCAAAGCTGGGGGGTTTAGCAGTTTGGATGCTCGAAAACGAGTGGAAGCTATGATGATCACGCAGGCGGCAATAGATTCTGATCGCATAGAGATTCGTGGCCCAGAGGAAACACACGAAGCACATTTGAAGAGTTACCAGGATGTAGATATTGCCCTGGATACTTTTCCATATCACGGCACTACGACCACCTGTGAGGCCTTGTGGATGGGTGTTCCGGTTGTTACGCTGGCAGGGCAGACTCATGTCTCGCGTGTCGGTGTTAGCCTTCTGACAAACATCGGATTGCCCGAGCTGGTGGCAGAGTCTGAAGATGAGTATGTGCGGATTGCTGTGGAGTTGGCTCGCGATGTTGAGCAGCTGGTGAACTATCGATCAAATCTCCGAGACAAAATGCTGGGTTCGCAGCTCCTCGATGCGCCCTCCTTTGCGCGAGAAATCGAGGGCGCATTCCGACAAATGTGGACGTCGTGGTGTGAGACCCCCCTAGATTCTTCAAAAGCTGCCAATCCGTAAGCACTCAACAGGGAATGCCAGTCCCGCACAACGCGAGCAATGGCAGCTCATCGGGCGTGGTCTCGGAGTTCATTGGGAGGAATTGGACGAGGATTTGTCCGTTGAGAATATTCTCACCGCCTATAGCCGGGCCAAAGCTGCCGACTACGCCCAACTTGTTTGATGAAGCCCCTCCGCCGCGCTTCTCGGTGCGCTGGGTGCTCACGGTCTGCTCCGCCGCCGCCGGATCTGATCCACGCGTTGGTTCACCAACCCCACAACCCTTAACCACAGAGGGGAGCGCACGCGCCCCCGCGTGCTCCCTTACGCGCCCTCGCGGAAGGGTTTCTGCCACCACCCAAAGATCAAACCCTCGCAAAAGCACGTCCCAATAGCGCCAGCCATTCGATGTTCGATGTCCATCCTCAGGCGCGGCTCATTACCAACGACACTGCTGGATTGACAGGAATTGTGAAGAATCGTATCCATCCATCATGAACATTTCACTCACTGCGGAACTGGAAGAAGCTGTCAATGCCAAGTTGAAATCGGGTCTCTACGACAGCGCCAGCGAGGTTGTGCGCGAGGCATTGAGACGTTCCCTGGCATGGGAGCGGGAGACCGAGTGGCTGGCGCGGGAGGCTGCCATTGGCTTTGCCCAACTGGAATCCGGCCAGACCATGACGGTGGAATCAAAGGATCAGTTCATGGCCCTGGTGCGGGAAGATGCATGAAAATGATCCTCACCGTTGCGGCCCTGGATGACCTTCGTTCAATCCGCAAATACACGTTCGAAACCTGGGGCAAGCAACAGGAGGAACTTTATCTTGGCTGGATCTGGCAACGATTCGAAACCATCCGTGCCGCACCCACCCGTTATCGTCAGCGCCCGGATTTGTTTGCGGGGTGCAGAATTGCGGCGGAAGGGAGTCACGTCATCCTCTTCCGCGGCGGCGTCGAATCCCTTGAGATCGTTCGCGTGCTCCATGCCGCCATGGATTTCAAGCGTCACTTGTAAGGCTCTGTAAGCGCTCAACCAGAGTCTCTGGGGGCAGTCTCTGGGGTCAGTCCCCGCAGTCTCACAATTTCTCTGGGCTCAGGAAATTTGCTTGCACGGCGCTGGATGCCGGGAGCGCGAACCGGAGCGCCGCGGAGATGGCCGGCCTGACTGTCTTGCATCAATCGCCGGCAATCTGCGACTCGCAAGCCGATGCGGAGCACACAAGGAGGGGCGCATTATAAAGTGACGGATAAATAATCAGAAAATCTGTTTGTCTGGCATCAGAGGTTGCCCGTGGTTCCAGTCTCTGACCTGCGAATTTCTCGGTTTGCAATCTGCCATCACATGCGCTATCAAAATTCATGCCACCCCGCATTGTCGTGGACACCAATGTCTTCATCGGAGCAATCCTGAGCCCGGCAGGTGAAAACCGGCAGTTGCTGAGGGCTTGCCTGCTCGGCAGAGCCCGCCCGTTGATGGGTGCGGCGTTGTTTCATGAATACGAGGATCTGCTCGGTCGCTCCGCACTGATGGAAAAAAGTCCACTCACCATCAGCGAACGGGACACCCTCGTTGCCGCCTTTCTCTCCGTCACCGAATGGATCAAAGTATATTTTCTCTGGCGGCCCAATTTGCCCGATGAAGCCGACAACCACCTGATCGAGCTCGCTCTGGCGGGATCCGCCGGGACAATCGTCACTCACAACCTCAGGGATCTGCGGCAAGGGGAGCTGCGTTTCCCTGGTTTGAAAATCCAGAATCCCCGTCAATTCCTCACCACACTGCCATGAGCACACTCACCATCCGCCTGCCCGACGACAAACACGCCCGCCTGCGCCAATTGGCCAAGCACCGCGACATCAGCGTGAACAAGCTAGTCGAAGAACTCGCCACCATCAGCATCGCCGAGTTCGACGCCGAATCCCGCTTTCGTACCCTCGCAGCTCGCGGTTCGGCCAAGAAAGGACTGGCGATTCTGGACAAGCTCGATGCGTCATTCGCAGGCCAATGAAAAGCGCCTCGGCTCTCCCATTGTCCCCCTATTGGCACGGCGCATCGGAACCGGAACGCAGTGGAGATGGCCGGACATCGAACGTCCAACATCTTTGGGGTCAGTCCCCGCAGTCTCACAATTTTCCATCAAATCTCTGGGGGCAGTCCCCGCAGTCTCACATTCTTACACGATTCCCGAGCCCTCCGCCGCGCTTCTCGGTGCGCTGGGTGCTCTCGGTCTGCTCCGCCGTCGCCGCTACTAATCCTTGCGGTTCCGATAAGGAATCAATCAAACATCAAGAGGCGGGCCCGCAAGGTCCCGCCTCTTTTTTGTAGCGGCGATCACCGGTCGCCGCATGCCAATAAAAAAGCCAAGGCTCGCACACGAGGGAACCGTGGGCTTCGAGACTCCAGGCATGCAATCGGAGTCGAATTGATTGGAGTGCTGGAATTCACACTCGCCCGCTTGCTCGCATCCTGTGGGATCAAGCTGCTGCCAAATAGCCCGAACATGCTGGGCGAAGCGCGCCATCCCCAAGCGGTTTGATTGAACCTAGAATCCGCAGTTGGGAAGCGGATGGGGGGCGCAGGTGAGTCATGTGACCGCTGATGAGGCAGCTTGCGTCGGGTCAAACAGCAGCCACGGAGGGGCTTTTCCCATGCTCAAGCTCAACTGC
>JBIKIR010000100.1:0-2517 GCA_044361475.1 Luteolibacter sp. | reverse complement strand
ACCGATGCCGGATGGAAAGCCAGATGGACGACGCCACGAACATTCATGGCAACTATGCGACCATTGACCGCATTGCGGGCCCGCGCTGCATCGAGCTTCGCTTCATGCATTCGCAACACGCGGGATTCCCACTGCTCGCAGCCGGAGATTCGGCCGCATTTTCCGATGGCCGAACCTTGCACCCGTTTGGCGGCGCGGCCGTCTGTGCAGTGAACGTCATCAATCGCGACCTGCTCGCGGTGCACCTTGCCGACGATCTGCCGCCGGGAATCGTCCCAGGAACCCTGGTCCACAACGCCGGAGAGACCGCTCCCGAGGTCGAGATCACGGATTGCGTCTTCACCGGCAACCGTGCACGAGGGATTCTTTTGGGCTCCGCAGGCAAAACCCGCGTCGAGAATAATCTTTTTCACAACCCCGGCGCCGCCATCCTTCTCGAGGGTGATGGAAAGACGTGGTTCGAGCAGGCGGCTGTGCGCGATCTGGTGATCTCGGGAAATCGTTTCGAGAATTGCAATTTCGGAGTCTGGGGGAATGCCGTGATTGAAATTTCCTCACCGCACCTTGATGAGGCTGGTCACGGCGAACGCTGCCACCGAAACATCACGATCACCGGAAACACACTCGTCTCCTTCGACGGGACGCCCCTGCTTGTCGCCAAGGGTGCCGAAGGCCTCGTGTTCGAAGGTAACACCTGCGAACAATCGGACGCCTATCCGCCCTGCCGAATGGCCGCATCGCCATTCCTGCTCGAGCACTGCTCGCAAGCTTCGATCACGCTGGACACCGATGAACTGAAGTGATCCCGCAAAACGAAACCCGTGGTTTGTTGAAACTTTAGCTGGTCCGAGAGGGCAAATCTTAAAATTTTCCAGAACACATGAATGGCTTAAGCCAATTATGGGGGCTTTGGCACACATATTCAGCTGGATACTTCAAATAGTTGCTACCCAGCCAAATTTTTCATCTCGCAATTCCCACCATCATTCCCCCACGCGGATTTGCCGCGTAATCATGCGTAGGAGCTAGTGCCGGCCGCACTGGGGATGGCTATATCCCCTCCCCTCACAAAACCATTCCGCGCGTAAAAACTCCGTTGGCATGCGGATTGTACGGATGGTCAGGATGACTCCGAATCGGGCAGAGTCACGGTGCGAGTGCGCCGGTCATATCTGAAGGTGTTTTCCCACTGACCTTCCTTGGGCATGATGCCGAACCACTTCTCCGCCTGCTCTTCGGTCGTCAGCTCGCGGTAGTGCTTGAAGATGATCGACGGCGAGTTGCCAGCCTCAAGCGTGTCTTGATCTGAATCGGTATTGAAAAGACAAAGTATGGGTGCGTTGCTGCTGACTCTTTCGCTCCGCCGAAACACAGGGATTGCCGAGGCGGCGGGAGAGTGGTAGACTGCAATTATGAAGATGGTTTTGGAAATACCGGACGAGATTTCGGCCGAGTTGAACCGCAAGCTGGCTGACCCGGCGCGTGCGGCTTTGGAAGCGCTGGCGGCAGCTGCATACGGGCAGGCTGTGTTGTCTCTGGAACAAGTGCGCAGGCTGCTGGGATTGGAATCGATGTGGGACGCGAAGGCGGTCCTGTCGAAACATGGTGCTTGGCCTTCAATGGAAGTTGAAGATTTGAGGGAGGATCTGGCGGTTTTGCGTTCGCTTCGTAAGGGGGCATGACGATGGTCTTTTGCGACAATTCCAGCCTTTCGGCCTTGGCCGAGATGAGGATGCTCGGGATGTTGCCCCGAATCGTCGGGCCGGTGCGTATCCCGTCAGCAGTGGCTGCCGAGGGATGCCACCCCAGAGCCCCTGAGGCTTTGAGGCAGGCAATCGCCGATCCCCCGGATTGGATGGTGATGGTGCCCGATCCGGAATGTTTTCTGGAGGAAACGGCTGCCTTGGGTGCCGGTGAGTCTTCCGCGATCACACTGGCGTGGCATGCGCGGGAAACCAGCCACCTCATAATCGACGAGAGGCGCGGAAGGGCCGTGGCCAAAGCGCTCGGGCTGCGTGTGTCCGGTTTACTGGCGATTCTGGTGGAGGCCGGGATGGCGGGCGAGATTGATTTCGAGGACTCGCTGAGCCGTCTGCAGTTAACCGGATTCCGACTTTCTCAAGCCTTGATGGATGATGCCAGGGCTGCCGTCGAGCGTGGACCGGGCATTTGAACTTACGCCGTGCAGCGGTCTGGAGACAGAACTCCGAAGTGGCTGAATGAAGGGCAGGGTGCTAGAATTTTTTCAGAGTGAAGGCTGTTGGAAGAGTCGGTGGCCAGGCCAGGATGGGGGGCGTGTGATTGATTCAGAAGGGGCCTCGAATTGTGCGCGAGGATTCGTGTAGGAGCTCGTGCCAACCGCACAGGGGATGGCAATATCCCCTCCCCTCACAAAACCATTCCGCGCGTAAAAAATCCGTTGGCATGCGGAATGTACGAGATCAATGGCATTCGATTCCGTTCAGGATCACCCGCCGCTTCTTGCGGTCGTAGCTAAGGGTGTTTTCCCACTGCCCT
>JBIKIR010000066.1:0-7900 GCA_044361475.1 Luteolibacter sp. | reverse complement strand
GCGGGTTGGTGTAGTTTTGTTCATACACCCTACCGAGTGGCAGGGATTTCAACTCAACACCAGCCCGTTTTTTCCGCTCCAAACTAAGCCTTCCTGTGGGATGACTGTGTTCTAAATTCTAAATTCTAAATTCGAAACAGAAGAGGAAGAAAGAAGAGGGGAGAGGAGAGAAAGAGAAGAATGCGGGCGGGACGCCCGCGGTCCTTTTTAAGAGATGATTTCGTCCATGGGGATGTCGTGGGGTTCGCAGTGGGTGGTGGGGACGATTTGTGAGGGAAAGGCGACGCCGATTTTGTGGGCGTCGGTGCGTGCCTGTGAGAGCAGGCGATCGTAGAATCCTTTGCCGCGTCCGAGTCGGCCGCCTTGGTGATCGAAGGCCATGCCGGGGCAGAAGAAGGCGTCGATTTCATCGAGGGGCACTCTAGCAGAATCCGCGCTCGGTTCGAGAATGCCGAAGGCGCCGCGAACGAGGTCGTTGGAGGGATCTGCGGTCGCATGGAAAAAAACTTGCTCGCCATCGACGCGGGGAAACAGCCAGCGTTTTTCGGGGAAGAGCGTGACCAGTTCCGTGAGGTCGACCTCGTCGGGCAGCGCGGCGAAGCTCGCGATTGTACGGACTTGCGGATGTCGCCTGATCCAATCGGCGACGGCGTTGCGCACGGCTTCCGAATCACCACTGCGTGCCTCGCGGCGCAGCATTTTCCGCAGTCGGGATTTCAGGATGCTTGGAGACTCATGACTCACGCTGCGTGAATGAAAAACGATTTGAGCCCTGGAAACCACGAAATTTTCCCATCTGAGCACCATGCAAAAGCCCGAAATTTCCCACCTTTGGCCTTGCCAGAGGCTACATGGAGGCTAGTTTCGCGGTCCGTTTTTCTTTCTTCTGCAGGCGGTTGGAGCCCCGGTGCCTGCGGAAAGCATTTCACGGGGCACTGTCGGAAGGAAAACGAACCACTAACCTAACCCTAACCAAACAATACCATGAGCACCGCCATCGCGGCACCCGCAAACACTGAACTGAGCGACCTGATCGATTCCAAATTCCGCGAATTCCGCGAAGGATCGATCGTCAAGGGCACGATTCTCGAAATCCGCCCGCAGGTCGTCCTCGTCGACATCGGCTACAAATCCGAAGGAGCCATCCCGTCCAACGAATTCGAGGACGAGGAAATTGAAATCGGCGACGAGATCGAAGTCCTTCTCGAGAAACTTGAAAACGACGAGGGCATGGTTGTCCTCTCGAAAGAGAAAGCCGCCCACAAACAAAACTGGGAAAAAATCGTCAAGGTGTTCCAAGACGGCGGACTCGTCCGCGGCAAAGTCAAGGGCGTCATCAAAGGCGGCCTCACCGTCAATGTCGGAGTCGAGGCATTCCTGCCCGGCTCGCAAGTCGACATCATCCCGCCGAAGGACCTAAACGAGTACGTCGGCAATGTCTACGAGTTCAAAATCGTCAAGGTCAACGACGAGCGCAAGAACATCGTCCTTTCCCGCCGCGAAGTCATCGAAGCCGAGCGCTCCGAGCTTCGTCAGCAGTTCCTCCAAACCGTCAAGATCGGCGACAAGGTCACCGGTGCGATCAAGAACCTCACCGACTTCGGTGCCTTCGTCGACCTTCAAGGCATGGACGGCCTTCTCCACATCACCGACATGTCGTGGGGCCGCATCAACCATCCTTCCGAGCTGCTTCACATCGGCCAAGCCGTCGACGTCGTCATCCTCGATGTCGATCGCGAGAAAGAGCGTGTTTCGCTCGGCCTCAAGCAGATGTCGGATAACCCATGGGAAGATATCGAGCGCAAGTACCCGATCGGTCAGCGCGTCAAGGGCCGCGTGACCAAGCTCCTGCCCTACGGTGCGTTCATCGAAATCGAGCGCGGCGTCGAAGGCCTCGTCCACGTTTCCGAACTTTCGTGGGTCAAGCGCATCACCCGCCCGAGCGATGTGCTCGACATCGGCCAGGAGATCGAAGCGGTCGTCCTCGGCATCAGCATCGAAGAGCAGAAAATTTCGCTCGGCGTGCGTCAGCTTGATTCGAACCCATGGGATGAGATCGAGCTTCGCTATCCGGTCGGCGCCACCATCAAGGGCCCGGTCCGCAACCTCACCGCTTACGGCGCATTCGTCGAACTCGAGGAAGGCATCGACGGCATGATCCACGTTTCCGACATGTCGTGGACCCGCAAGATCAACCACCCCTCCGAGGTCCTCAAGAAGAGCGACGAAGTCGAGGCGATCGTGCTTGCGATCGACAAGGCCAACCAACGTGTCTCGCTCGGCATCAAGCAAACCGAAGAAGATCCATGGAGCCTCATCGACGAGCGCTTCAAGGTCGGCGATCTCGTCAAGGGCACTGTCGCGAAGATCGCTTCGTTCGGCGCCTTCATCAGCCTTGCTGGCGACATCGACGGTCTCATCCACATCTCGCAACTCAGCGAAGACCATGTGGAGAAGGTCAAGGACATCATCAAGGTCGGCGACGAGATCGAAGCCCGCGTGATCAAGGTCGACAAGGTCGAGCGCCGCGTCGGACTTTCGATCAAGGCTGTCGGTTACACCGAAGAGCAACTCAAGAAGGAGAGCGCGAGCTTCGAAAGCCTGCGTCCGTCCAGCGAAATGGTCGGCCTCGAACAGGCCTTCAATCTCGCAGCAGCTGCCTCCGAAGAGTGGAGCCCCGGCGGAGAGGCATAAGATTTGTAAGATCATCGTGGAAAACCGGACGGGCGCAGGCTCGTCCGGTTTTTTCATTTGGTGGCAAAATTGTTGATTGCGGCATTGCGCACCGCGATGAATTCTTCGCCATGTCTATCCGGATCCCCGCCTTTTGGGATTTGATTCGCCCGCGTTGGCGAGCAGTTTTGTTCGAGTTGAAAATTTCCGGCGCGATGCCGGCGAGCGAACTGTCGGCCAAGTTGGGTGGTAGCTACATGGCTGCGAGGAAGAGTTGCGAAGATCTGGTGAAGGCCGGTTATCTCAACCGCACGCGTCAGGCCGGCAAGATCGTCGGTAGGCCGGAAATAATCTTCAGTCTCTCCGAAAAAGCTTCGCACTTGTTTCCGCAGTGTGGGCCCGGCTTCACGCTTGATTTGCTGGAATTGATGACACGCATGCACGGCGAAAGCGCGCCGGTGCGACTGATTTTCCAGTACTTTCAAGGACTCAAGACGAGGTATCAGCCGGCAATGCAGGCATTGGAATCGCTCGGAGAAAAGGCCGCCATGTTGATGAAACTTCGCGAGGCCGATGGTTGCATCTGGCGCATCGATGAGATGTCGGCGAACTTCGTGAGGATCGTCGAGTATCACAATCCCATGCTGGCCATCTTCGCCAACTACCCACGCGTGGTGCAGATGGAGCAGGGGGCCTTGGGTGAAATTATGGGAGCCAGATGCACACGCAAGGAACTACCGGCGCTCAAAGAAGAACAAGCGAGGGTGGTGATTGAATTTGAGTTGAGTGGCACAGCGTGTTGAAAATGTTTGAAATAAGCCTTTTTTGAAAGATGTCCTTGGGCCGATCGTCTTTCGGTATTGAGTCGCCGGGCGAATTCGGCGAGAACTCCTGCGGATGAAAATTCTCGTTGTTGGTAAGGGTGGGCGCGAGCACGCGCTGGTGAGGGCGCTGTCGGAATCTCCGGGCAAACCGGAGCTTTATTGTTTTCCCGGCAGTGATGCGATTGCTACACTGGCCAAACCGGTATCGGTCGATGGGCTCGAATCGTTGATCGCGTGGATGAAGTCGAATGGCATCGACCTTTGCGTGGCGGGTGAGGAGAGCTATCTCGTGAAAGGCGAGGGGCTTGCCAACCTTTGCGCGAAAGAAGGCATCGCGTGCTGGGGGCCGCCGAAAGAATCGGCGCAACTCGAGGCCAGCAAGGAATTTGCCAAAGAGTTTCTCGTGCGTCACAAGATCCCGACCGCGCGTGCGACGGCAACGGCGACGCTCGATGAAGCGGTGGCCGCGATCGCGGGGGAATACCCGACCGTGCTCAAGTTCGATGGCTTGGCCGCCGGTAAAGGCGTGGCGGTCTGCGCCAGCGAAAACGAAGCGATTGCCTTCCTCGATGAGGTCTTCACTCACCAACGCTTTGGTCTGGGGCGCGTATTGGTCGAGCGATGCCTCACCGGCCCCGAGGTTTCGGTGTTTGCGGCGATCGTCGATGATGACTATCTGATTTTTACACCGGCCCGCGATTACAAACGAGCGCAGGATGGTGACCATGGACCCAACACCGGTGGCATGGGCGCGGTGGCGAGTCGACAGTTGGTATCGCCCGAACTGATGCAGACGATCGAGCGCGAGATCGTGCGCCCAACGGTTGAGGGGCTGCGTAGCGAAGGGTTGCCTTATCGCGGATTTCTCTACTTTGGCCTCATGCTTACGCCGAGTGGCCCGCAGGTGATCGAATACAACTGCCGATTTGGCGACCCCGAATGCCAGGCGGTGATGCCGCTGGTGAAGGGGGATCTGGCCGCTTTCTGTCACGCTGGTGCCAAGGGAGAACTGCGCAGCGATCTTTTGTCCTTCGACCAAGGTTGGAGCGTTTGCGTCGTTCTGGCCTCGGCGGGCTACCCCGAAAGTTCGCGTTCGGGCGATCGCATCGATGGACTCGATGTTTCCGGCGACTGCCGGGTGTATCACGCCGGTACACGGCTCAATGCCGATGGTCAGTGGGAAACAGCCGGTGGGCGCGTACTGGCAGTGGTCTGCGGGGGCGAAATCCGTGAAAAAGCAGTAAATGCCGCACATCTGGCCGCCGACGGAATCCGATTCGATGGCTTGCAACGCCGCCGGGATATCGGCATTCTCCACTTCGGCAGCGAAAACCCATGAGCGAGCAAATCCTCAGCGCAAACGAAATCGAGTCCGCCATCGGCCGCCTCGCCGCGGCGATCCGCCACAAGACCGCGGGTCGGCCAATCGCGTTGGTCGGGATCCGCAGCCGTGGCGATGAAGTGGCCAAGCGCCTGATCGATTTGCTTGCCGAGGATGATCGCGAGATTGCCTTCGGCGTGCTCGACATTTCCCTCTACCGCGACGACTTCGAGCACCTGCGCGAAAACCCCGCGCTGCAGGAAAGCGACATTCCGTTTTTGGTCGAGGACGCACACATCATCCTTGTCGATGATGTCCTTTTCACCGGTCGCACGATCCGCGCTGCGCTCGATGCGCTTTCAGATTACGGTCGACCCGCCCGCATCGAATTGGCCGTGCTGATCGATCGCGGTCACCGTGAAATGCCGATTTCCGCAGATTATGTTGGCATCACCCTCGACACCCGCCGACTCGATCATGTAAAGGTGTCGCTCGAAGAAATCGACGGCCTCGATCAGGTCCGGGTCATTCAAAAGGATTCGCCATGAGTTTCTTGCCACAGCGCAAAAAGTCCGCCGAGGAGATTGCAGAACTCCGCGGCAATCTAGGCATTCCAGCTCAAAGACCGGCCGATGAAAATGCGGCCTTCGCCGATGTGGCGCCTTTGCCTAAGATCGATGACGATGCCTTCGATTTGAAAAAGGTCGAATCGCCCGTCGAGGATTTCTCATTCGTGCCGACCCTTGCGATCGATCCATCGATCGACAATCAGCCCGCTGTCGGAGAAGTGCCCGCGCCACCATCCGAACCAGTGGTCGACAAGATCGTTGTGCAGGAACCCGAGCTCCAGCCGGCCGCCGCCCCAAGGCCCGTGAGCGATGAGTCGGATGGGAAAATCCCCAACCGCAAGCATAGCCCTGGTGAAATCGATCGCCTGCGTCGTCAGATCGCCTTTGCGCAGGTCGAGCAGATTTATGACTCCCGCCTGCAAAAGGCTCACCCATTTCTCGTGGCACTTGGCTACATCCCTGTGTTGATCGGCGCCTCGATCGCTTGGTTTTACGATCAGCCGATCATTGTGACTGCGCCATTTGTGGTCATCTCGATGCTTGTCGCGCTGTATGTGCTTCTTCGCAAGCCGATGTCGCGCCACCATGCGGGATTCATTTTTGCGATTTGTTTTCTCGCTATCGCCTTTGGAATCCTCCACTACTTTCCCCAGCTCCAGCATGCCGCGTAAGGACCTGCTCGATATTTCATCACTCAGTCGCGAAGAGATCGACCATCTTCTTGACCAGTCCGTTCCGTTCAAAGAGCTTTTCACCCGGTCGGTCAAAAAGGTGCCGGCACTAAAGGGTAAATCGGTCCTGATGCTCTTCTACGAGCCCAGCACGCGCACTCATTCTTCTTTCGAGGTCGCGGCAAAGCGCCTCTCGGCGGATGTTACGAACTTCGATGTCGGGCACTCATCGATCACCAAGGGCGAGTCGGTGCGCGAAACGGTGGAAACGCTGCAAGCGATGCGAACGGACTTCATCATCGTGCGCCACGCGCGCTCTGGCCTGCCGGGCATGATCGCGAAACAGACTCACGCCTCGGTGATCAATGCCGGCGACGGTGCTCACGCGCATCCAACCCAAGCGTTGCTCGACGCCTTCACCATCAAGGAAAAGTTTCCCGATCCGGTCGGTAAAAAAGTTCTCATCATCGGCGACATCCTGCACTCGCGCGTCGCGCGATCGACGAGTACGATTCTCAAAAAGATCGGCGTTGATGTCGCCTACCTCGGCCCCGGTTCGCTGGTGCCACAAATGGGACCGGAGAACATCCGCCGCTTTACGAATTACCAAGAGGCGATGGCCTGGTCGCCGGATGTGGTTTACCTGCTGCGGGTGCAAATGGAGCGGCAAGAGGCCCAGTTTTTCCCGAGCCTGCGCGAATACCACCGCCTCTACGGCATCACCGATGCGCGCCTTGAAGAGATCCGCCAACGCGGGCTCTACCTCATGCATCCGGGTCCGGTGAACCGTGGCGTGGAACTTTGCGACGCGGTGATGGACTACGAACGCAGCCTCATCAACGACCAAGTCGAAAACGGCATCGCGGTCCGCATGGCTGTGCTTTACTGGCTCAAGCCCGATGCCGGATCCGAGTCATGATCACCGCCCTATCAACTTCGCGCAAAGAACCATGAACCTCCTCATCCAAAACGCCCGCATCGCCACGGAAGACAATCCGAATTTGGTGCCCGGTGATGTGCTGGTGGAGGGCGGTGTGATTCGAAAAATCGGGAAGGGGATCAAGGCGCCCGATGGCTGCCGAGTGATCGATGCGCAAGAGCGGATTTTGATGCCCGGGATGTTTGATGCGCATGTGCACTTTCGCGAACCGGGATTTGAGGCGAAGGAAAACATCGCAAC
Organism: Luteolibacter sp.; assembly: GCA_044361475.1. Taxonomy (GTDB): domain Bacteria; phylum Verrucomicrobiota; class Verrucomicrobiia; order Verrucomicrobiales; family Akkermansiaceae; genus Luteolibacter. The sequence continues at coordinate 662 of JBIKIR010000066.1, read as the reverse complement.
AGGTTCCGAAGCCGCGATCAATGGCGGCATCACCGGCGTGGTGATGATGCCCAACACCGTGCCGGCGATCGATTCGGCGACGGTGGTCGGGCAGGTGCTTGCCATCGCCGCGAAAAATTCGCGGATCCCGGTTTACACCTCGGGCTGTGTCACGATGGGACGCAAGGGTAAGGAACTTGCGGGCATCGATGGCATGCGCGCGCTGGGGGTGAAGATGCTCACTGACGATGGCGACACGACGGCCGATGCGGCGGTGTTGTTCCGTGCGATGCGTTATGCGGGGGATATGGGCATGTTTTTCGCAAGTCACTGCGAAGTGCCGGAGCTTGCAGGACCACGCGCACTCAACGAAGGCGCGATGAGCTACCGCCTTGGGATTCAAGGCTCGCCGGCATGTGCCGAAGAGATCATCATCGATCGCGACATCCGCCTCGCTCACGCGACTGGCGCGCACATCCACATCCAGCATGTTTCCAGCAAGATCGGCATGGAAACGATTCGCTGGTGGAAGCAGCGCGGCGATGTGAAGGTCACCGCCGAAGTGGCACCGCACCACCTGATTTTCTGCGAAGACGACATCGGCGACTACGACACCCACTACAAGATGAACCCGCCGCTGCGCACCAAGGCGGACAACGCGGCGTTGTTAGAAGGATTGATCG
>JBIKIR010000065.1:0-7908 GCA_044361475.1 Luteolibacter sp. | reverse complement strand
CGATCATGATTTTTTTGATCGATGGGGCCGGAGTTGCGATTGGTGCTGTTGAGTTGTCGAGCTGCTTTGCGCTTGGTCGGTTCGCCAGGTGGCGCAGGACTTGGCGCGCGTCCGCATCGAGGTGAACATGGCTGCGGCCTTTTTCTTTTTCCGATTCGAGATACTTCACAAGCTGCCGCATCACGACAGCGTTGTTCTGTCCTTGCGTTATCTCTGCGGTAGATGGGGTGTCGCTCATGTCGGTGGCTTATTCGGAAATTTTTGCCTGACGCTCGGCGATTCTCCATGCTTTTTCGGGGACAAGCTGCCGCCATTGAGGATCGTTTTGCTGGATCATGCGCGAGACATCGCGGCCGGTGAAGGCAAGCAGCGCTTCGTTCTCGCTGCGAATGGCCCTGATGCGTCCATTTTCCACAAAGTGACGGTAGAGGTGCTTGCAGTTTTCCGGCGCGAGGAAATTTTCTGCCGTGACCAGCTCGCCGGTTTTGCGGTTTTTCCATGGATAGACTTCGAGCGTGACCCCTTTTTTGAAGAGTCGGCCGAACGATTCGAGTAGTCCGCCCGCGAGGTTTTCTGACCACTTTGCTTTAAAGAGTTCGTTGAGTAGTCCGATGCTGAGGACGATGCCGACGGGGCTGTCGGTGCAGCGGTTGAGAAATGCGGCGATGCGGTGGAACTCGGCGCAGCGTGAAACAAGCACGGTTTTACCAAGCGCTTGGAGGGCGTCGGCGCGATCGATGAAATCGACTGGATCAACGCCGGGCCCACGCAGGAGGTTGTGCATCGAAATTTCGCAAAGTTCGATTTCGCGTCCTTGTTCTTCCGGTGTGAGTGATTGCGAGAATTGCTTGCGGGCACCCTTGAGCATCTCGAGGTGGATGTTCATCACGGGGTTGAAACTACCGCGAAGCAAAAGAACAGGTCTGTGATAAAGCGCTTCGGAAGGTTGGACGACTTCGCCATTGGGCATGAACATTGTCGCATCGGTGAGCCCGCTTTGCACGAGTTGCAGAGCGCAGAGGCGATTGTCGAAGAAGCTGTATCCATGACCGCTGAATTTCAGAAGATCGATCTCGACCCTTCCGGGGTTGAGGTTGTCGGTGAGCGACTCTGCGAACTCACTGAGGTGGCCGCGGTGGCGGTAGGCGGCATAAATCAGGTTGAGACCGACGATGCCGAGAGCCTCCATCTGATCGATCGAGCGCTGCTCGAGCAGCCTGATGTGGATGACGATGTCCGATGGCGGATCGCCGGGCTTGATTTGGAAACGGATGCCGAGCCAGCCGTGGCATTCGCCGGAATCGCGGTAGCCTCGCGCGCGAACGGTGTTGCAGAACGAGAAGAAGGTCGTATCCGCGCCGCGTTTTGGCGCGAGGCGATCAAGCAGGATGCCATATTCGTGTTGCAGCATCGATGCGAGTCTTTCGGCGGAGACATAGCGACCGGTCTTGCCGTAGATCTCGTCGCTCATGGTCATGTCGTAAGCCGAAATCGTTTTGGCAACGAGGCCCGCGGTCCCGGATGCGCGGAAAAACCAGTTGGCAGTCTCCTGTCCGGCGCCAATTTCGGCCAGTGTGCCGTAGACTTTGGGGTCGAGGTTGAGCTCGAGAGCCTTGTCGTATGAAGTAGGTTTCATGGTGGTGGTGGGTCAGGGGTGATCCAACCGTTTGCGATCACACGCTCGATGATGACTTGGTTGTTGGACTCAGCGTTTTCGGGGAATTTGAGCGACAGCGTAAAAAAGCGGTCGCCAGGCTCGAGCGCTTCGCCGATGTCCATCGCCGTTTGCGACCCGACTTCGACATAGCCGTAGATCCGGTACTTTTCATCGATTGAGAGCAATGTGTAGGATTTCCATTTGGCTTCGTCTGAAAAATTGAAGTTGTAGTAGTTGGTGTCGTTGAGCTTGACCCTGAATAGTGTGCCAGAGGTCGGTTTGGCAGTCATGAAGTCCTCCCAGCTCATTTCGCACCAACCGGCCCAACTTTCCCAATCGACGCGTATTCCTTCTGAGGTATCGGCAAAAACCATGGTGCGCTCGTCGTAGTTTTTCGTGCGAACGGTAAGAGAAATGAACTTGCCCGCCTGAATTGCTTGTTCTTCAGCGTTGAAGGTCGATAGGCCGCCCATGTCTATTTTGTCGTCCGGGTGAAGCTTCATGATCCGGGGCATGTTGACATCCGGGTTTCTGATCAGCCCCCTGAGATCCTCGACGGTTTGGGCGGATAAGAACTTGCGAGCCAATTCTTCTGCCTCGGTGAGCAATGCCGCATTTATTTCGAGTAGTTCGGAATCCGGGGTAGGCTTGTTGGTCGTTATTTTCGTTGGTGACGGTTGGGTGATCGATTGGGCGTCGATTGCGGGTTCGTTTGAGGAAGGTGGCCTGTGCTGTTGAGTCCAAAAGTACCATGCGACCAGTCCGCTGAGCAGCATGGTGCAAAAGATGAGCAGGGTTGGCTGTTGGCGATTGCCTTTGCGAACCAGCTTGGGGCCACTTTCCTTTTCCCATGAGAGAGTTTCCTTTGCGCTGTTTTTCTTGCGGCGCTTCCTGATTTTGTTTGGTGATTCGGGCATCCCGGTTGTTTCAGCAATCGGCGGGATTGTAGCGGATTTGTGTTCAGGGATTTGCAGGATTTGTTGGCAGGCAGGGCAAATGGCCCCCGTGTCCATGGAGTCGCTGGGAAACTTGAAAACCAGACGGCATGTCGGGCAGACATAGGCGTTCCAACGTTGACTTTTCATCATCTCAGGCACGGATCGGAGCATGCTTCATGCCGAGTGTTACTGCAAGCCCTGTAGCCGGGGCCGCAGGCGAATTCCGAGGCTTGAACTCCAAGTCAAATGCGGCGACAAAAGGCCGGATGAGTGGAAATTTTGACCATCGGATCGAAAGAAAGGGCACGGGCTGCATCAAATACGACCGCAGGCCCGAGTTGGATCCATTCTGGGTGGCGGACATGGATTTTGCCTCTGCGCCGGCGATTCTCGAGGCCTTGCATCGCCGTGTGGATCACGGTGTCTTTGGATATGCGCAGCCCCACACGGGCCTCAACGAGGCGGTACTCGTCTATTTGCGCGACAGGCGAGGTGTTGAAATTCCGCTCGAACAAATTGTTCATCTTGGTGGGCTGGTGCCGGCTTTGTCGCTGGCGGTGAGGGCTGTTGGCGGCGGTGGTGCGGTGATGACCTGCACGCCGGTGTACCCTCCATTCGTCGGGGTGCATCATGACTCTGGCGCGAGATTGATCACCATCGATCATGTCATGACCGATCTGGGTTGGGGCTTTGATTGGGATGCGATGGAGCGCGCGGTGACGCCTGATCTCAGGGTTTTCCTATTGTGCAATCCGCAGAATCCGCTGGGCCGTGTTTTCACACGCGATGAAATCGAGCGGTTGGCGGATTTTTGTGAGCGCCATGATTTGGTTTTGGTTTCGGACGAGATTCACTGCGATTTGATATTTGATGAAAAGGCGACGCCGCATGTTTCGGCGCTGAATTTGCCGGAAAAATTCCAATCACGCGTCATCGCACTTTTGTCACCAAGCAAGACTTGGAACATCGCGGGGCTTGGATATGCGTTTGCGGTGGTGCCGGATGATTCGTTGCGTCGCCGTTTTTCCGCAGCACGCGGTCACACGCTGGCGGAGATCAGTGCACTTTCATACTACGCGGCTGAAGCGGCATACCGTTACGGCGAGCCATGGCGGGTGGAGCTTGTGGATTACCTTCGTGGAAATCGTGACGAGTTGGTGGATTTCATCGTGCGGTGTTGTCCGACTTTGAAGGTCGCGGCGGGGGAGGCAACCTATCTGGCATGGATCGATGCTCGCGGCATGGGTGTGGAAAATCCGGCGAAGCATTTTGAAGAAACGGCGGGATTGTTTTTGTCGGACGGGGCGTTTTTCGGATGGCCCGGATTTGTACGCTTCAATTTTGGTTGCCCGCGCAAGAGGATGATGGAGGGGCTCGAAAAAATTGCCAAAGCTCTGTGAACGTCGTGAGAGAAAATTCCCGATCCGGCGACTCGATGCGTGAACTGTTGGAATCCGCGCTCGCCCGCAGGGCTGGGGTTTTGGGGCCCGATACCGATGCGGTGCGATTGATGGACGGTGCGGGCGATTCACTGCCAAATATTTATCTCGAAACTTTTGCAGGTCACTGGCTCTTGTCGTCAACGAGTGATCGGATCCAGTCGTCATTGGGCGAATGGCTGCGCGATCAAGATGTGGCGGTCTACGCAAAGCGGCTCGACATGCATGCGAAGGAATCGCCCGCGTGGGTTTGCGGGCCGCGCTGTGATGAACCATTTTTGATTCGTGAGAATGGGCTGAAATTTGAAATTTCATTTCAATCGGGCTACTCGCAGGGGATTTTTTTGGATCAGCGCGACAATCGCGCGGAGCTTCGCCGGATGCTTGGGTCCGGAAAAAAAGTGCTCAACACCTTTGCTTACACCGGTGCTTTTTCGGTAGCTGCGGCTGCGTCCGGTGCGGAGACGACCACGCTTGATCTTTCGCAGCCCTATCTCGATTGGGCGAAGCGCAATTTTTCGCACAACGGCTTGGATCCACAGAAGCACCACTATTGCAAGGGCGATACCTTCCATTGGCTGTCGCGATTTGCTAAACAGGGCCGAAAGTTTGACGGCATCGTGCTGGATCCGCCGACCTTTTCTCGCGACAAGGACGGCAGGGTTTTTCGTGTGGAGGAAAATTTCGGCGAGCTTGTCGCGCTCGCTGAAAAGGTTCTTGCTCCGGATGGGTGGATCCTTTGCTGCACGAATTTCCGGCAGATGACGCCACGTGAATTTGAAAGACAGCTGCTCTCCGCCCTATCACGAAACTATTCAGTGAAGCACGCACCGATGCCGGCCGACTTTACCGGCGAGAAATATCTCAAGTCGGTGTGGCTTCAGAGCTGAGCGGACGAATCAACGGCTTGCGTATAGCTCGCTGCCGCTTTCGGTGAACTCGCGGCTTTTTTCGGCCATGCCGGCATTGAGGGCATCTGCTTCCGAAAGTCCCTGCTCGGCAGCGTATTTGCGCACATCCTCGGTGATTTTCATCGAGCAGAAATGAGGTCCACACATGGAGCAGAAATGCGCTGTTTTGGCACCATCCTGGGGTAGGGTTTCATCGTGATAAGCACGGGCGGTGTCGGGATCGAGACCGAGGTTGAACTGGTCTTCCCAGCGGAACTCGAAGCGGGCTTTGCTGAGGGCGTTGTCGCGGTACTGCGCGCCGGGATGCCCTTTCGCAAGGTCGGCCGCATGGGCGGCGAGTTTGTAGGTGATGACACCTACCTTCACATCATCCTTGTTTGGCAAACCGAGGTGCTCTTTGGGAGTCACATAACAAAGCATCGCGCAACCATACCAGCCGATCATGGCGGCACCGATGCCGGAGGTGATGTGATCGTAGCCCGGTGCGATGTCGGTGGTGAGTGGTCCAAGCGTGTAGAAGGGCGCTTCATGGCACCACTCAAGTTGCTTTGCCATGTTTTCCTCGATCATGTGCATCGGCACATGGCCTGGGCCTTCGTTCATCACTTGGCAGCCTTTTGCCCACGCGCGTTTGGTGAGCTCGCCTTGAACTTCGAGTTCGCCAAACTGCGCCTTGTCATTGGCATCGGCCACCGATCCGGGACGAAGCCCGTCGCCGATCGAGAATGACACATCGTATGCCGCGCAGATGTCGCAGATTTCGTCCCAGTGGGTGTACAGGAAATTCTCTTTGTGATGGGCGAGGCACCATTTGGCCATGATGGATCCGCCGCGCGAAACGATGCCAGTCATGCGGCTTGCAGTGAGCGGCACGAATCGCAGCAGCACACCCGCGTGGATTGTGAAATAGTCGACGCCTTGCTCGGCCTGCTCGATGAGGGTGTCGCGATACAGTTCCCATGTGAGGTCCTCGGCCTTGCCATTCACTTTTTCAAGAGCTTGGTAAATCGGCACGGTACCGATCGGGACAGGCGAGTTGCGTAGGATCCATTCGCGCGTCGCATGGATGTTTTTGCCGGTCGAGAGATCCATCACCGTGTCGGCGCCCCATTTCGTGGCCCAACGCATTTTTTCGACTTCTTCCTCAATGCTCGACGCCACGGCGCTGTTGCCGATGTTGGCATTGATCTTTACGAGGAAGTTGCGCCCGATGATCATCGGTTCACATTCGGGATGATTGACATTCACAGGAATGATCGCACGGCCGGCGGCAACTTCGCTGCGAACGAACTCGGGGGTGATTTCATCCGGAATGCGCTGCGGGAAACGCGAGAAAATCGACGGCGTGTACGGACTGTCGGATAGTTGTGAAGAGCCGCTATGCTGCTTGTCGGGATGATTGCGAACGATGTCGTCTTTGAGGTCTGCGAGTTTGGCGCGACGCATGTTTTCGCGGATCGCGATAAATTCCATTTCTGGCGTGATGATGCCGGCTTTGGCGTAGTGAAGCTGGGTGACGGGCTTGGTGTTTTTGGCGCGCAGTGGGTTGCGGCGTTCACTGGTGAGGCCGGGAAATTCGAGCAAGCGATTTGATCGTTCCGACTGCGAGGCGTACTCGGCATGCTTTTCCGTGAGATAACCGTTGTCCTGCGGTTTGACAGGGCGGCCTTCGTAGCTTTCGACATCACCGCGTTGCAAAATCCATTCGCGGCGCAGTGCGGGAAGTCCTTGCTCGACCGTTCCATCGAATGTGGGGTCACCCCACGGGCCGGAGCAATCGTAGACACGAACCGGTTCGTTGTTTTCTTCGCGGCCGTTGAATGACTTGGTGGGTGAGAGTGAAATTTCGCGCATTGGCACCCGAAGCGAAGGATGCAGTTTACCCTCCACATAAACACGTGTCGAAGCGGGCAGGGGAGTGCGGGAGGCGTCGTGACTTCCGGATGTTTCTTCGGTGATTTTCATGATGTGTCGGTGCTGTGGTGAAATAAAAAAAGCCGTGCGGACTGGCACGGCCGAGGAGTGGAAGAGTGATTGGCTCGACTTCCTACGGCGGCATGATCCGCATCAGGTTCGGAGGGTCTGTTCAGCGCGTCGGAACATCTCGGCCCATCGTTCGTAGGGCGCCCCTGTCGTGCAGAAATCTTGTTTTTGACCGAAGCGATGTCAAGCTGAGGAGAAATGTCATCGGCTTTTGCGAGGAATTTCTTGATTCACGACGGCGTTCGGACTAATCTGTGCGTCCGTCACGGGGCGTAGCTCAGCCTGGTAGAGCGCCTGCTTTGGGAGCAGGAAGTCGTCAGTTCGAATCTGGCCGCCCCGACCATTCTATCGCAGCACTGCTGGTGCTGCCCAGATTGAGGATTTGCCCTCTGTCTATTGTGCGTCTTAGCCAATGCCCTTGCGGAGGTCGCGCATGCTGTAGATTAAGGGACTGGCGGCAGAGGCATTGCCGCGCATCTTGCGAGCGCCGGAGTTTCGTTTGGGGCCGAAACGGGTGCGAGAATTGGCGAATGCTTCGTCGACAAAGATGCGGCTACCAATCACCGCGCCGTCGGTGAAGTAGCGAATGCGATGCTGTAGCATGCGGGCGAAGGGGATCTCGCCATCGCGTTGTTGTTTGGCGGATTGCTCTTCTGGTGTGAGCTTTTTGTGCGGGTCCTTTGGAATGCCCTTGCGCGTGGTTTTGCGCACTAAAGAACCATCGGGTCCGATGCTCTCGGAAGTTTTTCCCACCGCATGGGCCATCAGCATTTTGCGGTACGAGCGTGAAATTTCGCCCGACCACAACGCGGCATCGGCCAGCATGCCCTTGTGCGCGCCCCATGCTCGAACGAGCCCCGCACGCGCGGTTTTTCCATTTCCTTTCGCGCCGCCGCCAATCGCTTCGCCATAGCTGCTCCAGCGGTATTCGGCCGGATCTTTCACAAGGCCGGCTCGCACCGGATTGAGATCGATGTAAG
>JBIKIR010000101.1:0-2546 GCA_044361475.1 Luteolibacter sp. | reverse complement strand
ATCGGGAAGAAGATGATGTTCATGCAGATGAGGCTGGGCCAGAAGTGCAACTGGTTGAGGAAGGGGCTCATGAAGCGGCCGGTGATTTTCGGGTACCAGTGGAGGATGCCGGCGAAGAATCCGAAGAGGATGCCGGGTGCCACGACATAGTGGAAGTGGCCGATCACATAGTAGGTGTCGTGCAGGTGGAGGTCGGCGAGGTTGAAGGCGAGCGGAAGGCCGGTGAGGCCGCCGATGCCGAACATCGGGATGAACGCGCAGGCCCACATCATGGGTGGTGTGAAGCGGATTGAGCCGCCCCAGAGTGAGATGAGCATCGCGGTGATAATCACCACGGAGGGCACCGAGATCAGCACGGTGGTGGTTTGGAAGAAGGTCGAAACGGCAGGGCCCATGCCGGTCATGTACATGTGGTGGGCCCACACGATGAAGGAGAGGAAGCCGAGGACGAGGACCGAGTAGACCATCGATTTGTAACCCCAGAGTGGCTTGCGGGTGTGGGCGGGGATGATTTCCGCGACGCAGGCGAAGGCTGGCAAGAGCAGCACATAGACTTCCGGGTGGCCGAGGAACCAGAAGAGGTGTTGGAAGAGCAGTGGTGAGCCGCCGCCGGAGAGATCGGCGAGTCCTTCGCTCTTGGTGAAGAGGCCGGAGGGCATGAAGAAGGACGAGTGGGCCACGCGGTCCATGAGCTGCATGATGCCAGCGGCTTCGAGCGGCGGGAAGGCGAGGAGGAGGAGGAAACCGGTGACGAGCATCGACCACACGAAGAAGGGCATGCGCATCCAGGTGAGGCCGCGGGCGCGGAGGTTGATGATCGTGGTGATGAAGTTCACCGAGCCGAGCAGCGAGGAGGTGATGAGCAGCACCAGGCCGATGAGCCATTGGGTTTGGCCGGCGAGCCATTGGTTGACGATTTGGCCATCGGCGAATCCGGCGAGTGGCGAGTAGTTGGTCCAACCGGATTTCGCGGCGCCGGACTCCATGAAGAACGAGGCGCACATCACGAGGCCACCGGCGAGGTAGATCCAGTAGCTCATCATGTTGAGGCGTGGGAACGCCATGTCGGGTGCACCGATTTGGAGCGGGGTGACGTAGTTGCCGAAGGCGCCGAAGCCGAGGGGTACGATGCCGAGGAACACCATGATCGTGCCGTGCATGGCGCCGAACATGTTGTAAGTTTCACCGGTGACCTTGCCGTCCTGGAGCCAGCGGGCTTTCCAGCTGTCGGTGAAGATCCAGCTCATCCACTCGGGCAGTGGTTGGTGCGGGTAGGCGATGCTCCAGCGCATCACCATCATCAGATAGAAACCGAAGGCGAGGAACAGCAGGGCGGTGATGCCGTACTGGATGCCGATCATCTTATGGTCGGTGGAGAACACATATTTCGAGAGGAATCCCGGATTGTGATGATGGTCGTCGTGATGGTCGGTGGAGTGAGCGCTCATGGTTCCTGAGTTGGTGGATCGAGTCGGAAGATAAAATTGCGGGGCGAGGCGTCAGGGCTTGGCGGCGGTGGCGGGTGCCAGGGTGACGGGATCGACCATGGTTTTCGGGTCGAGCGGGGCACCGGGGAGGGCCTTGTCATGATCGGCGATGAGTTCCTCGCCGGTGACTTGTTGGCCGGCCTTGGCGCGGGCGGCGGAGATTTCGAGTGCGGCCTTGGCCATTTCGGCGGTGGTGACATCGCCGGTCGTGTTGCCGAAGTTGTTGCGGATGTAGGTCATGATCCCGGCGAGGTCCTCGGGGGTGAGGCCGGCGGCTTGTGCGGGCATGCCGGCGCCGTAGGTTTTGCCGGTGCTGGTGGGGCCTTGGAGGCCGTTGAGGATGATCATTGAAAGTTTTTCCGAGCTGCCGACGACCCATTTTGATCCGGCTAGGGACGGGTAGTTGGCGCCATCGCCCTTGGCATCGGCGCCGTGGCAGCCGTTGCATTTGGCCGAGTAGATTTTCGCGCCTTTTGCCATGTAGGCGGCGAGGGCTTCTTTCGGTTGTGGTCCGGTTTCCTCGGCGCCTGGAGGGGCGGAGCGGACATAGCCTTCGCGGAAGCTTGCCTTGTAATTGAACCAATCGCCGGCGCCGCCGAGGATGCCACCGGCGATGAGGACGACCACGCCGCAGAGTGCGATGACCCAGAGTGAGATCGGCTCGGATCCGTTGGCGGCGATGCGTTTTTCGCGGACGCAAGCGGCAGCCTCGCGAACCAGGCGGCCGTGGGCCTCGCTCACATTGATCGAGTCCTCAAGGTCTGGTTTTTGTTCGGGAAGAGACATGTTGGGAGGGGTGGAGTGGAGTGAATATCAGCTGCCGGCTTTTTTCGCTGGAGCGAAGTTGAGTGCGGCGGGGACCTTTTGATCTTTCTTGAGTGAAAGCAGGTAGGAGACCAGGGCTTTGGCGTCAGGGCCTGGGACGATTTCGAAGCCTTCGCCGGCATTGACTGGCAGGGCGTCGGGCGAGGGGTTGCCTTTGATTTCGCGTTTCACGAAGAGGAAAGGTTGTGGCGGGCAGGTCGACTTCCAGTGCTCGGGGTTGGAGCGCGGGTTGTA
>JBIKIR010000029.1:0-30559 GCA_044361475.1 Luteolibacter sp. | reverse complement strand
AAGTTCTCCGAGCTGAACTGAGCTTGCCCGGAAATCTGGATGCCTGCGTGCTTCACTTCCAAAACCAAATCCTTTCCCATGCAAAAATCGACACCGCATGAAGAAAAAACTTGAATGACTACATGCCCGTTCATTCGCGGTTCAAACTCTTTCACCCCCAATAACCAATCCCTCCCCCTCAATGCGCGGGCCTTACCGGAATGCCTCTTTCGGCGAAATGCCGTTTGGCCTCGCCGACCGTGTGCTTGCCGAAATGGAAAATGCTCGCGGCGAGCACGGCATCGGCCTTGCCGGCATCGAGGACCTCGACCATGTGCTCGAGGTTTCCGGCGCCACCGCTGGCGATGACCGGGATGCCGACTGCGGAGGAAACCGCGGCCGTAAGCTCGATGTCGTAGCCGGCCTGGGTGCCATCGGCGTCCATGCTGGTGAGGAGAATTTCGCCTGCGCCGCGGCGCCAGACTTCGCGGGCCCACTCGACCGCGTCGAGGCCGACGGGCGTGCGGCCGCCGTGGGTATAGACGCCCCACTTGCCCGGACCTTCGCGCTTGGCATCGATCGCGACGACAATGCATTGGCTGCCGAAGGCCTTGGCGCCGGCATCGACCAGCCCCGGGTTGTTCACCGCGGCGGTGTTGATGCCGACCTTGTCCGCTCCGGCGAGCAGCATTTCGCGCATGTCATCGACCGTGCGGATGCCGCCTCCGACCGTGAGCGGGATGAAACAATGCTCGGCGGTGCGGCTCACGACATCGACCATCGTGCGGCGCTTGTCCGACGAGGCGGTGATGTCGAGAAACACCAGCTCGTCCGCCTCTTGCGCGTTGTAAGCCATCGCGCACTCAACCGGATCACCGGCATCGATGAGGTCGACAAAATTCACGCCCTTGACCACGCGGCCGTCGGTGACATCGAGGCAGGGGATGATTCGTTTAGCGAGCACGGGCGGAGCTTTGACCATCGGCTGGCCTTGCGCAAGTGGTGATGCGGATCACGCGCAGGGCGGTGCGGATTTCAGCGCGGCATCATGTAGGACAGCAGGCTGGCAAGACGCTCGCGGAGTTTGCCGCGGTGGACGATTGCATCGACGAGGCCGTGCTCGAGCATGAACTCGGCGGTCTGGAATCCGGGCGGCAGGTTTTGGTGGGTGGTTTCCTTGACCACCCGCGGCCCGGCGAATCCGATCATGCATTTCGGCTCGGCGAGGTTGATGTCGCCAATGGTCGCAAACGAAGCGGTCACGCCGCCAGTGGTCGGGTGAGTGAGCAGGGAAATGTAGGGCAGCTTCGCTTCCGAGAGTCGGGCCAGCGCGCCGCAGGTCTTGGCCATTTGCATCAGCGAGAGCATCCCTTCCTGCATGCGAGCGCCGGATGAGGCCGAGACGATGATCACACCGCGTTTCTCGGCGATGGCCATTTCGATGGCGCGGGTGATTTTCTCACCGACCACCGAGCCCATCGAACCGGCAAAAAATTTGAAGTCCATCACGGCGATCATCGCGCGATTGCCATCGATGCTGAGGCGGCCGCAGACCACCGCGTCGTCGAGTCCGGTCTTGGCGCGCAGGGCGGCAGTTTTTTCGGCGTAGCCTTGGAAGCCAAGCGGGTTTGCAGAGACAAGGCCGGTCTCGGTTTCCTCGAAGGAGCCAGTGTCGGCTAGCATGAGGATGCGTTCGCGCGAGCCGATCAGGAAATGGTGCGAGCAATGTGGGCACACATGGAGGTTCTGCTGCAGCTCGAGATTGTGCACCATCGCGCCGCATTCCGGGCACTTATTCCAAAGGCCTTCCGGCATGTCATCGCGGCGGTCTTGGCTGCGCAGGCTCGGCTTGCTGAAAATTCCCATGGTGCTTGATGGTGTCGTGATTGATGGAACGGACGGCACTGTGACCGCGCCCCGTGCGGGGAAAGCTAGCGATCGCGGCGGGTCGCGACAACCCCTTTTGATCCATGCCGCCCCGCAATTCGGAGTTGCATTCGAAGGCAAAAGCGCACTAAACCACAAACAGTTGATATTCAACATCTCCGAAATACCCATGAAGCTTCGTCCTTTCATCTTCATTTATTCGGCGGCATTGCTGCTCTGGCTCGGTCTCACCTTTGTGACCCCGCAACCGGCGCAGCGCTATCGTCCGACCGACGCGACCTCGGCCAAAACCGCGGCGCCCAAGCCCGGGCCGACCGATGAAACAAAGGCCGCAAATTCCGACAACAAGCCGGCATGGACGGTTTCGGCCTCGCATTGAGCGAAAAAATGGGTTAGAAATTTTGCCATGGCCGAACAACCGATCATTTGCGACAGGAAACCGATGGCTCTCGAAGTCGAGGCAGGCACCTATTGGTGGTGCTCATGCGGACGCTCGACACATCAGCCCTTCTGCGACGGCTCCCACAAAGGCACCGGCCTGCAACCGGTGAAATACGAAGTTGCCGAAAAAACCACCGTCTGGTGGTGCCAGTGCAAGCACAGCGCCAAGCCACCGCTCTGCGACGGCTCGCACAAGTCGCTGCCTATTTAGGCAGGGACCTTTTTCCAAAAGGTCCGCCTCAGGTAGGGCGATGCGGCCTCGCGGCGCCGACACTTTCGGAAAAGATTTACCGCGGGGCCGCAAAGGTCGCAGAGGGACGCGGAGGAGGAGAGTTGTTGGTTATTTGTTAGAGGTTATTGGGGAGGAAGAATTTGAACCGCGAATGAACGCGAATCGACGCGAATGAGAAAGATCACGGATTGCAAAAAGGCAGGGACCTTTTTCCAAAAGGTCCGCGCGAATGAGCCGCCGCTTCTTTATAGGAAAGCGCAGAGTTTTTGTGGTCGGGATGTGCGCGTGTTAAATACTCTCCAAATTCACTCTGCGAAGTCCTTTGCGCGCTTCGTGTCTTCGCGTTTCGATTCGGCAGAAGACAGAAGACTTGGAGACAGAAGAAACTAGATAAGCAGCGGCTGCATCTTCGATCCACTATCCACCACCTGCAATCCCACATGATTCGCGTTCATTCGCGGTTTGAAAATCTCTGCAAGAGTCGGCGCTGCGGGGCCGCATCGCCCTACCGGCAAAAGAGACAAGACTTCAAGAGGCAAGATTCAAGAGAAGAAGCCGGATCTCCATCTTTCACTCCGATGCCCCCCATAACCCATAACATCTCAACTTTCCTCTTCTGCGTCCCTTAGCGACCTTGGCGCCTTGGCGGCAAATCTTTCTTCAAAGAGCCTGTATGGAGCCGCTTTGACAATTGGCGGCTGCCTGACTATCTAAGCGCATGCGAACATTGATCAAGCGCGTGCTTTTGCGTGATGAGCCTTGTGATGAGATCCACATCGCCGGTTGGGTGCGCACGCGCCGCGACTCGAAGGCGTTTTCATTTCTTGAGATCAACGACGGCACCTGTCTTGCCAACTTGCAGGTCGTCGCCGATGCGGGCATCCCCGGCAGCGACGAGCTCGCGGCGATGAACACTGGCGCTTCAGTCGAGGTCTTTGGCAAGCTCGTGCCATCGCCGGCCGCGGGCCAGAAGTGGGAATTGCAGGCGTCATCGATCCGCCTCGTCGGTGGCGTGCCGGAAGATTATCCGTTGCAGAAAAAAGGTCACAGCGCGGAGTTCTTGCGTTCGATCGCGCACCTGCGTCCGCGCACGAACCTCCATGGTGCGGTGTTTCGCACGCGCAGTCGCATGGCCTTTGCGATTCATCGCTTTTTCCAAGAGCGCGACTTTGTGCATGTTCACACGCCGATCATCACCGCCAGTGATTGCGAGGGAGCAGGCGAGATGTTTCGCGTCACCACACTGCCCGATGAAAAAATCTCGCGCGACGCGGAGGACTTCTTTGGCAAGCGCGCGTTTCTCACTGTGAGCGGCCAGCTCGAGGGCGAGACCTTTGCTTGCGCCCTGTCGAACATCTATACCTTTGGTCCGACCTTTCGCGCGGAAAACTCCAACACCTCGCGCCATGCGGCGGAGTTCTGGATGATCGAACCCGAGATGGCCTTCTGCGACCTCGCTGGCGACATGGATCTCGCCGAGGCCTTGGTGAAATTTCTCGTCCGTGAAATGCTCGAACACCACGAGGGCGATCTGGCGATTTTCGAAAAGTTCGTCGATAAGGGTCTGCGTGAACGACTCGAGTTCGTCGCCTCGCGATCCTTCGAGCGCATTTCCTACACCGATGCCGTCGCGCTGCTGCAACAAAGCGGCGAGACCTTTCAATACCCGGTCGAGTACGGCCTCAACCTCCAGTCCGAACACGAGCGCTGGCTTTCGGAAAACCACTTCAAAAAGCCGGTCACCGTTTTCAACTATCCGAAGGAAATCAAACCCTTCTACATGCGCATCAACGACGATGGCAAAACCGTTGCCGCGATGGATTTGCTCGTGCCCGGCATCGGCGAGATCATCGGCGGCAGTCAGCGCGAAGAACGGCTCGATGTTTTGACGGAAAATTTCACGCGCCACGGCATCGATCCCGAGGCCTACGCTTGGTATGCCGATCTCCGCAAATATGGCAGCGTGCCGCACGCGGGCTTCGGCCTCGGCTTCGAGCGCTTGCTGATGTTTGTGACCGGCATGGCCAACATCCGCGATGTCATCCCCTTCGCGCGAACTCCGGGTAACTGTGAGTTTTGAAAAGTAAAAGCCGAAATACTGAAAAGAAGAGATTCAACGCCAAGGCGCCCTGGGGACCAGCTGGCTCGACATTTTTAAGATGCACGACAGGAGTGCCGTGTCTCCTTAGGCGGCTGCATTTCATTCTTTTACCCAATATTGAATCTCCAATCTCTCATGTCTTTTCCCAAATTCTTTTCAACATCCACATGCTGTGTTATGTTAGAGCATGAGTTCGGAACTTCGGATGTTGCATGTGGGTGAGGCTGGTGGGCCGAGAATGAAGTTGGGGCCTTACGACATCGAGACACTGATTGCCGAGAGCGATGAAGGTGCGGCGACGGCGTATCGGATCCGTATTGCACCGCATCAGCGCACGCAGGTGAGTTATCATTTGGTGGCAGAGGAGCTTTATTATGTCATCAGCGGCAGCGGGGTGGCTTTGCTCGACGGCGCCGAGCAGCCGCTACGCGCGGGGGATTTTTTGCGATTGCCGCCGGGCACCACGCATGGGTTTGTGACGGCGGAGGAGGAATTGGTGATGCTCGATGTCCACACGCCGGGCTCGCGGCCGAACCGGGATGTGTACTTTTTGGACGACAAACCCGAGGGATTTGGCGTGCTCCAACCCAGCTAGATGCAATTTGCTTGCAAAAGGCCAAAAGGTGCATCAAGTTTCCCGCATGAAACATTGGATCGCATGCGTGACATTGGCGCTACTCGTGTCACCGGCGGGCATGGCGGCGGCCTTGCGGGTCTCGGCCTTGCATCCGCTGATGGCGGATTTGGCGCGTCAGGTGGGCGGCGATCGGGTGGAGGTCTATGATCTCGTCGGCGAGGGCGGGAATCCGCATCGCTTCGAGCCGCGTCCGGCGGATTTGAAAACCATGCGCGAATCTGCGCTGGTGTTGGCAGGCGGCAAGCATTTGGAGTCTTATTTGGATCGGTTGAAATCGGCTCTCGGCGGAGTGACGGTGGTCGAGGTCGGCCGCACGATTCCGTCGTTGGCGGTGGGCAAGGATTCGGTTTATACTTGCTGCCCGAATCACGCGGCGGGTTCGATCGACCCGCATTGGTGGCATGGGGTGGATCACATGCGGCGTGCGGCGCGTGTCGTTGCGCAGGAATTTGCGGCGAAAGATCCGGCGGGCAAGAATCAGTATTTGGCCAACGCGCAGGCCTACGGCCGCAAGCTCGAGGATTTGAAAAACTGGGCGCGCAACGAGCTGGCCAAGGTGTCCAAGGATCAACGCAAATTGGTTACCGCTCACAATGCCTTTGGATATTTTGCTAAGGAGTTTGGTTTTGAAGTCATCGCGGTGGCGGGGCTCAACAAGGAGCAGAACACCACGCCCAAGCAGCAGGCGCAGACGATCGAATCGGTGAAAAAATCCGGTGTTCGGGCGGTTTTTCCCGAGATCGGCGCGAGTGGCAAAACTCTCAATGCGATCGCCGCGGCGACCGGCACGCGAGTGGCAAAGCCGCTGATTGCTGATGGCAACGGCCATGGAGCCGATGCGGGTTTTGTAGGCATGATCCGACACAATGTCAGAGTTATTACCGAGGGGCTTGTTGCGCGATGAAGGGGGCATTTCGATGGTTGCGCACACCGTTGGCTGGCACGGCATTCGTGTTGGCGGGTATCGGTGTGATTGCGATTCCTTTGCATCGGCTCACCTCGGCGACGAAGGCGCAAGCGCCTGCTGCGACACAAGCGCCGGTGGTGACCGACGATGAAACTTTGCCGGCAGTTTTGCGTTTGCGTTTGTTGGATGCCGCCAAGCGCGTGGTGATCAGCGACGCGAGTGGCGCGGTACTGTGGGATCTCGCCGATGCTGTGCCTGGCGAAACAGAGCACGATGTGGGGATCAAGCTCTCCGGCCATGAGCTCGAGCTCGGCCTGCGCGTGGAATTTGCCGATGGCGAAAATGAAAGCGCGGCATTTCTCACCGTGATGCCTGATGCGCACGAAGAGCAGACCTCTTATGCGATCGGCAGAGGTCAAGTTGAGGAAACCCTGCGCTACGAATGGCATGCGCATTGAAATGAAACGATGACTCATCCCGCTCACGAATCCTGCGATCATTGCGGTCACCATCACGAGTTGAGGGTGGAGGGCTTGCAGGTGCGTTACCGCGAGGTTGAAGCCTTGCAGGGCGTGAACATGTCGGCTTCCTGCGGTTCTTGCGTGGCATTGATCGGCCCGAATGGCGCGGGCAAAAGCACCTTGCTCAAGGCGATTGCCGGATTGCTGCCTGTTTCTGGCGGTCGCATCTTTTGGCGCGGCACCAAGGTCGCGAAGTGGAGCCGCGAAATCGCCTACCTTCCGCAGCGTGAAAATGTCGACTGGCATTTCCCGATCACCGTGCGCGGTGTGGTGCGCATGGGGCGCTACCCGCAGTCCGGTTGGTGGCGCCCGTTTTCCGTCGATGATGAAACTGCGATCCAACGCGCGATCGAGTGGATGGATCTCGCTGATCTGGGCGATCGTCAGATCAGCGCGCTGAGCGGGGGTCAGCAGCAACGCGTGTTCCTTGCGCGCGCGCTGGCGCAGGAGGCGCATGTGCTTTTGCTCGATGAGCCCTTTACCGGTCTCGACCGCACATCGAAAAACGCCTTGGCCAAGACCTTGCGCAAACTCACCGAAGAAGGTCGCCTCGTGATTGCCTCGCATCATGATCTCGACACCGTGCGCGACATTTATGACGAAGTACTTTTGCTCAATCGCAAGCCGCTCGCATTCGGTCCTGTGGCGGAGGTTTTCACGGGCGAGCAAATTGAAAAAACCTTTGCTGCAGGTGTTGCCGGTGGAAAGGAGCGCGCATGATCGACTGGCTGCTTGAACCCTTCCAACACCCCTTCAACCAACGCGCGGTGTTGGCGGCCTTGCTGATCGGTTTTACCAACGGCTATGCCAGCGCCTTTGTCGTGCTGCGC
This sequence comes from Luteolibacter sp., assembly GCA_044361475.1. Lineage (GTDB taxonomy): Bacteria > Verrucomicrobiota > Verrucomicrobiia > Verrucomicrobiales > Akkermansiaceae > Luteolibacter. The sequence goes on along the minus strand of JBIKIR010000029.1, from coordinate 23,024 downwards.
AAATCGGCGCTCAAGGTTGGCTCGCTTTCACACGCATTGCTTCCTGGCATTGCGGTGGCGATCGCGGTGGTTGGCCTGCACGATTGGAGCGCGTTTCTCGGCAGCTTGTTTGCTGCTTTGCTGATCGGCCTCGGTTCGCTTGCAGTTTCGCGCGGCTCGCGACTGGATCAGGATTCCGCGCTCGCGATCCTTTACACTGCGGCTTTCAGCGGCGGCATCATCTTGCTGCGCAGGATCGGCGTGACGCAGGAAATGGAAGACTGGCTCTTTGGCAACATCATGGGCCTGCGCGATGGTGACCTGTGGACGAATTTTTGGATTTCGATCACCGCGCTGGGAACGCTCACCGCATTGCATCGTCCGCTCTTGATGACGCTCTTCGATGCCGAGGTTGCTGCCACGCTCGGAGTGCCGGTGCGGGCATTGAATTACTTGCTGATGGCGGTGCTGATCGTCGTCTTGATTTCCTCACTGCAAGCGGTTGGCTGCATGCTGGCGATCGGCCTTTTGGTGACGCCGGCCGCGACGGTTTATTTGCTCACTGATTCCACCAATGCCTTGTTCTGGGGTGGCGCGGTGCTTGGCGGCATCGCATCCGCGCTGGCGGTGCTGATCGGTTGGTGGATCAACATCGAGCAAGGCCCGGCCATCGTTCTTGTTCTCGGACTGCTGTTCCTCATCGCATTTCTCTTCAGCCCGAAATACGGGCTCATCGCGAAGTCACGGCATTCGCGCGCTGCCCTACGATCTCCCAACCAAGCAACGAAATCATGACAACCAAACCAACACGAATGCTTGCGCTTTCGGCGCTGCTCCTCACCAACTCGCAAACCATCCAGGCGGCACCTGCTGACGACTGGGAGAAATTCAACGATTGGAACATCGGCAATCTGCTGTTCCCCAGCTTGCATTTCCATGGCGTGGGCGGCTTCAGCACCGGCGATACCGAAGAGCTTGCGTCCGGAGGTCATGACCCGAAGCGCGATCCGTTTTCCGTGCAAGCGCTCGAGCCGGGCCTTTCGCTGCGCACGAAATATTTTGAAGCGTTTTCGAACTATCTTTTCTATCAGGACGCCACCGGTGACTGGGACGGCGAACTGGAAGAAGCGTTTGGAAAAATCACCAACATCCCCGGCGGATTTGAAATCAAGGGCGGTCGTTATCTGACGCGATTTGGTGCGCTCAACGACAAGCACCTGCACGCGTGGGACTTCGTGGATGCCGAACTTGCCAATGCCCGCATGCTTGGTGAGGACGGGCTTTTGCTCGAAGGAGCGGAACTTTCGTGGACGCTGCCGCTTGGGCTTGATCCCGAGTGGGTCTCGGTCGCTTCGCTCGGATATGGCAATGCACCGGCGCACGAACATGAGCATGAGCATGAGCATGAGCATGAACATGAAGGCGAAGAAATCCCGCACGAGGCCGATGGTGCGTTTGTGGCCGACGATGTCGTCACCGCGCGTTTGATGGCAAGAAACCGGATCAATGATTTCCACAGCGTCACGGCTGGCACTTCATGGGCGGGCGGGACGAATGGATTTGGTCGCGACACGAATGTGTTCGGCGTCGATGTCGAATACCAATGGCGTGAAAATGGCTTGGAAAAGGGCGGGCGCGCGTTCCGCTGGCGTACCGAATACCTGTGGCGCGATGTCGATGCATTCAGCGAGCACGACGAGGATGATGATGGCGTGATCGATGAAACCTATGTCGGAAATTACGACGAGGATGGCATCCATAGCCATGCGATCATGACCTGGTGCCAGCACTTTGACAGCGGTCTGCGCGTGGCATGGATTGGCGGCGTCGATGACTTCGGCCAAGCCGAGAGATTTCGCGTTTCGCCATCGCTCACCTGGTGGCTTGACGATGCGCGCCGTGTCGGATTGCGGACGCAGTACAACTTTGATTCGGTCGCCGGCGAGGACGATGAGCAGTCACTCTGGTTCCAAGTGAACATTGCGCTCGGATCGAACCAAGAAGTTCGTTAGTGAGGCACTCGACAAACGGGGCGGATTGTATTTAATCCGCCCCAGTGAGACGGTTCGTGCGATCCGAGATTGGAGCTGCAGTCATTTGGGTTATCAGCTCCTTTGTGTTAGGTGCTGCGATCGCACCATGGTTATATCAAGCGGGAAAAGCATTTGCCGAGTTCACTGCGGCAGGTGATTTCCCGCGCTTGATCGAATCCGTCGGCGGGTCGTGCCGCCGTGCCGGATTCGGGCGTTACTTCAATCGCTCGCTGCTGCTGGCCGCCTTGGTGTTGCTGCCATTTCTGCTGCGTCGTTTGCGGCTCCTTCGAGGCGATGGCACCAAGCGCTTGTGGCAAAAGTTGCCGTGGAAAACCGCGGTGATCCAAACCTTGGTCGGGTGCTTCGTCGCCACCGGTGTGCTGTGGGGATTTGCATCGTTGCTTGAGTCGATGGGCTATTTTGCGCCGAACAAGAAACCTGTGATCCTCGGCCGCGTGCTGTCGCAGGTGCTGGTTCCTGCCGTGGGCGTGTCCTTGGTTGAGGAGTGGCTTTTCCGTGGGTTGCTGCTCGGATTGTGGCTTCGCTACGCGCGACCGCTTACCGCCTGCATCGGCGCCTCGCTGTTGTTTGCGGTGCTGCATTTTGTCGAACCGCCGCTGGGTTGGCGCGTGCTTGATCCCACGCATTGGCTAGCGGGCTTCTCATTGCTAGGCGGCATCCTCGCCCATTTCACCTGCGGGATATTCATCCTCACCGAATTCATTCCGATGCTGGCGGTGGGCCTTGTGCTCGCATGGGCGCGGCTGCGCAGCGGTGCGCTGTGGCTGCCGATCGGGCTCCACATTGGATGGATCATCGCGCTCAAGGGTTTTATCATGACGCATCATTATGTCGCTGCGAAAAAACCCAATGAACTATGGCTGGGCATTGGTGATCTTCGCACGGGACTTTTGCCATTGGTCGCGCTAGCCGTGACGGTTGTGCTTTGCCACTTCGCGATCAAACGGCCGGACGCAAGCGCCGAGCGTGACTAACCACGCATCACGGTGACCACGACCACCTTGCGAATGCCCTCGCGGCGCAGGGTTTTGGCGCATTCGTTGACGGTCGAGCCAGTGGTCAGCACATCATCGATCAGCACCGCGCCATGCGGGTTTTTGCTGATCAGATTTTCTCCGGCTTTGGAAATTTCGAATGAGCCTTGCAGGTTCTTCATGCGTTGCTTGCGGCTCAAGCGCGTTTGCGTGCCGGTGTCGCGCGTGCGTCGCAGGGCGGAAATGACAGGCAGGCCGCTTTGATGGCTGAGGCCGAGAGCGATTTCCTCGGCCTGATTGAAGTGGCGATGAATGAGCCTGCTTCGATGCAGTGGGACGGGAATCAATGGCCACTTTTCCGTAAGGGCAGTTGCGAGTCGCGGGTCGTTTTGAAATGACTCCGCCGCAAGCTTGCCCAGCTCATGCGCCAAGTGCAGCGAGCGTTGGTACTTGAGCTGATGGATGAGATCGAGCGTGCGCGTGTCCTTGTGCAAGGCCGGCCGCGCAAATTCGAAGGCAAAAGAAAGCCCACTGCAGTTCGGGCACTCGAAGGCATGATCGATGATCCCCTCATACGCCATGCCGCAGGTTTGGCAAAATGGCTCGACGATGCGCGGGAGATCACCGGCGCAGGCCTCGCACAGAGAATGATGGCCTTGTAGCCCCGCACCGCACAGCGCGCAATCGGGCGGATAAAGCAGATCGATCACGCACACGCCGAGCCGGCGGCCCGCATGGCCTAGACGATTGCCGATCGCGCTGAAATCCACAGGCATGTAGACCAAGATGGGACTGAAATGTGTGCAATGCAAGCAGGCACAAGCCTCAATTGTTTTCCGTTGTTGATGAGCGTGCTGCGGCTTATCCTCGGCGCATGATCCGCGTTGAACCTGTGGGACACATTCGCAGCCAGTGGGGTGAAGGCCCGATCTGGTTTGGAACACATTTGTACTATGTCGACATCGAAGGCCGCATGGTCCACCGCTACAATCCGGAGGATGGCAGCGAAAAATCATGGCCGGTCGGCGAACGCGTTGGCACGGTGGTTCCTCGCGCCGGTGGCGGATTGGTGATCGCCGGCGACCATGGGTTTTCATTTCTCGATGAGGAAACAGGTGAGCTCACACCGATCGCCGACCCAGAGGCGGACATGCCCGACAACCGCTTCAATGACGGCAAGTGCTCGCCCGACGGCAGGTTCTTTGCGGGATCGATCAGCCTCGCAAAAAAGACTGGCGAGGCGAAGCTCTACCGGCTCGATTCCGACCTCAGCGTCCACGAAGCCTTTGCGCCGGCGACCAATTCCAACGGCATCGCATGGTCGCTCGATGGGAAATTGGCCTATTACATCGATACGCCGCGCAAGGAGGTGCTGGCATTTGATTACGAAGACGGAAATTTGAACAACCCGCGTTCGGTCATTTCCACCGCGCACATCGACGCCTCGCCCGATGGCATGACGATCGATGCGGATGGAAATCTATGGATCGCATTTTGCCATGGCGGATGCGTTTCGTGTTTTGATCCGGCCAAGGGCCAGGAAATTCACCGCATTGCGTTGCCCTGCCTTGAGACCACCGCCTGCGCGTTTGGCGGCGAGGACCTTGCGGATCTTTTTGTCACCACGGGTGTCCACAAGACCGCAAAGGAAGAGCATGCGGGCCGTCTGTTTGTGATCCGCGGGCTCGGGGTCAAGGGCGTGCCGGCCTTTGCGTTCAAGGGCTGAGCGCCGCTGCGCGCGTCACGCGGCTTTTGGTGCTGGCCAGCCGCTTGGGCGGTGCTTTAGGCTTGGGGCCGATGATCGTGGCAATGCTGGAACCTGCGGGATTGATCGAGCGCGGCGGCCCACTCGTGTGGGTGCTGCTGGCAATGGCCTTTGTCGGATCGATCTGCGTCATCGAGCGGGCCTTCTTCTTTTACCGCGCGCGGATCAATGTGAGCGACCTGCTGGTTGGCCTCGCGCAACATGTGCGCCGTCGAGCTTTCGCCGAGGCCTTGCACGAAGCCGCGCGCGCGCCGGGTCCGGTCGCCCGCGTCGCCCATGCCTCGTTGCTTCGCTATTACCTCTCGCGTGCCGACCTGCGCGATGTGACCCGCGAGGCAGGCCAAATCGAAGTGCCGCGCATCGAAAAAAACATCAGGGTCATTCTTGGCGTTGCGCTGCTTTCGCCGCTGATCGGAATTCTCGGAACCTTCCTCGGCATGTTTGAGGCCTTCCAACAAGTCGGCGCGCAAGGCGCGGCCAGCGGACCGGCGGAACTGAATGCCGGCATCATGATCGCGTTGATCACCTCGGTGCTGGGTCTTGTCGTCGCTGTCCCGATGTATGTGTTTTACCTGTATTTCCTTGGTCGTGCAAAACGCCTTGTGCACAGCATCGAGCGCGCGGGAATCGAAATGGTACACATGATTTGCGACGCGCGCGAAGAGGACGAATTCGCGTCATTCCGCGGTGAGGTCAGCGCGGGGCGGCAGTCGCCAAAACCTCCGGGAGGAGCAAGCCATTGAAACTTGAAATGTCGCTGCCAGAGCGTCCGGCGCTGCTGCACGCGCTGCCGGTGGTGAATCTTTTTGCGCTGCTCTGGATGTTTCATTTCGCCGGTGCCTCGCTCACGAGCCAGGCTGGCGTGACGGTTGATCCGCCACCTTCGCGGTTCCAGCTCGAGCGCTTTCGCGAGACGCTGGTTGTCACGCTCGTGACGGCGGAAAGCGGCGCGCGCATTTACCTCGGCCGCGAATTGGTCGACATGGCGACGCTTGACTCGCGCCTTGAAAGCCTGCGCGAGCAAGGCGCTGCATCACGCACGATCGTGCTGCTGCAATGCGATGCCGACGCGCAGGTCGGCGCCGAGCGCGAAGTCGGTGAGCTGATCCTTGGCAAAGGCTTCCGACTTGCGCTCACCGGCTCGAATGGCGCTAGCGCGGAGTCGCAAAAGGAAATTTCAAAATGACCACGCGCGTTGTTTCAGACAAAAGGCGCATCCATGCCGGTGAGCAACTGTTTGCGTGGTCGCGCAAAAGCGATTCGCGCCTGCCGATGCTGGTGGCTTTGATGATAACGAGTGCGGCATTCGCCTTCATGCTTCATTCGTTGCGCGTTGATCTCGGATCGCAAGCTTCCACGCACGACGATCATGCCGCACTCATCCTTGCCGGCAGCGACGCCATCGGCATCGAGTTGAAACGCCGGGCGCGCGAGGAAGGTCCCTTTCCGCTGCGTTTCGATCCCGCCGGTGATGAGGCGGTGGTGAGGCTCCAGCAGGCGGCGCTCGATGTGATCCGGTTTTCCCCGCCGCCCTATGTGCCAACGCTGCGCCCGCTGCGCGAAACAAGCACGATCGTAAGCCCAAGCCTCGCGCCAGTCGGTGAAGCGGAGTTTCCGCGCCGCCCGCTTCCCTCGATCGAAATTCCGGTGAAATCGGAATCACGCCCGCAGCCGATGCTCACGCCGATCTCCGGCATCAGTCTCGAAGAAATGCCACGCGCGCTGCCGGAGTTTTCTGTTGAAATCAACGGCAAGTCGCTGCGCGACTCGTGGCGCTTTATGCTCCATGTCGATGCGAACGGCCGCGTGCTGGATTGCATCGCACTGAGCGGCGGCGAATACCCCGCCACGAGCGCCCTCGGCGAATGGCTGCGACAGGTGGAATTCCAACCCGCCACGCACGCCGCCGCTCGCTGGTTTGCCATCGACCTGGGAATCATCAACCAAGCCCCCCATGCGCCTGACCCTCACTGAGCTCGCTGTTTTGGCGGTGTGCGTTCCGATGATTTTCATCCTCGTCGCGACCATCATTTCGCGGACATCCCGTGTGCGGGCCGAGACCCGCGCCTTTTCCCGCCGGGTCATTTGCCGCCTGTGCCTTCACGCCTTCGAGGCCGATAAACGCGGTTTGGTCGAGTGCCCCCGCTGCGGGGCGCAAAACGAAAGGAAGTGATGGCAGGCGTGATGATTGCTTGCGCGGTCCCGCCAGAGCGGGCAGATTCGCCGCCGAAACCATGAACGAAAGACGCGTCGTCATCACCGGCATTGGCTGCCTCTCACCCTTGGGCAACGACCTCTCCTCCACCTGGGAGGGCATGAAGGCGGGCCGCAGCGGCATTGCGAGAATCACCCAGCTCGACCCTGAGCCCTTTGATTGCAAAATCGCGGGCGAGGTCAAAAATTTCGAGCCCGATGGTTATTTCAATGTGCCCAAGGACTCGCGTCGCGCGGATCGCTATGTGCAATTTGCCGTCGCGGCCTCGAAGATGGCGATGATCGATTCCGGCCTCGATGTTTCGACGATTGATGCCCGCCGCTTCGGCGTGATGGTTGGCAGTGGCATTGGCGGTCTGGCCACGCTCGAAAACGAGCATACGACTTACATGACACGCGGGCCGAAGCGGGTTTCGCCTTTCACGATCCCGATGATGATTTCCAACATCGCCAGCGGTATCATCTCGATGGAGTACGGCCTCAAGGGCCCGAACATGGTGATCGTCACCGCATGCGCGACCTCGAACCACAACATCGGCGAGGCATGGCGCATCATCAAGTTTGGCGATGCCGATGGCTTCCTCTGCGGCGGCGCCGAGGCGACTATCCTGCCGATGGGCCTCTGCGGCTTTGGCAACATGAAGGCCCTCAGCACGCGCAATGACGAACCCGAACGCGCATCGCGCCCCTTCGACAAAAACCGCGATGGCTTCGTGATGGGCGAAGGCGCGGGAGTCGTGATGATCGAAGAACTTGAGCACGCGAAAAAACGCGGAGCGAAAATTTATGCCGAGCTCATCGGCTATGGCGTGAGCGCCGATGCCTACCACCTCAGCGCGCCATCACCCGATGGCAGCGGTCCGGCCTACGCGATCCAGATGGCCCTCAACCACGGCAAGAAAAATGCCAACGAGGTCAACTACCTCAATGCCCACGCGACCTCCACCGGCCTAGGCGACATCGCCGAAACCAAAGCGATCAAGCTCGCCTTCGGCGATCATGTAAAGAAGGGCCTCATGGTCAGCTCGACGAAGTCGATGACCGGTCACATGCTTGGAGCCGCGGGCGGCATCGAGTTGATCGCAAGCGTCATGGCCATCAAGGACAGCATCGTGCCGCCAACGATCAACCTCGAGGATCAGGACCCCGAGTGCGACCTCGACTGCGTGCCAAATGTTGCGCGTGAGGCGGATGTCAAAGTGGCCCTCAGCAACAGCTTCGGTTTTGGAGGTCACAATGCCTCGGTGCTCGTAAGCCGATTCGAATGATCATGGACGCGCCCCTTTACCGCCATCATCGCGAGGTCGCATTTGCCGACACCGATGCCGGCGGGTGGGTGCATTTCCCGAACATCCTGCGCTATGTCGAGGAGGCCGAGCATGCCTTTCTCAAATCGCGCGGCGTACTGGTCTTCGATCGCGCGCTCGGCGGCTGGCCGCGGGTAAATGTGAATTGCGATTTTGCCAAGCCCCTCCAATTCGGCGACCGCGTCGAAGTGCAACTCGCCATCGCACAAATCGGTAACAGCTCGGTGACATGGAAATTCGAGCTGCAAAACGATGCCGGCGAATGCGCCGCGCATGGCAGCATGACGACCGTGCGTGTCGATCATGAGGGGCGGCCACAGCCGCTTAGCAATGCAGAGCGCATGGCGCTGGAAAACTCCTGCGCCTGATAGAGCATTTTGCTCAATGAAGTGGACTGTTGAAACTTTATCTCTGCGGAAGAACCCAAAAAATCCGGGCAACCAAACTGATTGCCCGGATGATTTTGATCTGGCGTGGTAACGCGCCCGCACTTTCTTACTGGCATGCTTCGCAAGTGCCGCCATTGAGCATGGCTTCAAGCGAGCAGGCATTTTTCTCCTCGGCGGTGTATTCGCGCTTGGCGCCGGCGGCAATGCCACGGACTTCCTTTTTGACGTCGATGGTTGCCTTCTCGATGTTTGATGCCTGCAGCGTGCGCAGATAGTAGGTCGTCTTGAGCCCCTTGTCCCATGCGCGACGGTACATGTGTGAAAGGGTCTTGAGGTCCGGCGTGGCGAGGAAGAGGTTCACCGACTGAGCTTGATCGATCCATTTTTGGCGACGCGAAGCGGCATCGACGATGAATTCATGGCCAATGCCGAAGACCGTCTTGTGCTTGTGCTTGAGCGCTTCGGGGATGTCGTCGATGGCATCGAGTTCACCGTCGAAATACTTCAGTTGGTCGAGCATTTCCTGGTTCCACAAACCGGCCTTCTTGAGGTCCTTGACGAGCTCCGAGTTGAGCACGATGAAATCGCCCGAGAGGTTGGATTTCACGTAAAGGTTTTTGTAGTTCGGTTCGATGCAGGGCGTGGTGCCCATGATGTTCGAAATTGTGGCGGTCGGCGCGATGGCCAGCACATTCGAATTGCGCATGCCTTGGTCTGCGATTTTCGAACGGACGACGGACCAGTCCATTTTGCCGCCGCGCGGCACATCGATGTTGCGGCCGCGCTCGTCCTCGAGGAGGTCGAGCGTATCCTGCGGCAAAAGACCGCGATCCCACTTCGAGCCTTTGTATGACGAGTAGGTGCCGAGCTCCTTTGCGAGATCGGATGAGGCGCCGTAGGCATAGTAGGCAATCGCCTCCATCATTTCATCGTTAAACTCGACAGCCGCATCCGAGGCGAAGGCGAGCCCACGCTTGTACAGAGCGTTTTGCAGACCCATCACACCGAGGCCGATCGGGCGATGACGGGAGTTGGCCGTCTTGGCCGCTTCGGTCGGGTAGAAATTGATGTCGATGACATTGTCCAGCGCGCGGATTGCAACGGTAATGGTTTCCTTGAGCATCTCGTGGTCGAGCGCGCCATCGCGGGTGATGTGCGTGTCGAGCACGACCGAGCCGAGGTTGCAAACGGCGGTTTCGTCGGCGGAGGTGTTGAGCGTGATCTCGGTGCAGAGATTCGACGAGTGGATCACTCCGCAGTGGTCTTGCGGCGAGCGGACATTGCAGGGATCCTTGAAAGTGATCCATGGATGGCCGGTTTCGAAAACCATCTTGAGCATGCCCTTCCAGAGCTCGAGAGCGGGCATTTGGCGCGACCAGATTTTGCCTTCGGCAGCAAGCGCCTCGTACTCGCAGTAGCGTTGTTCGAAAGCCTTGCCGTAGAGATCGTGGAGATCGGGCACTTCATTCGAGCGGAACAGCGTCCATGTGCCGCGATCGGCCATGCGCTTCATGAACAGGTCGGGAATCCAGTTGGCCGTGTTCATGTCGTGGCAGCGGCGGCGCTCGTCGCCGGTGTTCTTGCGCAGCTCGAGGAAGTCCTCGATGTCGTTGTGCCAGGTTTCCAAATACGCGCAGCCGGAGCCACGGCGTTTGCCGCCTTGGTTCACTGCGACGAGTTGGTCGTTGTGAAGCTTGAGGAATGGGATGATGCCTTGCGACTCGCCATTGGTGCCTTGAATGTAGCCACCGGTGCCGCGCACGGAGGTCCATGAACCACCGAGGCCGCCGGCCCATTTCGAGAGGAATGCGTTTTCGGCAACGCCGCGGATCATGATCGACTCGATCGAGTCGTCGACCTTGTAGAGATAGCATGAGGAAAGCTGCGAGTGCAGCGTGCCGGAGTTGAACAGCGTCGGTGTGGACGAGCAGAAACGGCGACCCTTGTAGAGATTGTAGAGGCGCACGACCCATTCATCGCGGTTGTTTTCCTCACGCTTGAAGAGGCCCATTGCCACGCGCATCCAGAAGAACTGCGGCGTTTCAAGACGGCGCGGCTTGTGGCCGGTTTTGTCGACAATGAGGTAGCGGTCGTAAAGTGTCTGAATGCCGAGATAGTCGAAGTCGAGGTCGGCGGTCGGATCGAGCGCTTCGGCGAGTTTGTCGAGATTGTAGCGATCGAGCAGCTCGGGGTTGAGGCGCTTGATGGAGACGCCGTGCTTGAGGTAGGCCTTGAATGCAGTTTTGTGGGCCTGCTTGAGCTTGTCGATGCCATCGCGCGAGATCGACCAATTGAGCACTTCCTCATAGATGTAGGAAAGCAGGATGCGGCCGGCAAATTTCGCGAAGTCGGCGTCTTTTTCGATCAGCGACTTGGCGTTGAGAATGATGGTGGCCTTGAGATCCTTTTCGGAAATTTCCGATCCGATCGAGCGGCGAAGTTCGCGTTCGATTTCGATTTCGGACAAGCAGAGGTCGAGGCCGATCGAAGCGAAAGAAATGCGCTTCTTGAGTTCCATGCCATCCCAGAACGACGAGCCACCTTGCTCGTCGGAAACGGTGACCATGTACTCTTGGTTCGGGTCTTCGGCATTGGCTTCCTGCTCTTCGCGAAGGCGCGAGCGTTGGGCGCGGTAAAGGATGTAATGCTCGGCCGCCTTGAAGTGGCCCTGGCGCATGAGTTCTTCCTGCACCATGTCCTGCACATCCTCGATGTGAACGAACGACTGGTCGCCGCGGCGGATCTTTTCGGTCACCGCATGAGCGATATCGATCGATGGCTCGGGGTTTTCCTTGATCGTGAGGAATGCCTTGCGCACGGCGATTTCAATTTTCGTCTCCGACCACGGCACGACATTGCCGTTGCGGCGGATGAGGCGCACGGGCAGCGTGCTGAGCCCGGCGTTGAGATCGACCGAGCCGTGCTTTTCGAGCGAGCGGCGGAAGGCAAGCGACTTGGCGACATCGTAGGCTTCGTTCTCGAGCAAGGCCTTTTCAATGAGCAGGTAGAGATCGGATTCGGAAAGACGCAGACGACCACCTTCGTCGAGTGACTTGGTCAGCGAGTTGGCCACCGCGTGAGCGACATCGGAAACAAACTGGCGGTTCACATCCGAGAAGATCGACTTCTCGTCCTCGCTGCGCGCGATGAGCAGGTCGGCAAGCGAATCACCGATCGCATCGGCCACATCCTCGAGGGAAAATTGCGATTCGGCGTTGCCGCGGGTCACGATGATGTCGGAAATGGGGACACGCTTTTCCTTCGGAAGCACATCGCGCCACAAGAACATGCGGTCCGCGGGTGGCAGCGCGAAACGGTCGGTGATGACTTGCTTGAGAACGATATCTTCGGTGGGATCAATGGAACGATACATGGGATTTGATTGGTGAAATTTTGTGTTTTGGAAATGCGTGACGAAACGATGCGAGGCGCGGATGAATGGGGGATCATCCCCACCCCATCGCGGATCAAAGCTCGTCGTCGTCGACAGCGGCGAGAGCCGAGGCTTTCTGGTATTCGGTGACGCGGCCTTCGAAGAAATTGGTTTCCTTCTTGATGTCCATCATCTCGGCGAGCCATGGGAACGGGTTTGAGACGGAGGCGTTGAGCGGCGCGAGCCCGCATGAAGCGAGACGGCGGTCGGCGATGTAATCAATGTAAGTTTCGAAGTCGGTCGAGTTGAGTCCAAGCGCGGAAACCGGCAGGCAGTCGCGGATGAATTGTTTCTCGAGCGTGATACCGTCCTTCATCGTGTCGCGGAGGTCTTCCTTGAACGCCTCAGTCCAGATGTCGGGGTTCTCGTTGATGAGGTCCATGAGCAGGTTGCGGAAGACCTCGATGTGATTCGATTCATCGCGCAGCGTGTAGCGGAACATCGAGCCGATGCCGGGGAATTTGTTTTGGCGATAGAGCGAGAGGATCATGCCGAAGAGGCCGTAGAACTGCGTGCCTTCCATCACTTGGCCGAAGAGGAAAATGTTCTTAGCGAGCGCTTGTTTGTTTTCGGTGATGGTGAGGTCGACATCGCGGCGCAGCGCGCGTGAATTCGAAACGACGAAGTGGTTCTTCGCCTTGATCGTCGGGATGTCCTCAAACATCGCTTCGCACTCGTGTGGGTTGAGGCCGAGCGAGGAGAGCATGTACACCAGCGAATCGGCATGGATGTTTTCCTCATGCGCGTGACGGCCGAGCACCAGCTTCAGTTCGGGCGCGGTCACCACTTCGCGCACCACGTGCAGGACGTTGTCGCCGACAATCCCTTCGGCGGCGGAGAAATAACCGATGCCCATTTTGATGATCCAGCGTTCGACATCGCTGATTTCGTCGGAGCGCCACTGTTCGACATCCTTTTGCATGGTCACATCCTCCGGCTCCCAGTGGTTGTTCTTCATGGTTTTGTAGAGGTCGTACGCCCACTGGTATTTGAGCGGCAGAATGTTGAAGAACATCGTGTCGCGCCCATTGATCACGCTCTTGGCGGCGATTGCCTGCTCAGCTTTATCGCGATCGAGGTGAAAGCTGCGGTTTCCAAGGGTGACAGTGGTGGTTGCGGAGTTTGCTGACATGGTTGTTTAAGCTCTTTTGATTAGGGGGGTGAAAAAAACGGGGAGAGTGAAATCAAATTGAATTTTTTGCCTCGTGAAGCGTCTGAAACCTCATTTGAAATCGGCTCTCGGGTCAATGCAATTTTGCTCATGTGGTATCCACAAATTATTCACAATACCATATCTTGTGGTTTTAGAAATGCATGTATAATGTAAAACAGCCTTAATAAGAGGCTCTTGCAGTGTGATTGGCGAGCAAGCCATCCTAGCCCTAGGGGTTGAAAAAAAATCATCCATCGGGTCAAAACTGGGGCGTTTGGAAAATTTGAAAAAATTCTTAAACATTTCCGAAATTTAACGCCTCTGTTGCCGCTTCGGGGCGGAGTTGCTTGGAATCATTGGATTTAAAAAATTTTAGGCGCAGCCCACGCGATCGGCAATTGCGGCTTGGCGTAAGGCGAATCGGCCTTAAAATCGACTCGTGAGCGAGCGATTGAAAATTGATCTGGCGACATTGCCGGAAGAGGGGAAGAGCTACGAGGGTGAGTTGAAGACCGAAGTTTTCGATCTGCCAGAGGGCGACGCAAAGGCCATTGGGCCCTTGAAATACAGCCTTTGGGCGCAACGCTTCGGTTCTGAGTTGCTGCTCACCGGAAGCCTTGAGGCACCCTTCGAATTCACCTGCGTGCGGACCCTGCACCCCTTTGTTCAGACCATCCGGCTGGAAAATGCGGCCATTTCCATCGAAATCGACCAAGCCGGCGAAATTGACGCCAGCGATGCGCTGCGTGAAGAGGTTCTGATCCACTTCCCGATCGACCCTCGCTGCGAGGATGGGGATGTGCCCCAGCACTGCGAAATTGATCCTCGATATTTATCAGTGGACAAACCCGCGGAAGATACTGTACCCACTCCGCCCCGCGGTGCGGGAGCCGATCGATGGTCGGCCCTCGACCAACTCAAGGACCTCAAGGACCAACCCTAACACGAAGCAAGACCATGGCCGTTCCAAAGCGCCGCCAATCCAAAAGCCGTCAGAAAATGCGCCGTGGCGCAAAGCGCTGGCGTGCACCCATCTTCAAGAATTGCCCCGAATGCGGCAGCAAAGTGCCATCGCACATCGCTTGCCCGTCATGCGGATATTATCGCGACCGCCAGGTGCTCGATGTCGAGGCTCTCTGAGCCCGGCACGGAAAAATTTTCCGGATCAGCCGTCGCGCGTTTCGTCCTTTGAGGATCGGGCGGCGCGACAGGATCAAGAGCCCGGATTTCCCAACGCATCACAAATTTCCTGACCAGATGAAAGTCGCTTTAGACGCCATGGGTGGGGATCATGCACCTGCCGTGAACATCGGCGGCGCGATCGATGCGTTGAGATATTATCCCAAGCTTCAGCACCTTTATCTCGTCGGCGACGAGAGCCAGTTGAAACTGGAATGCGCGAAACAAGGTCTCGATCTCAGTGATTCGAGAGTGAGCATCGTGCATGCGGCCGAAGCCATCAGCATGTCTGAACCGGGCGCCAAGTCGGTGCGCCGTAAAAAACAATCGTCGATCAACATCGCCATGGAAATGGTGAGGGAAGGTCGTGCCGATGCGTTTGTTTCCGCAGGCAATACCGGTGCCGCCGTGGCCTCGGCGACATTGAAGCTGCGCACGCTTCCCGGCGTCGACCGCGCGGGCATTGCCACTGCGATTCCCAACGAGCACGGCCTCTGTCACATTCTCGACGCCGGTGCCAACCCAGAAGCAAAGCCCGAGCATCTTGTCGCTTACGCGGTGATGGGCACAGCCTTCGCACGCAATGTGCTCGGTGTGAAAAATCCAAGGGTCGGTCTCATGTCGAACGGCGAAGAGGACGAAAAGGGAACGACCTTCACGAAAGAAACTTTCAAGCTTCTCAAAGAAACGCCCGGCATCGAATTTGTCGGCAATGTCGAAGGTCGCGACCTTTTCGAAACCGAGCTTGATGTCGTGCTCTGCGACGGCTTTGTCGGCAATGTCATGCTCAAGACCGTCGAGGCCACCGCCAAGGCGGTTTCTAAATGGCTTAAGGCCGAGATCAAGGGCAACCCGCTGCGACTTTGTGGCGCGATGCTCGCCAAAGGCGCCTTCAAAGCACTCAAGGAAAAAAGCAGCTACGAAACCTACGGTGGGAGCCCACTGCTCGGAGTGAATGGCGTGGTCATCATCGCCCACGGGTCATCATCCGCGCTCGCGATCCGCAACGCCGTGCGCGTCGCGATGGAAACCGTTGCCGTAAAGGTCAACGCCCGCATCGAGGAAGCGATGGCAAGCCTCGCGACCAAAGAGGTTGCCGCCGAGTGATCGCAAGACGCACGCGCAACAAGCGCCGCGAGCTCAACGGTATAAATTCGCGCTTGTGAGCGCACGCTGCTGGTTCCAATCTCACGCCGCATGAGTGAGTTGAATTCCGAAGTCGATGTGTGCATCGCGGGCACCGGTAGTTATGTACCCGAACGGGTCCTCACCAATGAAGAGCTCGCCGCGAAAGTGGATACCAGCGACGAGTGGATTGTCACCCGCACCGGCATTCGTGAGCGACACATCGCCGCCGAAGGAGAACACACTTCGCACATGGCAAGCCACGCCGCACGGCGTGCGCTCGAGCAAGCCAACATGCAGGCTTCCGAAATCGAACTGATCATTGTCGCGACCATCACACCCGACACCCCAACGCCGGCCACCGCGTGCCATGTGCAACAACAGATCGGCGCAACTCGTGCTGTCGCCTTCGACATTTCCGCCGCGTGTTCGGGATTTCTTTACGCGATGAAAATCGCCAAGCGCCTGATCTCGGATGGCGCGTTTCAAAATGCCTTGATCATTGGCGCTGAAAAACTTTCGACCGTCACCAACTGGCAGGATCGCACGACCTGCGTGCTCTTCGGCGATGGCGCGGGTGCCGCCGTGCTGCGCCGCTCGCAACCAGGCGAAGGCGCGATCGTCGCGACCGAAATGGGCACCGACGGCAACCTCACGCATTTACTCGAAATCGCCGGCGGCGGCAGCGCTTGCCCGATCACCGCCGCCAATGTGCACGAAAATCTCGCAACCCTCAGCATGCAGGGCAAAGAGGTCTTCAAACACGCCGTCACCCGCATGAAAGAAGCGGCGGAAAAAGTCATCGAACGCGCCGGATGGCAGCCGGAGGAAATTGCCTGCGTCATTCCGCATCAGGCGAACCTGCGCATCATCGACGCGATCGCCGATCGCCTCGCCGTGCCCAACGAACGAGTCTTTGTGAACCTCGACAAGTACGGCAACACCTCAGCCGCCGCAGTCGCCATCGCGCTCGATGAAGCCAACCGCAAGGGCGTCTTCCATCGCGGCGACCGCATCGTGCTGGTTGTTTTTGGAGCCGGCCTCACATGGGCAGCAGCCGCCATCCGCTGGTGATGATCTTGCTGCTCGGGGCAAGATCAGCGCTGAAAAGCGCCTTAAAATCTTCGCGGCGGAAGAAGTACGAGGACTGGGACTCGAACCCAGGACCAATTGGTTAAAAGCCAACTGCTCTACCAACTGAGCTATCCTCGCATTGATGCTCCGGCAGGCGGGGCAGAATGGTTAGTGGACATCCGGTCGGCTTGCAAGTGGATAATCGAAATTTTCCTGCAATCATTTAGGCGCCTCATCGCGGCATGACGAATCAGGCTTGAAAGTCCGCGCCACAACGCACGCAAGCCTGCTTGACGCCATCGCCAACGCGTGCGGATATTTCACCAATGGCATGGCGCATTGATGAAGCGGTCGTCCGCGGCGAGATCGACAACACCGTCGAAGGACAAACCACCGGCCGCATCTGGTTGGCTGGCCGCGACGAACCTTTGACCCTCGAGCTCGTTGGAGATTGCTGGCGCGACCTCGCCGGCACACGGCTCGCATTTCAAAACCGCTCGCCCGTGGCAGGGGAAGACTCGGCGGAAATCGAAACGCACCAAAAAGGAATCGTCGGCGACATGACCGCCTCAAGGAAGGCCCGCGTGCCGCTCGTCGGCGATGGCGAAATGTGCGAGATCCACAAAAGCGGCGGCGAGATTCCTTGCGAGTGGAAAAATGTTCTCTACCTCGAGTGGTTCAGTGAAATCAACGGACGCGTGGTGATTGAAACCACGGAGTTCAAACTCGATGTTTCACCACACGAGTGGACCATGGATGTGGATGACGAAGAGGCACAAAAGCTCGCCAATCTCAACGCGATGCGCGACTTCATGGCGCAGGTCATCCGCCGCCGCGAGCCAAGCGAGGATGAGGAGAATGATTATTCCGACCGCATGGATGAATTTGCCTGGGAACAGCGACTCAAGGAGTCCGACCGGCTCACCGACGCGTACCAGGAGGTGCTCGAAAAATACATGGAGGACAGCGACTGCGAACGCAAAGAGGCATTCGTCATGGGTTGGGATGGCTTGCTGGAGGAAATGGCCGAGCGTGATGAAGCCAACACGCGCGATGATTCGGATGAGCCTGCCATCGATGCGGGTGGGCGTCTTGATTTCGATGACATCGCCGACGATGCGGATTTCGCGGACGATGGAGACCCCTTTGGCAAATACGAGAGGCACCCACTTCAGGCACGCGCCCAAGAGCTTGCGCTGCGTGCGATGGATGTGGTCTCCGGCGAATCCAGCCAAAGCTCGCCATCCTATTTGCTCATCTCGAATTTGCTGCAGGTCAGCGGCAAGCTGGCCGGCGCACTCAATGATCGCAGCAGCGGCTACGAACCCGAGGCCGGCTATGTGCTGGCGATTTTGAAACGCTGCCTCAACTGGCTCAACGAATCGGTCGGCGCATGCCAGGAACTCATGACCAGTGAGGAGGATGCCGACCAACTCGCGGCCCTCGCCCACATCCGCAGCACGATCTTTGAAATACGCGACGGCATCACCGAACTTCGCCGCGAACTCAAATGACAGGAAGCCGGCTTGCAGGGATCATCCCAAGCGGCTAGTCTCCGCCCATGTCCCACGCGACCCAGACTCGGTTTCTCGAGATCGGCAGCCCCTTCCCGCTCCGGGATGGCGGCACTTTGCCGCAGGTCCGCATCGCCTATGAAACCTGGGGCGAACTGAATGCCGACAAGTCGAACGCGATACTCGTTTGCCACGCGCTCTCCGGCTCGCATCACGCATCCGGCCGCAACCCCTCGATCGAAGGCGTGGACTCGCTCTGGCAGGAGGAACTACATGCCGGTTGGTGGGAAGACATGATCGGTGCCGGCAAGGCGATCGATACCAATAAACATTTTGTCATTTGCGCCAACTACCTCGGCGGCTGCTACGGCAGCACCGGACCGGGATCGATCAATCCGGAAACCGGTCGCCACTGGGGCTCCTCATTTCCCGCCGTCACCGCCACCGATCAAGTCAATGTCCTCGCGCTCCTGCTCGACGAGCTTGGCATCGGCGCGCTGCATGCGATTGTCGGCCCATCGGTCGGCGGCCTTGTCGCGCTCACCTTTGCCACCCGCCTGCCCGAGCGAGTTCGCAATGTGATCGCCATTGCATCGGGATTCAAAACCACGGTGCTCAATCGCCTGATCCTTTTCGAGCAAATCCTCGCGATCGAAAACGACCCGCACTTCAACGGCGGTGACTACTACGAGGGCGAAGCACCGACCTACGGTCTCGCGTTGGCCCGCATGATTTCGCACAAAACATTCGTCCATCTCAATTCGATCGAGCGCCGCGCCCGCAAGGATGTCGTCCAGCCCGACGATGTGCTCGCATGGTACAAGGTGCGCGACCAATTCCAGAGCTACATGCTCCATCAGGGAAAAAAATTCGTGCAGCGCTTCGATGCCAACACCTACCTGCGCATCATCGATCTCTGGTCACGCTTCGATGCCACGCTCGAAGGCGATGCCGAAACACCCGCAGCCCTATTCCAGCGCTCCCGCGCCGCCAACCAACGCTGGCTGGTCTTCTCGATCGATTCGGACTTCTGCTTCTACCCGGAAGAACAAGCCGAACTGGTCAAGCACCTCGAACGCGCCAAAGTCGATTGCATGCACATCACCGTGCACTCGGAAAAAGGCCACGACTCCTTCCTCCTCGAGCCCAACCTCTACACCCCGCACATCGCGTGGATGCTGGAGAGGGGTTGTCAATAATCCGCCACCGGGCTGTTAGAGACGGTTTCCTCGGCGGGATCGAATTCCGCCGCGAGTTGGGCGATCTTAGCGCAGGTGTTTTGCCATTTTGGGGCCGACCATGCGGCGGGCGGGCGCAGCACGCGGCGGCGGAAGCGTTCGACGCGATCCTGCACCTCGTGCCGCATGCCGAGGGGCAATTCGCCGATCGCGCGGGCGGCGGCTTCCGCGGTGTCATTGCGGTGGCAGATCATCGCAAGATCATTGCCGGCGCGGATCGCCAGTTTCACATCCTCGCCCCGACCATAACGCTTGGTGATGGCGCCCATGTCGAGGTCGTCGGTCATCACGAGGTGGCGGTCGAAGCCGAGTTGATCGCGCAGGAAACGCCGGATGATTTTGGGCGAGAGCGATGCGGGAAAATCAGCATCGATGTTGGGAAACTCGATGTGCGCGAGCATGATCGAATCCAGCTCGGGCATCAGCGCGGTATATGGGATCACATCCTCGCGCAGCAATTCCTCGAGCGTAGCAGGCGATGATGGCAGGTCATGATGCGGATCGGAAATGGCACGGCCGCAAGCGGGGAAATGTTTGCCGCAACTCGCGATCGATTGTCGGCGCATCCAGCGGTTCCACTGACCCGCGAAATCGATCACGCGCTGCGGGTTGCGCCCCCAGCAACGGCCGCGCAGGGCATTTGCAAGCCCGGGAAAATGATCAAGATCGAGCACCGGTGCAAAGTTGAGATTGAAACCGAGAAGCCCCAACAACTCGCCGGTCAACACGCCGGCATCGGCAATTTTTCCCATGTCCCCACGCGCCGCTAGGGCCTCGGCCGATGGCAGCACCGGCGCAATTTCCTTGGTGCGCGTGACGCGTCCACCTTCCTGATCGATGCCGATGATCGGCAAATCGACCGACAAGTCGCGCAGGTCGTCGGTGAGCTTTCGCGTCTGCTCCGGCGAAACGATGTTGCGCGAAAAAAGGATGTAGCCGGCCGGTTGCAAACGGCGGAACAGCGCCGCTTCGTCCGGCCTCAATTCCGGCCCATCAAGCCCTAGCAGCAACAAGGATCCATCGCTCATCGGCAGCACTCAAGCATCCCGCCGCATGCTTGTCCATCCCATGCCCTACCCAATGAAATATCCGCCGCGAACCATGCAAATCATGCGCACTCCGGCATTCGCGAGCGGGAAAAATAAACCCCGCAAGGATTATGGATTGCAGCGCCCCGCCCGATCGATAGCCTGTGAACAGACACTTTTTTCCATGTCCACACCCAGCGCCCGCCCACTCAACCAACGCGTGCTTCTCATGGGCACTTGCCTTTGTGACGCGTTCTTCGACGATGTGGCAAAGGCCACTGTCGAGGTCCTCGAGCACCTTGGCATATCAGTCGATTTCCCTGAGAACCAAACCTGCTGCAGCCAGCCGGCATTCAACTCCGGCGATTGGGCATCGTCGCGCAAAGTCGCTCGCCACTGCGCCGATGTCTTCGCCGGCGAAGTGCCGGTGATCGTTCCTTCGGGCTCATGCGCGGCGATGAACCGCCACGGCAACAAGCTCCAATTCGAAGAAGAACCCGATGCCGCGATCGACTCGTTGGCCAAGCGTACCCGCGAGGTGATCGATTTCATTTTCAACGACCTCAACATTCGCACATGGCCGGGGAAATTTGAAAAACCGACCCGCATCGCATTCCACCGCTCCTGCCACAGCCGCGGCACCAAGACCGGCGAAGCAGTCCGCACGCTGCTTTCCTCGATTGAAAATGCGGAAGTCGTTCCCTTCGGACAATCCGAACAATGCTGCGGTTTCGGCGGAACCTTCTCGGTGACCTTTCCGCACATTTCAGGGCAAATGGGCACACTCAAGCTCGACCACATGCTCGACATCCGACCCGACATGCTCGTCGGCACCGACATGTCCTGCCTCATGCACCTCAATGGCCTCGCGCAAAACCAAGGTCGCGCGATCCCGCAATTCCACGCCATCCAGATCCTTCGGGACACGCTGGTAAAACCAAGCCACGCCACACCATGATCGGCACCCAACCCATCGATCTTTACGCCCGCAAAATAAGCGACGAAAAGCAAGGCTCTGTGCTCGACGGTTCGTCGAAGGGCACGGAAAAACGCTATGAGGTCCTGCACAAGGATTACGCCGATCCGGACTCGCTGCGCAAACTTGCCGGAGCGATCAAGGACCACACGCTCCACCATCTCGGCGATTACCTCGCAAAGGCCGAAGCGGCACTCACCCAGCGCGGCGTGAAGGTCCACTTCGCCGCAACCGCCGAAGACGCGCGTCAGGAAATTCTTTCGATCCTGCGCGGCCACGGCGTCACCCGACTCACAAAGTCGAAGTCGATGGCCGCCGAGGAAATCCACCTCAATCCCTTCCTCATCGAAAACGGCATTGAATGCCTCGAGTCGGATCTCGGTGAGTTCATTGTCCAACTCGACAACGACGAGCCATCCCACATCGTCAAGCCGATCATCCACAAGAACCGCCGTGAAATCGCCCGCACCTTCCAACGCGAAGGCATCGCCGCAGATTACAACGATGATCCGGAAACGATCACCCGCCGCGCACGCGTCCACCTTCGCGAAAAGTACATGCTCGCCGAGGCAGGCATCACTGGCGCGAATTTCGTCTGCGCCGACACCGGCCGACTCACGCTCGTGACCAATGAAGGCAACTCGCGCTTTGGCATGGCACCTGTGCCAGTGCACATCGCTTTGGTTGGCATCGAAAAGGTAATTCCGCGCGAACAAGATCTCGCGGTTTTCCTCAACCTGCTCGGCCGCTCGGCCACCGGTCAGCAACTCACGGTCTATACCGAGTTCATCAACGGCCCGAAGTCGGCCAATCAACCCGATGGCCCCGAGCACATGCATGTCGTCTTCATGGACAACGGCCGCACCGATGTCCTCGCGTCGAACTGCCGCGAAATCCTCCGCTGCATCCGCTGCGGAGCCTGCCAAAATGTTTGCCCGGTCTATCGTCAGGCTTCCGGCCACGCCTATCGCTCGACCTACGGCGGCCCGGTCGGCGCGGTGCTCTCGCCGTTGCTCTTCGGCGATCGCTTCCCGGAACTCGCCGACCTCCCGAAGGCCTCCTCACTCTGCGGCGCGTGCAATGAAGTCTGCCCGGTCGACATTCCGATCCCCGACCTCCTACTGCGCCTGCGCGACAAAGCCAAACGCGAAGGCGTCCACTCACCCGCCGCTGTGCCGATGACGCCTTTCTCCACTCTCGCCACCTCGCCCTCGCTCTGGCGCACGGCGATGACGATGTCGAAGGCAATGAACCACCTTCCCATCCATGTCGCGCCAATCAAGCCGCTTCAGGATTGGCTCGGCCAACGCACCCTGCCCGAATCTCGCGGCGGGGATTTCCGAAAGTGGTACAAAGCCCGCAAAAACGGGTAGCGCATTACCCCATCACATTGCCGGTGCGGCCCACCCAACAAGTTGGCCGACCTCAAGGCCCTCGTCACCGCTTGGAACCTTCTGCAAAAGGAGAGCTGAGGATGTGTCTGCCGATAGTATTTAACCCGAAATCCGAAGTTGAATTGCGTTTGAGCTAAGCGGCGCGGGTTTTTTCTTCACTCGATCCGCCATCTGGGTCTTCTCCGGGCGGGTCGGGCGGCAACTTCGGCGAAGTTGAAATCTTCCAAC
>JBIKIR010000099.1:0-2599 GCA_044361475.1 Luteolibacter sp. | reverse complement strand
GCGATTTCAGCCACTTTCAGCTGCGCTTGCCCGGGCTCATCGATGAGCTTGACGGCCACATATTGCAGGAAATTCCTGAGTCTTTCGGTGGTCGGTTCCATGTCGCCTAACATGCACGCCATCGGGCCCAACGCAAGCCCGCGTTGCAATGGCCGTCAAACGCGCGGAATCGCAGCTCGACGCTTGCCAGCGGACGCAGCGCCCTCCATCTTCCCGCGCATGTCACGCAAGCACCGCATCACCATTCTCGCAGGGGACGGCATCGGCCCGGAAGTCATGAACGGAGCAATCCGCATCCTCGATGCCGCCGAGGCGAAATTCGGCTTCACGGTCGAGCGCAGCGAACACCTCGTCGGCGGTGCCGCGATCGATGCCACCGGCCACCCGTTGCCACCCGAAACCCTCAAGGCCTGCGAGCAAGCGAATGCGATTCTCTTCGGATCGGTCGGCGGACCAAAATGGGAAAACCTCCCGCCCGACATCCAACCCGAACGCGGCGCGCTCCTCCCGCTGCGCAAACACTTCGGCCTCTTCGCCAACCTCCGCCCCGGCGTTTGCCTCCCCGCGCTCACCCACGCCTCCCCGGTGAAGCAGGAACTCATCGCCGATGGCTTCGATGTCCTCTGCGTACGCGAACTCACCGGCGGCGTCTATTTCGGCTCACCGAAAGGTCGCCACGAAGAAAATGGCGAACCTGTTGCGCTCGACACCATGATCTATAAAAAAAGCGAGATCGAGCGCATCGCCCGCGTCGCATTCACCGCCGCGATGAGCCGCAAGAAACAACTGCTCTCAGTCGACAAGGCGAATGTGCTCGCATCCTCCGTGCTGTGGCGCGAAACGGTGATCGAAATTTCCCGCGAGTTTCCCGAAGTGCAACTCTCGCACATGTATGTCGACAACGCCGCGATGCAATTGATCCGCCGCCCCGGATCCTTCGATGTGCTTGTCACCGAAAACCTCTTCGGCGACATCCTCTCGGATGAAATGGCAATGATCTCCGGCTCGCTCGGCATGCTGCCCTCGGCCTCGCTCGGACGCCAAGGTGACAACGGACTCTACTTCGGCATGTACGAACCCTCCGGCGGATCCGCTCCCGACATCGCAGGCCAAGGCATCGCCAACCCGATCGCCCAAGTGCTTTCGCTTGCCATGCTGCTGCGCTTCTCGCTCGGCGAAAACAACGCCGCCGAAGCAATCGAAAACGCCGTGGCAAAAACCATCGCCGATGGATTCCGCACCGGCGACATCGCCACCGGACGCGATGGCGAAACAAAGGTCGGCACCCAAGCCATGATCGAAGCCATCCTCGCACGCTTCTGATCGCGCGCGAAAACTTCGCTCATCGCTTGGTCAACGCGGCAGCGTAGAACCCGTCGAATCCATCACGGGCCGGTGAAATGATCCGCTCTTCGATGAGCTCGTATCCGCCACCGGCAAGCAGAGCATCCACCGCCGCGCGGTTCTCCGATGGCAAGATCGAACAAGTGGCATACACCAATCGACCACCGGGCTTGAGCATCGCGGGATAGCTTACAAGCAGCTCTTTCTGAATCGATCTCACCCGCTCAAGCTGCGCGGGTTTGAGCCGCCACTTGAGGTCGGGCTGACGCCTCAATGTTCCCAGCCCCGAGCATGGCGCATCGATCAACAAGCGATCGGCCACTTCCGCAAAATCGACAGGCGTGGTTTCGATGATCTCTTTGCCCTTCACGCACGAAGCTCCTGCCCGTTTCGCGCGGCGCTCAAGTTCGGAAAGTTTTTTCGCATCGACATCCATGCCAAACACCCGGCCGTCGTTGCCCATCAACGCGGCCAAATGCAGAGCCTTGCCACCCGCGCCCGAACACGCGTCGATGACTCGCTCTCCAGCCTGCGCAGCAAGCATCGGAGCAATCATTTGCGACCCAGCATCCTGAATCTCCACGCGTCCATCGAGCCTCAATGGCTTCGGCAGCGACTTGCCACGCGCCAACACCAAAGCATCCGGCAAACCCTCGACCGCAGTGGCCTCGACTCCCTGCGATGCCAGCCACCCAATCGCCTCGTCGCGCGTGGTCTTGAGCGTATTGACCCTCAAATACACCGGCGCCCGTTGGTTGAGCGCAGCAATTTCCTGATCCCACGCATCACCAAGCTCGTCCACACCCAAGGCATCAAGCCAATCGGGAATCGACTCTCGAATCGCCCGCGGCTGATCGCCAAGTTGCGTCTCGCGCAGCGCCATTTCCTCCGGGCTCACGCCTTTGAATTTCCACCATTCGGGAATCTCATAACCCATCCGCCGCCACTGCGCCGCGCACATGGCATCGGTCTCCTCGCTGTCCGCGACAAATCCCAAAGCGCGCCGCCAACGCACAACCTCAAACGCGGTCTCGGCAATGAATCCACGATCACGCTTGCCCCACTTGGGATTGTTCTCAAACGCCTCGGCCAGCGAGTGATCCAAGACGCGGTGCTCCTTGAAAACCAGCTTGATGGTTTCCGCAGCGGCTTCAGCAAGAATGCGGTGCATTTTCATGAAACGGCACCTTTCCCGAAAACCCGCGACATGGCAATGGAAACGGATCAATCGTCAAAACGGATCATCATCCGACCA
>JBIKIR010000028.1:0-31339 GCA_044361475.1 Luteolibacter sp. | reverse complement strand
AACAATGCGGTCGGCCTTGGTGAAATCGGCGGCGATTTTCACGCCATCGCCGAGGGCTTTGGTCGCCTCGCCGGTGAGGGCTTCGTATTGGTAGATCTTGGCGGCGGGGAACTTCGCTGCAAGGGCGCGCTGAAGGCGGTTGCGGGTCGGTGAGTCGTCATCGCCGCTGAGGAAAGCGATTTTGGCCTCGGGGTTGATGGCGAGAGCGGCGAGGGCGGCCTCAAAATCCGCGCGTTTGGCGGCCTTGCCTGACTTCAGAAATTGGCGCGAGCGGTTCGGCGCGTAGAGGTCGAGGATCGAGGCTTGGGCGAAGGCATCGGTGCCGCTGGCGTCCGGGTGGAGCGAGTTCGGCGCGAGGTGGGTGGGGCGGCCTTCGAAGGTCGTGATCACCAGCGGTGTGGCACCGCCGCTGCGCGGCATCGAGGAGGCGTAGTAGGTAGCCTTGCCGGGGATGACCCATTCGGGGGCCTTGGTGTAGGGGACGATGTAGGTTTCCGGGCGGCGGCAGGCGGCCATGCCGAAACCGGCGAGCGCCGAGGAGGCACCCATCAGCTTGAGGAACGAGCGGCGGGTGTTTTCGGCCTCTTCCGGGCCGGACATTTCGGCGGTGCCGTTGGGGAATTCGCGATCGAGCCAGTCGCGGAACATCGGGCTGTTTTCGAGTTGACCGGGACTGCGCCAAGCGGTGGTGGTTTCGCTTGCGGGGACCTCGGGGTGATGCCAGATGCGCTTGCTCATGGTTGACTGCGGAAAAAGGTGTGGAAAATCGGGTTGGGGGGCGGATCAGTGGTGGCAGGTGGCGCAGCTTTCCTTGGGTTTCACATCAAACTGCTCCTTGAGTTTCAGGCCGAGATCCTTGGTGGTTTTGACGCCCAACTGCGGGTTGTTGGAGATGTAGGTCTCCGCGTTGTAGTCGAAGTTATACACTTCTTCGAGCGGGCGGAGGTGCTTTTCGGGGGCGCGGTGGCAGTCGAGGCACCAGCCCATCGAGTGGCTTTGGTCCTGATAGACCACTTCCATTTTGTTCACATCGCCGTGGCAGCTTTGGCAGGAAATCCCGCGGTTTACGTGGGCCGCGTGGTTGAAATAAACGTAATCCGGCGATTTGTGGATGCGCACCCATTCAATCGGCTTGCCGTCGTAGCCTGGGAAGGCTGGGTCCATCGAGCGGTGGAGCGGGGCGAGCTTGGGGCTATCGCGCTGCACGTGTTGGTGGCAGTTCCAGCAGGTGTTGCTGGTGGGGACATTCGAGTGGCCGGAGACGTCCACGAACGAGTGGCAGTAGCGGCAGTCGAGCCCGAGTTGGTCGACGTGGATTTTGTGGGAAAAGGGGATCGGCTGGGAGGGTTGATAGCCGACGGTGAGGGCTTTTGGGGTGGCGTAGTAATTGAACGCGAGGGCGACCCCGGCGACTGCAGATCCGATGCAGACGGCAATTTTGAGCGGCAACAGATTGGACCAACGGGGAAAAATATTTGCCATGGTGTTGACGGAGCGTGTGCTACAGAGTTCGTGGTTTTATCACGAATGAAACCAGCGGATTCAGGGCGCCGCCGGTGCGGGGCGAGCATGCAAACCGACAACGCGCATGCAATCGAAAAAAAGAAATTCCTTCGGATTTTTTGAATTTCAGTCCCGGGCTTCCGCCCTGCTGTTAGGGGGTGTCCAATTGAGACCTTTTTCCTTGCGCCAGATCCGATAGAGGTCGAAACATTCCTTTTTCGGCAATTTGAGCCGTTCGGGGTCTTCGCTCAGAAATGTTTCGTACGCGCCGAGGCTTTCCTGGCGGGTTTCGATCTCTCTGGTGGCCGGGCCATCCATGCGTTTGGTGACATCGTTCAGGTGTCGCGATACGCGCGCGAGGAGGTTGGAAATGCGGGTGAGAATCAGCGCGAGGATGAGGAGCACACCAAGGATCGATGTGAGGAGAATCAATTGGGTCGATAAGATCGCATCCGGCATGGCGGATTTGTTCCATTCCCGGGCCGAAAAAGAAAGCGGGAAGAGCGATGATTTTACCGCGGTGATTTTGCCGATCGGGCGGCGTGAGGGTGGGGTGGAGTCCCTCGGGGTGGAAAGTGGTGGCAGAGGGCGGATTTGAACCGCCGACCAAAGGCTTATGAGTCCTCTGCTCTACCGCTGAGCTACTCTGCCGAAAATTTCCTTGCGCTGGGAGTGGGTCCGTGGCGCGGGGCGGCGAGGGTTAGCTTGCTGCCGCGGGAATGTCCACCGAAATTTTGCCCGCAGCACGAACGCATCGCGCGGGTGTTGTCGCGGCAATATGACGCGATCAAGTGGCTGGGGTCTTGACCATGTGGGGATCATTCCACAGCTTCGGCGCATGTCCGATCGGAATGCGCGTGCAGCGAAGCAAAAACATGTGGTGGTAGTGGGTGCCGGGCCTGGTGGCTTGACTGCCGGCATGCTGCTGGCGCACCGGGGATTCAAGGTCACGATTGTCGAGAAAAACGATCGGGTTGGTGGTCGCAATTCGGAAGTGCGATTGGGTGATTATTCGTTCGATCTGGGGCCGACCTTTCTGCACCAGAAATTTTGCCTCGATGAGATTTTTGCCGAGTTGGGTGGCAAGAGCGAGGATCACCTTGAGTTTGTCGATCTCAATCCGATGACCAAGTTGAGTTGGGGTGGCACCTCGATGCACACCTTCAGCGACAAAGAGAAGATGGCGGGTGAGGTCGAGCGGGTGTTTCCCGGAAGCAGTGGCGGGTTTTTGCGCTACATGGATGAGCAGGGCGCAAAGTTCCGCGCGATCTATCCGTGCTTGCAGTATCCCTATCACAAACTCAGCGCGTTTTTGCGTCCGGATCTGATCAAGGCGTTGCCGCATGTGCTCACGACCCGCAGCGTGCATGATGTGCTCGGCGATTACTTCGAGGACGAGCGGCTCAAGCTCGCGTTCACCTTTCAGGCGAAGTACCTCGGCATGTCGCCGTGGCATTGCCCGGCTTTGTTCAGCATCCTTTCCTTCACCGAGTACCGCTATGGCGTGTATCATGTGCAGGGTGGCCTGAACCGGATTTCCCAAGCCATGGCCGATGTTTTCACCTCGATGGGTGGTGAGCTTCGCTTGCAGTCGCCGGTGAAACAACTGCTCCACCAAGGCCGCGACATCAGCGCGGTAGAATTTGAAAACGGCGGCAGGCTCAATGCCGATGCGGTGGTGGTGAATGCCGATTACGGGCATGCGGCGACGCGTTTGTTCAATGGTCGCTCGGTGAGCGAGGATCGCATGCGTTCGAAGCGTTTCTCTTGCTCGACCTTCATGATGTTCCTCGGGCTCGACAAGGTGTATGAAAACGAGCCACACCATCACATCATCTTTGCCGATGACTACCGAGCGAATGTGGCCGACATCCAGAGCGAGCGGCATGTGTCGGATGACATGTCGATCTATGTCAGAAACTCATGCATCACCGATCCGCATGTCGCGCCGGCGGGCAAGTCGGGTCTCTATATCCTCGTGCCAACGATCAACACGCGTCACGGTTATGACTGGGAGTCGAACAAGGAAGCGTATGCAGAGAAAATTTTGCGGCGCATCGAGGAACGCACTTCGATGAAGGATCTGCGCAGTCACATTGTTGAGCAGCGGATCGTTTCACCGCAGGATTGGGAGAGTTCGTCGATCTTCATTGGTGCGACCTTCAATCTTTCGCACACGCTGACGCAGATGCTTTATTTTCGTCCGCACAACCGCTATGCGGGCTTCAACAACTGCTACCTAGTCGGTGGCGGCACCCATCCAGGCAGTGGGCTGCCGACGATTTACGAATCGGGCCGGATCAGTGCCAACCTCATTTGCGACCGTTTCGGTGTGCCTTATGAGCCGGTGGATCTGGCGTCGGGTTACCTGCAGCGGGCCTGATTTTTCCGCGCGATTGTTTGCGTGTGCATCACATCCGCCCTTGCGGTTGAGCGGGGCTGCGGTTTGAATGCGCGCCTCACGGCATGAATCTGATTAAAAAGGTCATCCAGCTCCGAGAGAGTTCGCATCCGGATCACGAGAAGCCCTTTCTCGAGCATCTTGAGGACCTGCGAACCATGATTACGAGGATCGTGATCACGCTGGTGATTTCGATGGTCGTGTGCTTTGCGTTTCAGAAGCAGCTGATGGAGCTTTTGCGGCGTCCGGTCGAGCAGGTATGGATCACGCAGCTTGATGCGAAGTTGCCGAAGAGTTCGACGGAGATTCCAAGGCCCTTGAACGTTGAAACATGGGAAAGCGCCAAGCAGCTTGAGCATGCTGCGGCAGGATTGAGTGCCGAGCAGCGAGAGATTTTTTTCAAGAGCATCGGTGATGCGGACCTGGTCTTTCATGTGCGGGCTGTCGGGCTTTTGCGGGCCTTGTTGGCAGTGCCGGAGAACGGTCGCGCGGCGTTTCTTGAGGCGCTGGATTTGCGGGCGGACTTGCGGGAGCAGGTCGAGGTGTTGGCGAAAACCATGCCGGGCACCGAGTTCGAGCAGCGGGGAAATTTGAAGATGATGTCGGCGCTCAAGCCGACAGAGACCTTCATGCTCTCGATGAAGCTTTCGTTTTACGCGGGCATCGTGTTGGCATTTCCGCTTTTGCTTTTGTTTATCCTGCAATTCGTGCTGCCGGGATTGCACCGCAACGAGAAGCGCGTGTTGTGGCCGGCGATGGCGGTGGGGTTTGGGTTGTTCCTTGGGGGCGTGTTGTTTGCATACTTCGGTGTGTTGCCGCGGGCCTTGGAATTCTTTTATGAATGGAGCGGTAGCCTTGGTGTTTCGAATGACTGGCGGATCGGTGAATACATTTCGTTTGCGATGCAGTTCACGCTGCTGTTTGGATTGGCTTTCGAGTTGCCGGTGGTGGTGATGGTTTTCGTGAAGCTCGGCATGTTGACGTATGAAACGATGTCATCGACCCGTTCCTATGCAATCGTGGCGATCTTCATCGCGGCCGCTGTGCTGACGCCGACGCCGGATATCATGACGCTGCTTCTCATGGCGCTGCCGATGATTGTGCTTTATGAAATTTGCATCTGGCTTGCGTGGCTCGACCGCCGAAACAACCGCCTTGCCGAAGAGCGGGAGGCGCGCGAACGCGAGGAGCGGCTCAACCACCTGCTGCCGCCCGGCTGTGATGCGGAGGACGCGCTCGGCGGTGTGGGAGGAGATGCGCGCAAAGACAGCGATGATCGAGCCTGAACCCTATTTTGAAGCATTCGATGACTGAAAAAAATTCCGCTGACATGGTGAGTGGCCGTTCGCCGCTTTCGGGATGTGCGATTTTTGTGACGGCATTTCTGATGCTGATATTTTTGCTGTTTTTCTCGGTCTACGCCTTGTTTCGCCAGTACGACGAGATCGAAAAATTCACCGCTCCGGCTGCAAGACCGGTGCAAGTGGTGGATGTGAAGGGCCATGAAAACGAAGTCCGCTTGCTCGAGGAAAAGATTGGCGATTTCCAGCGCGGACTTGGTGGCGATGAGGAAATCTCGTTGGCGCTGACGCCGGATGAGATGAACTTGGCGATTGCATCCTTTGATGCCTTTCGCGATTTGCGCGGGACCTTCCGCGTGACGGGTATCGATGGCGGTGTGATGCGCATCGCAATTTGTTTTCAGCTCAATGGCAAGCCGAGGTTGTCGCGCGAGGGTGAGGTCGGGTGGATGAGTGCGGATCCGCGCTATCTGATTGGCACGCTGGTGTCGCGCCCCGCCTTGCTCAAGCACGAGATAGTTTTGCGGATCGATCAAATCGAGGTCGAGGGCGCGGCAGTACCGCCGGAATTTGTCGGCCACATGTCGCCTTATCGTTTGGCGGAGCGTTACCTTGGTGACCCGGTGATTGGTCCGGCGATGGCGGCGTTGACGCGCGTTGTGATTGCCGACGGGCGTCTGGTGTTCATCAAAAAACCCGGCGAGGTTCCGTTCGACGAGATCGGGCGCGATGAGGTTGATTCCTCGAGCCGGCGTTTGTTCACGATTTTTGGCATTGCCGCGACCTGTTTCCTCAGCATCGCGGGCTTTGTGGTTTTCATGGGCATGAGGAAAAAATCATCGGGCGCTTAGTCTTGATCGCCGGAGGGATTCGTCGAAGCTGGGGATCCTGATTCATGGCAGCGCTGTGAATTTTTGCCGCATGAAAGCGAAAGCTCGCAGCACATGGTTGAGACTGGGATCCCTGCTTGTGGTGGGGATCTTCCAGGGCATGGTTGTGGGTCAGACTTCGCAACCCGCTCCACGCGTGATGGTGCCGACGGGCAGTGCGCCGCAGCAACCAGCGCGCGCGCCTGTGTCGGCGCCGAATGTTTCCTATCCATGGAAAAAGAACATCACCTGCACGATCTTCTGGATCGGCGAGTTACCGACTCAGAACAATCCGACGCCTAACACCAAGTCATCATGGGACACGAATTGGGTCGAAAATTTCGGCGGTTACGATGATCCCGATCCAGCCAACCGCATTGCGAATCATGCCACGGGAGAGTTTCGGCCGAGGGCGTTTGTTCCCAAGCTCAACCCCTTTTACATCGCGTTGCCGTACAACGATGTGGTGAGCTATCGCGAGCACAAGCCTGAGGCGGCGAGGGTGATCCCGTGGTTTGCGCGTTATCGGCCTGAGCCGGGAAAAACCGTGTGCAAAGGCCGGTGGCTGCAAATTTTTCGCGGCGGTAGATCCTGCTTTGCGCAGTGGGAAGATTGTGGTCCGTGGGAGACTGAGGACTGGAATTATGTCTTCGGCAACAAGCCGCCAAGAACGACCCAAAATGGAGGTGCGGGCATTGACCTCTCACCTGCGGTGCGCGACTACCTAGGGCTTAAATCCGGCGACAAGGTCCATTGGCGCTTCGTCGAAAGCGGGCAAGTTCCTTACGGCCCATGGAAAAAATACGGCATGGAGAATCCATCATCCACCGACCCCGACATCGCCACCCAGCAGCGCAACCTTGAGCGCCTTAGAAAGCTTCGCGATGAGGAGTTTTTGAAGAAGCCGATCAACCAGCTTTGAGCCGGGTGCGTGGCGGGTATTACTCGTGGAGGAGGCCCGTTTGACCGTACTCCTGACGTGACTCGCGGGAGGTGGAACCTGAACCGACGCGGCGGGGTGGTTGCGATAGCGGGCTTTGAGAGTTTGGGCTTGTGGATAGACTGCCTTGGCCGAATCGTCTCGGCGGTTGGGCCAATGGGCGAAGCTCACGAGCCTTGAGCTCGGCATTTTCTTTTTTGAGTTGGGCGATTTCGGCGTTTTTGATCTGAATATCGTTATTTGGTTGAGGATTTGCGGGCGCGCTTGCTTTTACTTTCACATCACGCGAATCGTAGGTTTTTACGTATATGAAATAGAAGGCTACTGGGATGCCAAGCAGCATCAACATTAGAAAGATCATGTGCGGTAGGGCTTTCATGCAGGTTCTATAAGTTTCATCAAGCGCTTGCATATGACTGAATGATCGTAAGGTCTACAAGTGAAAATTGTGTTTCCGTAGAAAAAACCGATCGGTGCCTTTTTGTCGACGTTTTTGGTTCTCCAAGATTGACGCCTCGTCTGGGATTGTATAGGAATGAGTAGTCATGCACCCTATGTTTGCTCATGCCCATGAAAATCGCAGATCACATGCCGCTCGTTTCAAGGAGCCTCAAATTTCCTGCAGCTTTATCTGCCAGTTGCTTATTTGCGTTTTTTGGCTGATCTCGGGTGGCGTGCTGCAGGCGTCCGATCCTGGTCAGATTGTTTGGAAAGAGCAGAAGGGAATGATGCGGTCGGCGGAGATCGGCGTGGTGGTGTGGAAGGAGCAACCGTTTCACAGCGATGCGAGCTCGAAGGCTTTCGCTTTTTCCAGCATGAGACAAGATGACCCGATCACTTGGTTCTTTAATGGGGCGGCGAACAAAACTTTTGAGAAGCATGAGCTTTTCCAGCAGATACGCTTTCCGCAGTGGCCGCTTGGGGAAATGGTCGAGCAGCAGGAATTTGATTCGCTGAAGTTCAAATTGGGTGAGTTGGAGGCTTTTGCGCAAAAGTACCCAAATGCGGCAGTTTTGCTGGATGGCATCGCCGGCTCGATGCGGGATGCGGTGAGCAAATTTTCATCCGGCAAGGTTTTCTTCAGCGGTAATTGGATCGGCCGCGAGGAATATGAAAGACTTTCCCAGCAGAGGGACGAGACGCTCAAGAAGTATGCCAAGGAGCGCGAAGAGCTTGAGAGAGTCGTTCTGCAAAAGAGTGAGAGTAAGCGGAAAGTGAAGATCGCAGCCAAAGTTCAACAGTGGTCGACATTGATTTTGGTTGCCATCGGTATGTGGTTGCTGCTGTTGCTGATGGCGCTACTGACCCGTAGTTGGGGCACGTTATCGATTCTGGTGATTGCGCTGGTCGCTGGAGCCGGATGGTTCACATTTACCGAGTCGGGCTTTGCTTGGACCGAGTATGTGGTTCTTGCTGTGAGAGATTTGCCCTCGCTCCTGCCATTCTCGAAGTAGTGAGCAGATAGGGGGGGAAGGGTAACAGATGGAAGACCACGACAAGAGTGTCGTGGCTCCTTAGGAAACAGGCTTTTTTCCCAATCCTTATTTCTTCAGGGCAAGTTCGTGACGCCCATGAGGAAGCGGTCGCATTCGCGTGCGGCTCCGCGGCCTTCGTTGATGGCCCAGACGACGAGTGATTGACCGCGGCGCACATCGCCGGCAGCGAAGACGCCGGGGATGTTGGTGGTGAACTGGCCGTGATCGGCCTTCACATTCGAGCGTGCGTCGGTTTCGAGGGCAAATTGTTTCACGATGTCCTGTTCGGGACCCATGAAGCCCATGGCGAGCAGCGCAAGTTGTGCGGGGATGATGCGGGCGCTGCCTTCTTTTTCTTTCGGGATGAAGCGGCCGTTGTCGCTGACCCATTCGATGTCGCAAATTTCAAGGCCGGATAGATTGCCGGCATCGTCTTTGAGAAAGCGCTTGGTTTGCACCAAGTACTGGCGCGGGTCTTGGCCTTGAACTGCGGCGGCTTCTTCTTGGCCGTAGTCCATTTTGTAAACCTTCGGCCATTCGGGCCATGGGTTGTTCGCGGCGCGCTCCATGGGCGGCTGGGGCATGATTTCCAATTGGATCACGCTCTTGCATCCGTGGCGCAGGCTGGTGCCGACGCAGTCGGTGCCGGTGTCGCCGCCACCGATGACCACCACATCCTTGCCGGTGGCGTTGAGGCCCGGGTTGCTGCCGTCGAATTGGTGGTCGAGCTGGTAGCGGGTGTTGTTGGTGAGGAACTCCATCGCGAGGTACACGCCTTTAGCGTCGCGGTTTTCGATCGGCAGATCGCGGCCGAGCGTGGCGCCGCAGCAGAGCACGATCGCGTCGAAATCCTTGCGGAGTTTTTCAGCGGTCCATTCCGCGTCCTTGCCGATGTTGATGCCGGTTTTGAAAACGATGCCTTCGGCGGCGAGCAGGTTCACGCGGCGTTGCACGACCAGCTCCTTGTCGAGCTTCATGTTGGGGATGCCGTACATCAGGAGTCCGCCCACGCGGTCTTCGCGTTCGAAAACCGTGACGCTGTGGCCGGCTTGGTTGAGTTGGTCGGCGCAGGAGAGTCCGGCCGGGCCGGAGCCGATCACGGCGACTTTTTTGCCGGTGCGGATTTCGGGGATGCGGGGGGTGACCCAGCCTTCTTCCCAACCTTTGTCGATGATCGCGCACTCGTTGTTTTTGATCGTGACGGGTGGTTCGATCACGCCGAGCACGCAGGAACCTTCGCAGGGAGCGGGGCAGACGCGGCCGGTGAATTCCGGGAAATTGTTGGTCTTGTGAAGGCGTTCGAGCGCTTCCTTCCAACGTCCGCGGAAGATCAGGTCGTTCCACTCGGGGATCAGGTTGTTGATCGGGCAGCCGCTGGCCATGCCAGAAACGATGTGGCCGGTGTGGCAGAAGGGCGTGCCGCAGTCCATGCAGCGCGCGCCTTGTGCACGGCGTTCCTTGTCATCGCCATGAACTTTGAATTCGCGCCAGTTCTTGAGGCGTTCGATTGGAGCGATTTCGGAATCGGTCTTGCGAGCGATTTCCATGAATCCTGTTGGCTTGCCCATGATGATTTGAGTGGTGTGTGTGTTGGAAGAAGTAGTGATTTTTCGGCGACCGATGATCGCCGTTACCTGGGTCAGTTGCCGCCGACGCGTGAGAGGTCCTTGAGGTTTTCCTCGAAGGCCGCCATCGCGGCTTCGTCGCCGGAGAGGCCTTGCTCTTCGACCTTGCGGAAGCATTCCAGCATGCGCTCGTAGTCACGCGGGAAGACCTTGAAGAACTTGGGCAGCTCGGCATCCCAGTTGGCGAGCAGGTGCTTGCCGCGCGGCGAGCCGGTGAGTTCGACATGCTTTTCGATTTCCGACTTCACATTGGCGATGTCCGCATCACCGCACTCGATGAGGCGGTAGAGGTTGACCATTTCCTTGTTGAGGCGTTTTTCGAAAAGTCCGTCGAGGTCGTAGACATAGGCCACGCCGCCGGACATGCCTGCGGCGAAGTTGCGTCCGGTCGCGCCGAGAACGATCACTTGTCCGCCAGTCATGTATTCGCAGCCGTGGTCGCCCACGCCTTCGACGACGGTTTTGACGCCCGAGTTGCGGACGCAGAAGCGTTCGCCGGCGATGCCGTTGATGTAGGCTTCGCCGGCAGTCGCGCCGTAGAACGCGACATTGCCGATGAGGATGTTGTCTTCGGGTGCGAAGAGCGAGCCGCGGGTCGGGTAGATCGCGATTTTGGCGCCGGAGAGGCCTTTGCCGACATAGTCGTTGGCGTCGCCCTCGAGGGTGAAGGTCATGCCTGGCGGGCAGAATGCCGCGAACGACTGGCCGGCGCTGCCGTTGAACTTCAGTTGGATCGTGTCTTCGGGCAGGCCTTTGCCACCGTGTTTACGAGTCACTTCGCTGCCGGTGATCGTGCCAACCACGCGGTTGATGTTGGTGATCGGGAGTTCCGCGCGGACTTTTTCGCCGCGTTCGATGGCGGGCTTGCAGAGCGCGAGCAGGTGGGTGTTGTCGAGGGCTTGCTTGAGGCCGTGGTCTTGCTCTTGCGAGCAGATGCCGAGGACTTCATCGCCGACATCCGGCTTGTGGAAGATCGTGGTGAGATCGACGCCGGCGGCCTTCCAGTGATCGGACGCTACGCGGGTGTCGAGGCATTCCACATGGCCGACCATTTCATTGATCGTGCGGAAGCCGAGCTCGGCCATGATTTCGCGCAACTCCATCGCGATGAAGGTCATGAAATTGACCACATGCTCGGGCTTGCCGGCGAAGTTCTTGCGGAGTTTTGGATCCTGGGTGGCGACGCCGACCGGGCAGGTGTTTTTCTGGCAGACGCGCATCATCAGGCAGCCGACCGAGACCAGCGGTGCGGTGGCAAAGCCGTATTCCTCGGCGCCGAGGAGAGCGGCGATCGCGACATCGCGACCGGTCTTGAGCTGACCGTCGGTTTCGAGCACCACGCGGCTGCGCAGGTCGTTGAGGAGGAGGATCTGATTGGTTTCGGCAAGGCCGAGTTCCCATGGCGCGCCGGCATTGTAGATCGACGACGAGGGCGAGGCACCAGTGCCGCCGTCATGACCGGAGATGAGAATCACATCCGCGTGGGCCTTGGCGACGCCGGCGGCGATCGTGCCGACGCCGACCTCTGCGACCAGCTTCACATTGATGCGGGCGCGCGGGTTGGAATTTTTCAAATCGTGGATCAGCTCGGCGAGGTCTTCGATCGAGTAGATGTCGTGGTGCGGTGGTGGCGAGACCAGTCCGACGCCGGGCGTCGAGTGGCGAACCTTCGCGACCCATGGGTAGACCTTGGAGCCGGGGAGTTCACCGCCTTCGCCGGGCTTGGCGCCTTGCGAGATCTTGATTTGGATTTCGTCGGCGTTGACCAGGTATTCGCTGGTGACGCCGAAGCGGCCGGAGGCGACCTGCTTGATGGCCGAGCGTTTGCTGTCGCCGTTTGGCAGGGGCTTGAAGCGTTCCGGATCTTCACCACCTTCGCCGGTGTTTGATTTGCCGCCGATGCGGTTCATCGCGATGGCGAGCGTTTCGTGGGCTTCCTGCGAGATCGAGCCATAGGACATCGCGCCGGTTTTGAAGCGCCTGGTGATCATTTCGATCGGCTCGACTTCTTCGATCGGCACCGACTTGCGGTTGCCCTTGAACTTCATCAGACCGCGGAGCGTCGAGAGATTTTCGCTCTGGTTGTCGACCTTGGCGGCGTATTGCTTGAAGACCTCGTAGCTGCCGGTGCGCACTGCCTTTTGGAGGAGGTGAATCGTTTCCGGATTGAAGAGGTGGTATTCGCCGTCCTTGCGCCATTGGTACATGCCGCCGGACTCGAGCGCGCGGTCTTCGGTCTCGATATGGCGATCGGGGAATGCCTGGCGGTGGCGGATGAGGCACTCCTCGGCGATTTGCTCGATGTCGGATCCTTCGCAACGGCTGGAGGCACCGGTGAAGTACTTGTTCACCAGCTCGGTGTTGAGGCCGATCGTTTCGAAAATTTGCGCGCCGCGATACGAGGCAACCGTCGAGATGCCCATCTTGGCCATCGTCTTGACCACGCCCTTGATCGAACCTTTGAGGAAGTTGTAGACCGCCTTGTCGAAGTCGATGTCCATCATCTCGTCCTTGATCATCTGGTGGATCGAGTCGAAGGCCATATACGGGTTGATCGCGTCGGCGCCGAAGCCGATGAGCGTCGAGAAGTGGTGAACTTCGCGGGCTTCGCCGGTTTCGAGCACGATGGAAACTTTCGTGCGGGTGCCTGAGCGGACCAAGTGGTGGTGGAGTCCGCCCATGACCAGCAGCGTGGGCATCGCCGCGTGGGTCGCGTTGATGTTGCGGTCGGAAACGATGAGGATGTTGAAGCCATCGGCGATCGCCTTGTCGGCTGCGGCGCAGATTTGTTCGAAACCTTTTTCGAGGCCCGCGCCGTCATCGTTGGCGACAAAAAGCGCATCGAGCGTGGTGGCCTTGAAGCCGCTGAGCGAAACTTCGCTGAGTTGTGCGAGTTGCTTGTTGTCGATGAGCGGATTGTCGAGGCGGATCAGGCGGCACGAGTGCGGGCCGGGATCGAGCAGGTTACCTTCCGAGCCGATGAAGGTCTCGGTGGCGGTGACGAGTTCTTCGCGGATGCAATCGAGCGCCGGGTTGGTGACTTGGGCGAAGATCTGCTTGAAGTACTGGTAGAGGTGTTTCGGTTTGTCCGAAAGCACGGCGAGGGGCGTGTCGTTGCCCATCGATGCGATCGGTTGCACGCCGCTGGTGGCGGTGGGCCCGAGCAGCATGCGGAGATCCTCGTAGGTGTAACCGAAAGCGAGTTGACGCTCTAGCACGCGATCGCTCTCGACGGTTTTCGGCGCTTTCGGTGCGGGGAGGTCCTTGAGGAAAACGCGGTTTTCATCGAGCCACTTCTTGTAGGGCTTGGCAGAGTAAACGCGCTTCTTCACTTCCTCGTCGGGCACGATGCGTCCTTCGTCCATGTCGACGAGGAACATGCGGCCGGGTTGGAGTCGGCCTTTTTGCACGACCGTGAGCGGGTCGAGATCGGGGATCACGCCGACTTCCGAGGCCATGATGACGAGGTCGTCTTGCGTGACATAGTAACGGCTCGGGCGCAGACCATTGCGGTCGAGTACGGCGCCGATCTGGCGGCCATCGGAGAAGGTGATCGAGGCTGGGCCGTCCCATGGCTCCATCATGCAGGCGTGGAATTCGTAGAAGGCTTTTTTGTCCTCATCCATCATCGTGTGACGCTCCCATGGTTCGGGGATCATCATCATCATCGCGTGGACCAGATCATAGCCGCCGAAGTGCATGAATTCGAGGGCGTTGTCGAAGCGTGCCGAGTCGGATCCATCTTCGACGATGACTGGGAAGATGCGTGAAATTTCGCCGTCGAAAAGGTCGCTTTGGCAGAGTGCCTGGCGAGCCTTCATGAAGTTGGCGTTGCCCATCACCGTGTTGATCTCGCCGTTGTGGGCGATGAAACGGTTTGGGTGGGCGCGCGACCAACTTGGGAA
Source organism: Luteolibacter sp. (assembly GCA_044361475.1). GTDB lineage: Bacteria > Verrucomicrobiota > Verrucomicrobiia > Verrucomicrobiales > Akkermansiaceae > Luteolibacter. Next base: position 17,320 of record JBIKIR010000028.1, on the reverse strand, counting down.
AGTGTTGGTCGAGAAACGGGTGTGCATCAGCGCGAGCGCCGACTCGAAATCCGGGTCGTGGAGATCGGGAAAATACTCCGCGAGTTGGCAGGGCGTGAGCATGCCCTTGTAGACCATCGTGCGGGCCGAGAGATTGGTGACATAGTGGTAGTCACCGCCGGGGAACGAGTTCGACTTGTTGCCGTGCACATCGCTGAACTTGTTCGGCATTTCGTTGTTGCGGATCCATGTGGCGACGCGTTTGCGAATCACATAGAGTTTGCGTTCGAAGTCGATGGCGCTGGTGATGTCCGCGCTTTTCTCGATGAAGACCTGCTTGATGAGCGGTTCGTAGCGGCCGGAAGTTTTGCCGAGGATTTCGCTGCGTGTGGGGACCGTGCGCCAGCCGAGGAGTTTTTGGCCTTCCTCATGGATGACATGTTCGAACACCTGCATGGCGGCTTCGCGCTCGCTGGGTTCGGGAGAAATGAAAACGAGACCCGAGCCGTAGGAACCTTCGGGTGGGAGCTCGATGCCCTTTTTGGCCATTTCCTTGCGCAGGAATTTGTCGGGCATTTGGACGAAGATGCCGGCGCCGTCACCGGTGGCCGGATCCGAGCCGCTGGCACCGCGGTGGTCCATTTGCGCGTTCATCGTGAGCGTCTTGACGATGATGTCGTGCGAACGCTTGCCTTTCAGGTGGGCGATGAATCCTACGCCGCAGCCATCCTTCTCTTGTGAAGGGTGCCAAAGTCCTTGTGGTTGGGGCCAGCCAAGCGGGGATTTCTGCGGGACGGACATGGGTCGTGGAGTCTTGGGGTGTGAGGTTGAGGGCTAGGTGGTTGGATTTGCCGGTTCGGACGGCGGGTTTCGCCGGTGGATCAAGCGTTTGGCATGCCATTTGAGTGAGAAACGGCGTGTTGGCGCGAGGGTAGCGGCGAAACGGGCGGAAATCTGTTGTTGCGAGGGGGGCTTGTCAAGACTGTGCGCGACCGATTGTTTGGCAAAATGAAATTCCCTGATCGCGTAGGCTTTGGGTGGGGATTTAGGCGGATTTTTTGCAAGATTGTTCAAGTGCCATGAAGGCGGCTCCGGCGCCGTGCTGGTCGATCAGAAACCGGTCGCTTTCGTCGTGCGGTTTGGCGTGGGATTGGAGGAAATCGGCGAAGCTGAACAGCTGCGATGCGCTGGTCCATGGACGGGTCCAGTCGACCAGATCGGTGAAATTCACATCGGCTGTGAGATCGCAATGGCCTGGGTGGCGGTAAATTTCTGGGCCGCTGATCACTTGCTGAAAATGGTAGCCGCGGATGGTGCCGGCGGGTCGACGGTGGTAAATTTTTTCGGCGGTGTTGCCGTAATCGATCGTGAGCATGCGGCCGGATTTCCAAAGCGGCATCCACTCGGCGATCCACCGCTGGTAGGATTCGTGAATTTCGATCCACTGGCCGATGGGATGGGGCTGATCGAATGAAGTCGATAGCGGGAGCGCGTTGGGTTTTGCGAGCGATTCAATAACATTGTGATCGGTCGGTATGTTGACCATCAGTTCCTGCCATCCCTCAGCGGTGTTTTGAAATCGGCGGACTGGGAAGGCATCGACGAGTTCGTTGGAAAAAATCACGGCGCGGCCGTGGCAGGCGGCGAGGGCCTCGGCGGGTGAGCGGTGCCAGCGGGCCTTGGTGCCGAGGGTTTCGCGTTGGATGCGGGTGAGTGGCTCGGAAGTTTCGACGAGGTGGAGCCGGGTTTTCCAGCGGGTCGGCCACGGGAGATGTTTCAGGACCGCGGCGGCGAGGGCGCCGTTGCCCGGGCCGATTTCGATCAGATCGCGGCAGCTGGATTCGCGCATGGCGGCGGTGGCCCAGCGGGCGATCGCGCGGGCCGGCATCGAGGAGATGACAGGTGCCGTGGTGAAATCGCCGCGGCGGCCGATGCCGTTGATGCGCTTGGCATAGTATCCATGATCCGGGTCGTGAAGGGCCCGGTGCATGAATTCCTCGAAGCGGATGGCGGTTTCCATGAAAAACAAACAGCCGCGGTCCCGAAGGAGCGCGGCTGTTGGTGAAATCGGTTCTTGGTGGGGTGGATCAAGCCTTGGCCGCGGTCCGCGCTTTGCGGATGATGCTGTTGACGGTCTCGGAGGGTTTGGCTCCAACCGACAGCCATTTATCGGCGCTGGTGAGATCGATGGTGAAGTTGGTGCCTTCCTTGAGTGGATCGTAGGTACCGATTTGTTCGATGTAGCGGCCATCGCGACGCTTGCGGCTGTCGACGGCTACGATTTTGTAATAAGGGCGGTCTTTGGTGCCCTTGCGGTTGAGGCGGAGAGATACGGCCATGGTTGGTTGCGGTTGCGTTGCCCGGGAGCGGGCGGGCGGGGAGATTGGAGAGTCTGGGGGGGCTTGCCAAGCGGAATCTTGACGGAAAGCGGAATTTTTTGTGGTGGCGGGGGTGAATTCAGTTGGAAAACAGAAGTTGAAACCACGAAACCCACGAAATTTCACGAAAGATATGGGACTTTATGTTATGTATGTCTGACCATTTTGGAGAAGCCATAACATCGTCAGATACTTTTTATTTCGTGTTGTATCGTGACTTTCGTGGTTCCTGCTTTGGAATCTAGGCTTAACTGGTGGGGATGGCGGATTCCTGGGTTTCGGGCTTGGCGATGAGGGTCGAGACCCGTTGTTCGAGGAGCTGGAGGATGTGGGGATCGTCGACTTTTCCGCCTTGGGCGGTGGTGATGTAGAGGGTGTCCATCGCGACGCCTTTTTCGGTGCAGATACGGGCGTGGGCGGTGTTGAGACCGTAGTGGTTGATCGTGTGGAATAGATCGTGGAGGAGGCCGATGCGGTCGAGTGCCTGGATCTCGAGCGTCGTGCAGGTCGGGTGGAGTTCGTTGCTGAGGAATGCGCGGACGGGGACCGGGATGTCTTGATCGGTGCGGTCCTTGAGGAAATTTGCGCGGCGGCGCAGGTAGCGTTCGGGTTCGTATTGGGTTGAGGCGAGGATGGTTTCGAAAGTTTCGAGGATGCGCTTGCGGGTGGCGGTGGAGGTGAGCGCTTCGAAGTTGGTGGTGCAGACGCGGAAGATGTTCACGACGATGCCATCGGTGCGCGTGAAGAGGTCGGCCGACAAAATGTTGATTTGTTCCGAGGCGAGGGCGCAGCAAATTTTCTCGAGTAGGAGCGGGCGGTCGCGGGTCGCGAGCACGAGTTCCGAGTAACCTTGCTCGGTGTGGTCGATCCACTTGATGCACGAGGCGATGGCCGATGAGGTTTCGTCCTCGCGTTGGAGGAAATGTCGCACCGTGCGGATCTGGGTGACGATGTCGGATGCTTGGCGGAAGTGGAATGCGGATGCCGGCATGCGTTCGAAGTGGTGGTTCACATCGGGCTGGTAGTCATCGCGCATGAGGGAGCTCACTTCCTTGCGCAAGGCGAGGCGGTCCTCATCGAGTTTGCGCGAATATTTCTCGCGACCGTCCTCGAGGAAATTGCGCGTGGCGGTGTGGAGTTGGAGCATAAGGCTTTCCTTCCAGCCGGTCCATGCGTCGGGTGAGGTGCCGTTCGAGTCGGCGAAGGTGAAGAGAAAAAGTGCGTCGAGATTCGAGGAATTTTTGACGATGGCGGCGAACTCGGCGATGACCTCCGGGTCCTCGAGATTGCGGGTGGTGGCGAAGCGCCAGAAGGTCAGGTGGTTGTCCACGAGGAACATGATGAGCGTGCGGCGGGCGCCGTGGATTTGCAGGCGGTTGCAGAGTCGCGATGCGAGCATGGCCGAGCCGTCGATGTGTTCGCGGACGTTCTCGGCGCGGCCGGTGTCGTGAAGGATGACGGCGAGGTAGAGCGCGTAGGGATCGGCGATTTCGTGGAAGAGTCGGCGATAGATTCGGCGGCGTGGGTTGTCCTCGGCGACGAGATGGTCGAGTTGTTCGATGCAGCGCAGCGTGTGTTCGTCGGCGGTGTAGCGGTGGAAAAATTCGTGTTGGACAAGGCAGTCGAGCGCGCCGAATTCCGGCAGGTAGCGGCCGAGAAATCCGATGCGGTGCATGAGGCGCAGGACGCGTGCGACATCGCCTTTGCGTTCGAGGATTGCTTGGAATGTTTCGCGGTTGGTTTTCGAGCAACGGAAGGGTCGGTCGATGTCGTCCCAGTGTTGTGCGATGAGGCGGCGGATCTGCGGGCTGAGCTTGAGGTTGCGAAGTTGGCAATGCTGGAAGAGCCGCATGAGCCGGTGCGGGTCCTCGCGGAAAATTTCACCATGGGCGGGGAAGAGGCGGCCATCGCGGGCGACAAAGCCGTCGAATTCCTCGCGGCTTTTTTTGCGGAATGTGAGGAATGATCGAATGCCGGAATCCGCGCGCGAATCCTGTTCGAGTTGGAAGGCCTCCATCAGCGAGGTCGTGTGCTGATAGAGGTGGCGGGTGTGGCGATAGTAATCCCGCATGAACGCCTCGGTGCTGCGCAGGATGTTGCGTTGCGGGTAGTTGAAGGCGGTGGCGACGACGCCTTGGAGTTGGAGGGTGAGTTGATCGGTCGCTTTGCGGCAGTGGTAGTGCAGTTCGTTGCGAACGCGGTGGATGAAGTCGTAGGCGGCTTCGAGTTCGCGAAATGCGGCGGCGGTGAGCAGCTTGCATTCCACGAGGTCCTCGAGTCTGCTGCTGCCGCGCTTCACGCGGGCGACCCATTGGATGCTTTGATAGTCGCGCAGGCCGCCGCAACTTTCCTTCACATTTGGTTCCTGCAGGAAAACGGTGCGCGAGTATTTTTCATGACGGCTGCGCATGTCTTGGCGGCGCAGTTCGAAGAACGCCCCTTGGCCTTTGTCGATGCATTCCTTGGCGAAGCGGGTTTGAAAATTTCCGAACAACTCAGTGTCGCCGCAGACAAGGCGCGCATCCATGAGCGAGGTTTTATTTTCCTGATCCAGCCTTGCCTGCTCGATGCATTCGGAAATCGAGCGGCAGGCATGGCCGACCTTGAAGCCCATGTCCCAGAGGAGATAGAGGATGTCCTGCACGAGGTCCTGCAGCGCTTGCGGCAGCTTGTTGGATGCGCGTGGCAGGAGGAAAAGAATATCGATGTCCGAGCGCGGGTTGAGCAGGCTGCGGCCATAGCCGCCGGTGGCGACGAGCGAGATCGGGAGCTTGCTGCTGCCCTTGAGCGAGTTGATCGAGGTCTTGAGAATCGCGCTGAGGATTGTGTCGATGAGGCTCGCGCGGTTGCGTGCGACATCAAGTCCGCCAGCACCGGAGCGATGACGCATGAGGATGCGTTCTTCCTCGATGTTGAGAAAGCGTTTGAAGAGCGCGATGCGTTCGGTGGCGGTGAGCTGACCTTCGACGGCAGGCTTGAGGGTTTCCGCCGCGTGCTTTTCGAGGGATTTGAGGTAATCGGACATCGGGATCTTGTGGCGGGTGGCGCGTGTTGGGGATCAGACCTTGCGGGCCATCGGCTCACCCATGCGGGCGTAGAGTTCGGTTTGTTTTGATGAATGCTCGAGCAGGTCGGCATCGAGTTTCACCGCGCCCGGTTCGAAGATCGTGATGGTCGAGGATCCGCCGAAGGCGAAATAGCCTTTTTCCGCGCCTTTTTCCACTGGGGTGCCGGGCTTGAAGGTCTGGTGAATCTCGCCCACGCAGGTGGCACCGATTTCCAAAAGCAGGACCGTGCCGAGGTCGGGCGTTTCGAGTTGGGTGATGCTGCGTTTGTTGGTCCAGAGGTAGGAAAGTTTTTCGCGCAGCGCGATGGGCGAGACGGAAAAAAGCGGGCCTTGGATCGTGTGGGTCGCGGATGGAGTTCCGGCGCAGGGAAAATGGTAGCGATGGTAGTCGACCGGGCAAAGCCGTGAAAGCACCAGCGCGCCGTCGGCGAAGCGCTTGGCGAGTGCGGCATCGCCCAAGAGAGCGGTGAGGTCGAATTTCTGACCCTTCACAAAAACGCTGTCGATCGATGAGGCGCGCTGGAAGCCGAGGTGGCGGCCATCGGCGGGGAAGGTGATGCGCGATGGATCGGGCTCGATCGGGCGCGCGGCGGGCTTGAGCTTGCGGTAGAAAAATTCGTTGAAGCTCGCAAAGGATTCCGGCGGATCAGCGAACTCCGTGGCATCGACGCTGTAGCGTTGGATGAAAGGGTCGATGCGCGCGGCGGACTTTGGAGCATTCATGCGCCAGCCGTACCATGCGGAGAAAAACGGGCGTTTCACAAACGCGTGCAGGGCGATTGCGCCGAGCGGGCTGCCATAGGTCCAGCGCAGGAATCCCTCGCCGTAGACCTGCTCGGTCTCGTATGATTGCGTGCTGCGGTTGTAATATCGGATGGGGGCCACGCCGTTTTATGTAAGGCCTCGCTGGCCAATCCGCAAGGATCGTGGCAGGGCATGAATAATGTGTTGGGAAATGCGGCCGGATGAATGTAGCATTTCAACATATGTCGAACGCGGGCGATCAACGAAACAGGCAAATCGTCTGGGCTGCGATCATTTTGATCGGCCTTGGATTGGTGGTGTCCGCGACTTTGCTCTTTGGGCGTAAGTTGCCGGGCTTGTGGGGCGATTGGGCCTCGATGCTGATCGGTGTGATGACCACGCCTTTCCTGATGGAGGCATCGTTTGTGTTGATCGGCATCTCGATCGTTGCCGTGGTGAATCATGTGGCGGCCGTGCGGTCGGGCGATGAATGGGTGAATCCCGAGGTTTTTGAATCGGGAAAAAATGAGGTGCGTGAGACGAAATGAGTGATGAGATCCACGGCAATGACGGCAGCGGTGTCGATGACGAGACGCTGCGATCGGCGGTTGATGTCGGCAGGTTTGTCCGACTCGCGGGCGATGATCCCGAAGGCTTGGTGCGGATGATGAATGAGTGTGTGGCCGAGACCCGCAAAATGGCGGGCATGTGGCCGAGCTTGTTGCAGGCGGGCGAGGAAGGGGAAGTTTTTGAGCAATTGCACATGTGCAAGGGTGGTGCGGCGATCTTTGGTTTTTTGCGGATTATCAATATGATCGGCAGCCTTGAGAAAGATCCGGCGCTCGCTTCGGGGGGCTATGATGCGCAGGCGTTTGAGCGCGAGCTTGCCTTGGCGGAGCGCGCGGTCGCAGCACTCGCGGGAGGGCGGCTCACATGAGGCCAAGCGTGCAGTCGCCGGAGAAAGAGCTGCGCTTCACGAGGTCGGGCCAAGCGGTGGTTTTTTGGCTTGTTGCTGCGATGCTTTCGGGCACGGCGGTGACGCTTGGGCTGACCTCGCTTTATCGCGACATCAATCCCGATGTGCCGCACCCGGCTTGGATGCTTTTGCCGCTTGTGGCTGCCATTTTTTTACTGCGCTTGGCCGTGCGCATGACGCGCCATGCCTACTTGATCCTGACACCGATGGGTGTGGAAATTTTTCCGCTGTGGCGACCGGAGCAAGGGATGCGCTTGGTGCTTTGGCAAGAGATCGACGCGGTGGAATTCGATGATCGCACAACGCGGATGACGCTTCATTTCGATGCTGCGAAAACTTCCGGTGTGTATGTGTCGTTGCGGCCGATCCGTGCGGGCCTGCGCCCGACGCTCGCGAAAGCGGTGAAGGGAAGGCTGGGGGGGGAAGCTGAAAGCTGAAAGCTGCCTAAATTACCTTTGGCTTTGTTTTTTCACGAAGCGTTTGCATGAGGCTGCAACTGGTTGCCTACAGCGATTGCTTCGCGAGGTCTCCTCAGGCCTTCTGCCCGCGCCATAAGCGGTGGGAGTGCAGCAGAAGTCCAAAGCATATCAACAGCGAGAGAAACATGCCAAGGGGTGCGAAGAGCCAAGAACCCCGATCTCCGAAAAATTTCTGAACCATCAATGTCAGACCGCCTGCGGCGACACCGCCCAACATGGATGCGAGGGCGTTGACGATGCCCACGGACCCGCAGAACTGGCCGTATTTTTCAGCGGGAAATACATACATATGCAGCGGCATGGCCGCGCCTTGAAAAACACTCAATCCCACCGAGCTTATGAGAATGGCGGTCCCCATGATCCAGAGAGTATTCTGACCGCCGCCGATGGTTGAGAAGACCGGCAGGTAGAGCAGTTGCGCGAAGGCGAAAAGTGATACTCCCCAGATGGCAACGCGGAATGGCCTGAATCGGTCCACCAGTATGCCGGCTGGATAAGATATCACCGCCGAGACGCAGCTTGAAATTCCCATCAGGATCCCAATGTGCTTGTAGCTCAAGCCAACGTTGACGAGCATGACTTGAATGAATGGGTTCCATGCCATCGAAAATGTAAACGCTCCGTTAAAAATGGCATAAGTGCGGAAGAATTTTGTGCTGAAGCATTGCCGGAGCAGGTTGAAGGCAATTTTGAAAGGATGTTTATCCTTCAGTTGCTCAGGTTCTGGGTAGGTTCCTTCGCGGATCTTCAAGCACATCAAGGTGAATCCAACGCCGTAAAGCAACGCGCTCCATCCGAAAATATCCGCCGCGTATTGATCGGCGTGCGGGAAGGCAAAGAATTGGAAGGCCGCCCCGGCCGCAATGGAAACGATTCGAAACAGCCCGAGAAAACGCCCCATTCGGGATTCAGGCACCACATCGTTGAACAGATAATAATATACCGAGCTCACCACCATGTTTGCGACTTGAAAGGCGACAACCATGACTCCCAAAATTCCCAGTCGGCATCCTTCAAAACTCCAAGCTCCTCCCATCAGGCCATGGAGTCCGTGGGCCAGACGCTCCGTCCCGGCTATGCCCAGCAGGAAAAGGACTACGAATGGCGTTGGAATCAGAAGAAACGGAATTCGCCGACCCCACTTGCCGCGGTGGCGGTCCGACCAGATGCTCACCAAGGGGGTGATCAGAAAGTTGAGGAATGCCGGAATGGTGGTGACAAAAAGCCCGATGTAGATTGCCGGGGCTTTCCACTGGGCCATCATCAGCGGCAAAACGCTCTGCACGACGGTGCCCAAGAACTGCAGGCAGAAATCACCCCACAGAATCCAGAAAAAGAGCGAGATCAACCCGCGTTTGCTGTAGATGAGGCTGCCTCTGGTCAATGGACCGCTATCGGAAGGTGCCGGCACGGGCGCTGTCATAAAGTCGGTTTTTGGTGATTGACCGAGCTAAATGCGTTGACCGCGCGCCAGCGGAGTTCGGGAATCGCCGCGAAGGGGGAATGGCGCGATGTGGCGGTAAGAATCACGGATTCACCGGGCAGGATGCTTATCCAATTGTCACTTAACATGTAATCGCCGGGCGCTATACCATTGAGTGAAAAACGAGTCCACAAACTTGGAACGTCCGAGCGGTTGGTCACTTCGTATGAGACCTGCCCGTCGATCAGCTGGCTCTTTGCCTCGAAAAGCTCCGCCTGCGGCAGCCTGCCCACGTCCTCGTTGTCATGCCATGCGAAGTTGAACCCGAAAACCGAAGTAGGAATAGGTATCGTTTGGCGTGAGGCCATGTGGTAGAAGGGTTGTGTCCTCGCGCCGTATGATGCATGGAAGCAGTCAAAGTTCACCGCGGAGCAACTTGCGCAGCCCGGCGTTGGAGGCGAACTTGACGATCCGGATCGGGATGGAATTCCCAATCTGGTCGAATACGCGCTGGGCTTGAATCCTAATCAATCATCCAGTTCCGGCTTGCCGGTCGCTGACGTTTCCGGCGGGTACCTGATCTTTTCATTCAACCGTGAAAAAGATGCCACGGATATTATACCAAAGGCTCCAAGGTTATGGACTGTAGAATAGCGATCTTTGCGGCTTCTTCTCGGGGAGCGCGCCCGCCCTCGGGCGCACCGCCACGCGCCCTCGCGGGGCGATTGAAAAAACCAGCATGTGTCTACTCGAACCTCTCCATGTCGGTCGCGGGGCGCAACCGACGGCACCCGAGGCGGGCGCGCTCCCCGAGACCGGACGCTACCGCGCCACTTTCCAAAAGTCCAAAATCTATCGGCTTTTGGTATTAGAGGTTATTTGTTATAGGTTGTTGGTAATCTGTCGACGCCAACACGCAAATGAGGGTTTGTTTAAGCATGCTTATCACTTCGCTTCGGAGAGCAGGGCCTCGGCGGTGATTTCGGCGAAGGATCCTGGGTCACCGAAGTACTGGATTTTGCGTTCGCCATCGAGGATGAGGACCTGTGGGAGGGTGTTGATCCGGTATTCGCGGGCGAGTTTCATTTCAGGGTCGGAGAAATTTTTCCAGTTCGTGACCTGGTCGGCTTCGAGTGTGCGGAGTTTGGCGAGCGGGTCGCTGTTCACGCCGATGACGGTGAAGGGTCGGTCTTTAAACTTACGCAGCGTGTTGTTGGTGATTTCGAGAATGCGATCGGATTCGGGCATCTCGCTGTTCCAGAAAATCAGCATGGTGACTTTGCCTTTGGTGGAATCGAGCGTGAGGGGTCGGCCTGCGGCATCGGTGCCGGTGAGGTTGGGGGCGATGCGGCCTTTGGTGAGGTTGCGGATGATGTAGAGTTCGTCTTCGGCAATTTTGGCGACAGTAGTTTGGCCGATTTTCACATCCGAGCTTTGGATGATGGCTTTGCGCAGGTAGGTGAGGCGTTTGCGCATCGGTTCTGCATCATCGCCGAGGGATTTGATCACCAGGGCGGCCGCGAGTGCGGCGACCCCTTGGATTTTCGGATCGGGGTTTTTTGTTTGGATTTTTTCGAGGATCGAGAGGGTGCCCGGGTTTTGGTTGCGGGCAAGGGTCATGCACATTGGCGCGAGGTTCGGGCTCTGAATGTGGTAGGTAGCGACGGCCTCGCGGATGGCGGCACTTTCCTGCGCGAAGGCGGGCTTCACTGAGCCATCGGTATTGGTGATGGTGAGTGATCGGGTGAGGGTGAGCAGCCATGCGGCGGGCTCGAGTGTCCAGTCTTCGCTGAGCCAGGGGCTTATCACTTGCCACATTTGCCGCGCGTAGCGGAGAGGGTCGGGGCGCGAAGGGAGCGCGGCGGCCTTGGCCTCAGGTGTGGTTGCAGCACGGTTGACGAGAATCCAGCTTTCCGCAGCCGATTCCCATGATTTCTGGATGCGATCGGCATCGGCAGGCGAGGCGGTGGATTCCGCGACGAGAAGCAGTGAAATGGTAGCGATCAGGCGGTGAAGGCGTTTCATGACTGAGAGTTAAAAGTTTCCGGAGCGTGGAGGGAATTCGAAAAATGCGGACAGCGATATGGATCAAAGAGCTTGCGCGGGATTGATTCAGCTCAGTCCTTAAAAGCGGGCGAATTTTTGATCTGTGCTCACTAGCGCGGCGCGAGGTTCGATTGCGCGTGCCGCGAGCCAGGCATCATTGATGTCGTTGCCACAGGCTCCGAGGGTGTTGATGAAATTGGTGATTATTTTGGTATGGCGATTACCGGCGACGGGACGACGGGTGCCGGGATGGCTCCACAAATCGTCTTTCCAGAATCCACTATTATCGCAATCGCATCGATTTTCGAAAGGTCCCGGCCTCGAAATTTATTAAGAAGCGCCAATCTTGATGTATACTTTGCTACGCACAAAAAAACCCCACCGCGGATGGGTCCGGGTGGGGTCTTTGTTTTTTGATGATTTGGGATCAGGCGATGCCGGATTTTTCTGACTCGCTGGAGACGGACTCGACGATGGTTTGGATCACCGGTTCGTCTTCGACAGCGGCGACGGTGGAAGCGCTTGCTTCGCTGGCAGCGGCTGGCGGGATCGGTGCGAGCACGATCGGGCGCGAGCTGCGCTCAGGATGATCCGGCGCTTCATCGCGTTCTTCCATCTCGCGTGCCTTGGCGCCCGAGACCGTGAGCTTGCGGCCCATGAAGGGTTGGTCGTGGAGCACTTCGACACAGCGGATCGCTTCATCCATGTTGAGCATTTGCACGAAGCCGTAGCCTTTGGAACGATGGGTTGTGCGGTTGTACACGATTTCCACATTGCGGACCGGGCCGACGCCTTTGAACAATTCCTGAAGGTCTTGTTCGGTGACGTCGTAGGACAGGTTGCCGACATAAACGCGGGTGGATTCGACCGTCGATGGGTCGCCACCGCGCGAGCGTTCGGAACCGCGGCGGCCTTGGCCTTCGCTGGTTTTCGCCGAGCCCTCGGCGGAGCGTGCATTGCGGGTGTTGGACTTGGCGGCTTTGGGTTCGCCGTGGGGTTTGGCGGTTTCGGATTTGCGCTGAGGGCGTGCGGGCTCTTTGTAGAGACCGACGAGCTTCAGGAGCTTTTGCCACCAGGTGAGCGGTTTTTTGCCGCGGGGTGGGCGGGGCGACTGGAGTCGAAACTCCTCGGAGCGGCCCGATCTGGGGGAACGGGAGCCGCGATCGCCGCGGTGTGAGGATTGGTTGTCATGGTTTTTGCCTCCGCGTGAGCGGCGGCGCCTGCTTTTTCCCGATGAGTGGGATGCTTGTTCTGCGTTTGACATGTTGTCAGTTGTTGTTTTCGGGCGGTCCGGCGCGCGTCGGATCCGGGTGGATCCTCTGGTGCTGTAGGGGACCGTGTGCTGACCGGGATGGGTCCGACCTCGCGGCTTATGGTTGCCGTGCGAAGCCCCGCAGCCGTGTGCGGGAAGAAACTTCAGTGGTGGGAGCCAGCCGGCTCGCGCCGCCGCCTGTGTGGGTGGAGCTGGAATTCCTTTTTCCGGGAGTCCGCCGAAGTCTTTCACGGCCCCGAGGGGGCAAAAGCCACTAGCATCTTACCGAACCAGGGACTCGGAAGGCCGAAATCCTGCTCGCGCGCGTAAGGTAGATCCTTTCGGGCCTTTGGCAAGGTCGGATGGCTTCGGCGGGTCAAATTGTCGCATTGGGCCGAACTTGAATACGGCTTTTATGCATGGCTGGGCCGTGACAATCGGGCGGTTCGGGGGTTTATTGGGCTGATGAACGCGCGCCGGCTTGGCTTTGTCATGGCTTTTGTCGCCTGTATGGGCCTAGGCTATTGGCTGGCGCGCACGGCGGTGCCGAAGGTGGATCGCAAGCCCGCCGCGCAGGCAGAGCAAAGGCAGCCTGCCGAATTGGCGGAGCGCGAGGGATTTCCCAAAACGAAGGTGCTGCCGCGAAACAGCGACGCTGTGGGGGATCGGGAAGCCAGCGAGTTGGGTGCGCTTGAGGGCGAGCGGGTGCTGATTTTCAAGGACGAGGCGGGCATGGCGCGTTTTCTGGAGCGGGCAGCGGGAAAATTGCGGATCATTTCCCGGCTGGATGCCCTGCGGGCCTTGCGGGTTGGATTTGCCGACCGCGCGGATTTTGAGCGACTGCTCGATGGTTCGGAAAACGAGTCGTTTGTTTTTCCGGTGGTGATCCCCGGCTTGCCCGAAGGTGGTGTGCAATCGGGTGCGGTGGCGCTTGGTGCGGGGGTGCTTGAATGGTTGGGCATCGATGGCGATCGCGCCGCTTGGGGCAGCGGGGTGATGGTGGCGGTCCTTGATACGGGGGTCTCGGCGCATGAGGCATTTCGCGGCGAGATCCGCTCGCTTGAGTTGGTGGCGATGCCGGGAAATCTGGTCGATTGGAATGGCCACGGCACGGCGGTGGCGTCGTTGATCGCGGGCGACGATGCGTTGACGCCCGGAGTCGCGCCGGGTGCGGAAATTTTTTCCATTCGCGTCGCCGACGATGCTGGGAACTCCAACAGTTTTGTGTTGGCGGAGGGCATCGTGAAAGCGGTCGATGCCGGCGCGAAGGTCATCAATATTTCGATGGGCAGCTTCGGCGACAGCGCGATTATGCGCGATGCGATCGCATATGCGGACAAACGCGGAGTGCTGCTGGTCGCGGCGGTTGGCAACAATGGCATCGACCGCGTGACTTATCCGGCAGCCTACGAATCGGTGGTCGCGGTTGGGGCGGTGGACGCGACGGGTGAGCATTTGGATTTTTCCAACTCCGGATCGGCGGTCGATCTTGCGGCGCCGGGCTACGGAGTGAATGCCGCGTGGAGTGGCAACGAGGCGGCGCGGGTTTCGGGCACATCGTTCAGCGCGCCGATTGTTTCGGGTGCGGTGGCGGCGCTGATGTCGCAAAAAAATATTTCCGCATGGCAGGCCTACGAACTGTTGTCGGCAAATTTGAATGATGGTGGCGCGCCGGGAAATGATGAGGAACTTGGCGGCGGTATGCCGGATGTGGGAAGGGCGCTGCAGAGTGGTCAGCCTGGAATTCATGATGCGGCTATCGCATCTCAGCGCGTGTTGGCGGCCGATGCGTCGAATCCGAATGGCCAAGTCGAGGTGCTGGTGCAAAACCGCGGCACCGAGATGTTGGTCAACACAGTCCTGAAAGTTTCAGTGGGAGGCATGAGCACCACCAGCAATTTGAGCATGCTTGCGCCCAACGCGGTCGCCACCGTGCGCGTGCCGGTGCACCAGGATTGGAACAAGGCGACCGGAGGTCTGCGCATCGAATCGAGCGCGCAACTTTCGGGAGGAACGGTCGACATCAAGCCGTCGAATGACCGTCGAATTGAGATCCATGGGCAAGGGGATGCAAAATGAGCTTGTGAAGCCTTGCGCGTTTCGCATTTGAAATTTGTGTAGGCTGTCGCATGGTGTCGGCACATGGGAAATGAGCCGTCAGCGGGCGAGGAGATTTCATCGGCAACCTTTTGGCGCAAGCTGCGGGGCATGGTGGTGGTGGCAGGACACAAGACGCTGTTTTCGTCGCTTGTGCTCTTCAATTGCCTCAAGGATCGCGATACGCCGGCGTGGGCGCGCGGTGTGATCGTTGGGGCCTTGGGATACCTGATTTTGCCAACCGACCTGATTCCCGACATGCTGCCGGGCGTGGGATACGGTGACGACTGGAGCACGATCGTTGTGGCGCTGGGCACCGTCGCGGCTTACATCAAGGAGACGCACAAGCTGCGGGCAAAAGAGCAACTGGATAAACTCTTCGCCGGGCGGAACACCGCCGCGCCTGCGGATTTTGTTGAATAATCCGGCAGATTGGAGTCAATAAGCACATGGGAACGCGCGCAGGTTTCATGAAATCGATGATCTATTTGCTCGTGGCATCGGCGCTAATGGCATCAGCCGCCATGGCCGAGGTGAGAATCGATGAAAAAGTTTTTGGCGACAGCCTCGGTGGTTGGAAAAAGCGCGACAAGCAGGCGGCGGAGTATCCCTTGTCGGGTGCCGCTTATCGCACCTATCGCCCCGAAGTTTCTCCAACTCCTGACGGCGGGATATTTGTTTCGGTGCGCATCGATCATGTGCGCGGATGGTTGTCGACCGATGATCATGCGATCCTCGAAGTGACCATCAACAGCCAGGGCGCAATTGTTTCGGCTCGTTCCAACATAGCGATCCAAGGGCGCTCGATTTCCAGTGACGTCATTCGCGGCGCAGGCGAGACCGGCAAGGTGGCGGTGGGCGCGGATCGTGCGGTGCAGATCGGCACGGACTTGGTGGCGAATCTTTCGGAGAAACTCCTGCGCGAGAAAATTGTCGAAGCTGGAAGAGTTTCGTTTCCCGCGGCGCTGCGTCACAATTATAATCGTTTGTTCCAAGCGATCCGGCATGAGGTCGCTGCTCCACCGACTCCCGTAGCAAAACCGGAATCCGAAAACGAATCTGATGCGGCACCAACAGCGCCTGCTGAAAAAGCAGAGGAAAAACCGGCATCTGGCGGCGGCGCACTTGAGATCAAGCCATACGCGACGCCAGAGAATGCGGAGATTCCTGCGGGACAGTGATCTATGGGAATCAGCCGCGCGGGTGCAATTTTTTATGCAGCGACTTCAGGCGCTGACGATCGACATGCGTGTAAACCTGCGTGGTCGAGATGTCACTGTGACCTAACAGCTCCTGGATCACTCGTAGATCCGCGCCTCCTTCGAGCAGATGGGTAGCGAAGGAATGTCGGAGCAAATGTGGGTAAATGTTTTGTTCGATGCCGGCGCGCGTGGCACGTTGCTTAACGATTTGACGAATGCGATCAGGCGAGAGCGCGGTGCCACGCACGCTGATGAAGAGGTGCGATGAGGTTTTTTTGTTAACCAGCGCAGGCCTTTCATTGGCGAGGTAATCGGCGATCGCGGTGAGGGCTTTTGAGCCGACTCTCACCACTCGGGTTTTGTTGCCTTTTCCTGTAACGCGGATGAATCCTTCTTTTTCGTCGAGCATTTCAAGTCGCAGATTGCACAACTCGGAAAGGCGCAGGCCGGAGGAATAAAACAATTCGAGAATGGCAATGTCGCGTCGGCCGAGCGGCATTGAGGCTTCGATCGAATCGAGAAGTTTTTGGATTTCTTGTACGTGCAGAGTTTCCGGCAGGGTTTGTTCCGGGCGAGGAGCGAGCAGGGGCTCAGCCGGATCCATCGGGAGTTTTTCGCGCAAGGCTAGCCAGCGAAAAAATATTTTCAGATGAACGGTGGTGATGCGCAACGACGCGGCACTGAGGCCGGAATTTTTTCGCACGTTCAGGAAGGCCGCGAGCTCATCGGTGCCGACATTCGCAAGCGTGATGTTTTTTTGAAGCAACCAGTTGGAGAGCGCGTCGAGCGATTGGCGTACCGAGAGCTGATAGGCGTCGGACAGTCCGCGCTCGGTCGCGAGGTAGCGGATGAATGTCTCCAATTCGCGATCCATGGGTTGCGATGTTAAAACCCGCGGTTGAAATGGCAATGCGGTGTTTCTCAACCAACGCCCTTTCGCAGGTCGCGCATGCTGTAGATTAAGGGACTGGCGGCAGAGGCATTGCCGCGCATCTTGCGGGCGCCGGAGTTTCGTTTGGGGCCGAAACGGGTGCGAGAATTTACAAAAGCTTCGTCGACAAAGATGCGAGTGCCAATCACCGCGCCGTCGGTGAAGTAACGGATGCGATGCTGAAGCATGCGAGCAAACGGGATCTCGCCATCGCGTTGCTGTTTGACGGCTTGCTCCTCTGGCGTGAGCTTTTTGTGCGGCTCTTTCGCAATGCCCTTGCGCGTTGTTTTGCGCACTAAAGAACCATCGGGTCCGATGCTCTCGGAAGTTTTTTCCACCGCATGGGCCATCAGCATTTTGCGGTACGAGCGTGAAATTTCGCCCGACCACAACGCGGCATCCGCAAGCATACCCTTGTGCGCGCCCCATGCGCGAACCAGCCCTGCACGCGCGGTTTTTCCATTTCCTTTCGCGCCGCCACCGATCGCTTCGCCATAGCTGCTCCAGCGGTATTCGGCCGGATCTTTCACAAGGCCGGCTCGCACCGGATTGAGATCGATGTAAGCTGCCATGGTGCGGGCCGCGACGCCGTCTTCGACGATGACGCTTTTGAAGCGGCCTTCCCAAAGTCGGCCACTGCGTTCGTGGATGCGGTTGTGCCACTGGGTGTAGCGCTGCAGCAGGCCTTTCATGAACTCGCCAAGGTCATGCATGCGATAGGTGAAGCGCTCGTGGATCTGCGCTAC
>JBIKIR010000064.1:0-8262 GCA_044361475.1 Luteolibacter sp. | reverse complement strand
GCGGTGATGTGAAGGCGCGGCGGGTTGGTGAATTTGGCGAGTTGAGTTGTTGGTAGAATGGATCGCTGGTTTCCGTGTGACCTGCCTTGCCGGGGTAGAGTCTCGCGACCCGATGATGCTCGTTGCTGGGTAATCCAATCCAAAATTCGAGGCCGAGCGGATCTGCGATCTTTTCGCGCCAGTATTGACCGAGGGTTTGGCCGGTGAGTTGGCGCACGGGTTCGTCGGTGAGCGCGCCGAAGGTGCGTGGGTGGTAGGCGTGACCGTTGCCGAGCGGCCATGTGGGAATTTGATTTTCGATCGCAGCGACCACGGCGGTGTGATCATGCACATCGGCATCGTGATCGAGGATGGCGAGGCCGCATTGGTGGGAAAGGAGGTGGGAGAAATTTGCGTCGGCGATCGGGAAATTTTTCCATACCTCGCGCACGGGGGTGTTTTCATTCAGGCCTTGATTGGCAAGAGCGAGGAGCAAAGTTGCGGCCGAAGGGACTTTGGTGGCGGAGTAGACCGGGATGAGGGTTTGATCGCTCCATGGATTGAGCTGCTCCTTTTCACACCAACCGGCGGCATGGGATAACAACTCATGACCGCGCCACCAGATGCTGATCGATGCGCCGATCTCGCCGTGCGCGCGAAAATTGTTTTCGAAAACCTCGAGAACGGCTCCCAGCTTGAATGGACTCAACGCCACGCGCGGGTTATGCCCCACATGGCTGGCCGTGCAATGCCTAAATGCTCACCGCCGCTGACTCGGATGTGATGGCGGGCTTTTCCGATGACCATTCTTCGATCAGGCGAAAGGCCACGGCAAGCAGTGTGGGGCCGAGGAAGACGCCAACCAGACCGAAGGCGAGGGCTCCGCCGATCACGCCGCAGAAGATGAGCGCAAAGGGTAGTTTGGTGCCTTGGCTGATGAGGTAGGGGCGCAGGAGGTTATCGACGCTGCTGATGACGAAGATGCCCCAGAGCAGCATGAAGAGCGAGAGTCCGTGTTTTTCATTGGCGAAGAGCCAGATCGTCGCGGGCAGCCAGATGAGCGGGGGGCCAAAGGGAATGACGGCGAAAAAGAAGGTGAGCACCGAGAGTAGAACGGCACCGGGAATGCCGGCGATGGTGAAGCCGATGCCTGCGACGATGGCTTGTGCGATCGCTGTGCCGAGGATGCCGTAGATGACGCCGCTGACCGTATCGCCCGCGACTTTGATCAACTGTCGCCCACGATCGCCGGCGAGGCGCTCGACGGTGACATTGAGGCGGGCGGCGAGTTGTGGCGAATCGCGCAAAAGGAAGAACGCGAGAAAGGTGCTGATGAGAATTTGGGTGACCCCTTGACCGACCGTGAGGCCAACGGCGATGAGGCCGGTGCGGGCCCATGCGAGAAAGCGCCCGAGCATTGAGATGATGGGGGATGACTCGCTGTCGGGTTTCGCTGTGGTCTTGTCCGCCGATTCAGCTTGGATTTGTTCGGTGTACCCCGGGAGCAGCTCTGTATGCGGGGTGACCCTGATATCGTCGTCATCCTCGATTGCCCTGTTCTTGATGGGCGACTCCACTTCCTTGTCGAGCTGTTCGATCCATCGCTTGCGGTCTGCGGCGATGTCGCTCCAGTAGTTGCCGAGTTCTTCGCCGATCACCGGAGCTTTGCTGATCCATTTGGGTGGCGTGTCAGGGATCGACAAAAACCAATCCTTGGTGGCGATGGCGAGTTCCTTGCCGTCCTTGGCAACGCTGATGCCGACGACGACGAATGGTCCGGCGATCACGAGCAGGACCATGAGGGTGACGAGGCAAGCTGCGAGGGTTTTTGAGCCGCGGAACCATTGGGTGAATTTTTTTTGCAGGGGGTGCAGTGAGAAGGTCAGAATGATCGCCCAAAGAATCGCGGAGGAGAATGGCTTGAGCACATAAAAACAGCCTGCGAGAAGCAGCAATAGGGCAAGACCGCCCAACAAGGGCTCGATCTTCAGGGCTTTGCGGTTTTCGTTTGTTTCCATCGAATGGGCGGAACATATCAGATTTACCCCTTCATCGCTAGCGGCATTGTTGGTAAATTTCGTCCACAAAAGGGCAGACTCCGCCACTTTTAGTGGCTTGCCATCCGGTGGGGTCGAGTGGATGATTCGGGCATCACGGACTGCCGCAATGCTTCGCGTGCTTTCCTGCGCGACTTATGAAACATCAATTCACCGCCAGCCTCGTCATCGCCGCAACTGCCATCATGGCACCATCGGCATCAGCGCAAGCCCCTGCGGCAGCAAGATCAAGCGGACCGATTGAGGTCAATGGCATCGCGGCAAAGGTCAATGGCCGCGTCATCACCAAGAACCAAGTTTCCTTCATGCTCGCGCCGGTGTATGCACAACTCAGCGCGCAGTACCCGCGCCGCGGGGCGGAATTTGAAGAGCAATTCAAAAAAGCCAGGGCTGGCGTGATGCAAGAGCTGATCGACCGTCAGATCATCCTTGATGAATTCAAGCAGCTCGGTGCTTCGATCAAGCCCTATCTGATCGATGAGGAGGTCAAGCGCCAGATGCGTGAGTTGTACAACGGCGATGAGGTGAAATTTCGTGAAGAGCTCAAGCGCAGCCGTCTGACGATGGAAGGGTATCGCGAAATGACGCGCGAAAAAATGGTGGTGCAGGCGATGCGTGCGCAGCAATTTTCCGACGCGCCACCGCCATTGCCGAATGAAATTCGCGACGAGTATGAGGCGGTGAAGCCGACGCTTCGTGATTTCAGCAAGGATACGATCAGCTTCCGCAAAATTTTCATTCCGGCGGTCGATCCAGCGAATCCGGCTGTCACTCCCGACGCGCAATTGGCCTTGGCCGAGGATCTCGCCAAGCAGATCGCGGGTGGCAAGGACATCGCGGAATTGGCCAAGGAACACTCCAAGGACGCCTATGCCGAAAGTGGCGGACTTCAGGAAAATGTCCCGCGCACGGATCTTTCAGCCGAATTTGCAGCGATCATTTTTGACTCCAAGGTCGACAGCGTCGTGGGCCCCTTGATGGACCCGCAGGGCTTTACTATCGTCAAGCCCAGTAAAATTTCCTTGGGTCCGCCACCACCGCTGGAAAAGGTGCGCCCGATGATCGAAGAGCGCGTGCGCAAGAAAAAGACCTCCGCGCAGTATGAAAGGTGGATCGAACTCCGCCGCAAGCGCGCGATGGTGGATGTGCGGATTTGAGGCGAGTGCCGATAATAGATTTTTGGCGCTCTATGCCTCTTGGCGGGCGTGGGGTATTTGGCCGGTGTTTCTGGCTGAGTTGATCGTTTTCTAGTGCGGAATTTCCAGTATCCATAAGGAAAAATGTGGCTTGCTCAGCGTAAAATAATAATTTACTCATTCTTCTGAGTAAATTCAATGAAGCGCGACAAACTCTATTCCCAACTGCTTTCCCGCCTGTGTGAACCGCGGCGATTTATCCAAGTGCTGGCGGGTCCGCGGCAAGTTGGGAAGACCACTTTGGTGCAACAAGTCATCGAGTCGTCGGGTATTCCCGCACAATACGCCTCTGCCGATGAGCCGACTCTTCGGGATCAAGCATGGCTTGAGCAGCAATGGGATTTGGCAAGGATCAAAGCTCGCAATCATCCCGATGGCGCTTTGCTGGTAATCGATGAAATTCAAAAAGCCGCACGCTGGCCGGAAGTGGTTAAGTTGCTTTGGGATGCGGATACTCGTGATCATACGCCATTGAAGGTGGTACTGCTCGGTTCCTCTCCTTTGCTGATTCAGTCCGGTCTCACCGAAAGTTTGGCTGGGCGTTTCGAGGTGATTTCGATTCCCCATTGGTCATTTGCCGAGATGCGGGAGGCCTTTGGTTGGGATTTGGAAAAATTCCTGCTCTTTGGAGCCTATCCAGGTGCCGCACCGCTGGCGGAAGACCCTGAACGCTGGCGGAGGTACATCAACGATTCCTTGATCGAAACCACTCTGTCCAGAGACATCCTGCTGCTTACCCGGGTCGATAAGCCTGCCTTGTTGCGGCGCTTGTTTCAACTTGCCTGTGCCTATTCGGGGCAGATTCTTGCCTATCAAAAAATGCTTGGCCAATTGGTGGATGCTGGAAACACCGTCACTTTAGCCCATTATCTCCAGCTTCTTGAAGGCGCTGGCATGGTAGCAGGTTTGCAAAAGTTTTCTGGAAACCAAATCCGTCAACGCGCTTCAAGCCCCAAGCTGCAAGTTCTCAACACCGCGCTGATGACTGCACAGTCGGGACGCAGTCCGGCTGCTTGGCGCTTGGACGGTGATGCATGGGGACGGTTGATCGAGTCTGCGGTCGGGGCTCATTTGTTCAATACGTCTATCGGCACGGGTATTCAAGTTGCCTATTGGCGCGAGCGAAACCTGGAGGTTGATTTTGTGCTTCAACGCGGCGATGCCTTGGTTGCCATCGAAGTCAAAAGTGGCGCCCGCAAGGAAACTCTCCCAGGCGTCGCTGCCTTCGACAAAGCCCACCGGCCTACTGCCAAACTTCTGGTCGGCGGACAAGGCATCCCCATTGCCGAGTTTCTCCAAGCTCCCGCATCCCACTGGCTGTCCGCAAAATCGTAAGCAAGTCCCCAATGACTTTTTGGATAAGCCACGGGAAATATTTTTTGTGGCTTATTGAGCTCAACGGGATCCGCTCATCGTTACTGGTAACCGGCCTGCCGAAGGCAGGTCCGGTTCACCAGCGGGTTAGGCCACGCTGCTAGCCAATGGCAATGTCTTGTGCATTGGGACGAAGTGAATGGGAAGGCCCTCGGGCAACATGTACTCGACCTTCATTTCGCCGACGTAGCCGTGTGCGCGATAGAGCCTAGTCCCCGGCAAGGTAGCGAGGAGTTCGACTGAGAGGAATCCAGCGGCCTGTGCCTCGGACTCGCAACGCTGAACGAGCGCCCGCCCGACTCCATGCCGCGCCCAATCCGGGCGAGTAAAGAACGCGCGGAGCTTGGCGGGCTGATGGCTGGGATCAAGCAGGTCAGAGTCTCGGCCTTGTTGGGCGTCGCCACCAAAGAGTGTCCGGCGTCGGCTCCAGCCGCCGCAGCCGACGATTTCACCCGACGCCTCGACGACAAAGTAGGTTCCGTCTTGGACCAATTGGGTATCCAGTCCCCACGCTGTCCCGATGGCTGCCTCAATCTGCTCGGCGGTGTAGTCGTCTGCACTGAGGCCGCGAGCTGAAGTGGCAATGAGATCCACTAAGACGGGGACATCGCTCAGCATTGCGGCTCGAAGCGAGAAGGAGTTCATGCAACGTCTTCGGAATGGAGGAGCATGTGTGAGTGGCCTAACCCGGCGATGAACGGATTGTGTTTTGTTTCCGCGCCCCAAGTTGTGGCGGGTCCGTGACCTGGCAGGATGACGCAGTTTGGTGGGCTGTGTTCAAATGCCTGATGAATGTTTTTGAGGGCGATGCGATACGCCTCGGGTGTGGCGCAGCCGCCGATGGATCCAGCGAAGAGAGCGTCGCCGGTGATCAGTACTGGGCTTGGCAATCCATCGATCTGATAGCCGAGTGCAGGGATCGCATGACCAGCGAGGTCGCAAGCGCAGATGGTGACCTTGCCGATGCGGATCGAATCGCCGGATTTCATCGGGGTCGTTTCCCGGATGCCTTGGGCGTGGATAGGAATGCCGTGTTGGAGGAGCTTGCGAATGCCGCCGGTGTGGTCGCGGTGGGCGTGGGTGATGAGCACTCGGTCGGGCAGGCGACCGAAGCGTTGATCGATTTCAGCCAGCAGGTCCTTGGCCTGATATCCAGTGTCGAAAAGGATCATTTGGTTGTCAGCTTCGAGCATCCATGCGTTCACATGCCCACTGCCGAAGGGTAATTCGAGGCGTTGAATTTCAGGTGGAATGGATGCGTCGGGTCGAAATGAGCCGATCGAGGCAAAGGCATCCGCATCGAGGCCGAGCACGGTGGCGATCTGGCGTGCAAGGGTTTCGTCGAATTGCCCTTTTTGAAAACGGTTCAGTGCCGCGAGGCTCGTCTCCGCCCTGCGCGCCAGTTCCGCCGGCGGAAGCGCGTTTCCAATCATCGCCTTGCGCAGAATGTCAGTGAAGTCGTCCTCGGACATTTCCATGAGCAAAGGTTTCGCTATGGGGGGTGCGGGGTCAACCTAAAGGAGCTTTACAACCTATTTTCACTTTGAATTTCCAGGGGTCACCTCAGCGGGCTCGGGTATGCTATTTGCATTGTTTGGATTGTTGTTTGGTGTGACTGATTGATAATATCCAGGCTGATTTTGGAGTTTCTTAACAAGTTCCACAAACTCATTGCGATTTTCGGGATTGTAGTTGCCTAAAGAAAGTTCGGCAATCGATTGTACCTTATCCCAGCCGATATGGTTTAATTCCTCGCTGTTGCGCAATTTCATGCCAAACATGACCACCGCGCTGGCGAAACGAAAATCTTTGTCGGCCTTGTCAAACTCTGTTGGATTTCCTTTGAGGGCAAACTCCGTTAGGCGGCTAACATTTCCTTCCGGCGACTTATGGCGTAGTTTGATGTTCATCCATTCGTCGGAAACAGATCCCTTTTTTTTCGGCTTCTGGTATTTCAATCCATCCGCTTTATTTTCCGTTTTACGCGGAACGATCTCATAAAAAGCAGTCACCGTGTGACCTGAACCGATATCTCCGGCATCTACTTTATCATTGGAAAAATCCTCGTTTGCCAGAACGCGATTGGAATACCCCAGCAATCGATATTCTTCGACTTTGACTGGATTGAACTCCACCTGAATTTTGACGTCTTTGGCAATCGTCACCAAGGTTCCAACAAGATTGGTTTTGAAGATCCGATCGCTCTCTTTTGTGGAATCGATGTAATAATAATTTCCGTTTCCGTCACGGGTGATGGCATCCATCATCGCATCGTTGAGATTGCCCGTGCCATAACCAAGCACCGTAAGATAGATTCCGTCCTTTGCCTTATTTTTCACCATATCTACAAGCTCTTCTTGATGGGTCAGACCCACATTGAAGTCTCCGTCCGTTGCGAGGATGACCCGGTTCGTTCCACCGGAAATGAATTGTTCTTTAGCCAGTTCATATGCTCGGGAGATGCCACCGCCGCCATTGGTCGATCCGCCTGCCTCAAGATTGGCAATTGCTGCAATCGCTCTATCACGACCCTGCGCATCCATTCTTGTCGAAGGCAGAGTCACGCCCTCGTTCCCTGCATAGACTACGATTGCGACATGGTCACGACTGTCGAGTTGACGAACCAAATTATCCATTGAATTCCTGACCAGTGGAAGTTTGTCAGGACTGTTCATTGATCCTGATACATCAATAAGAAATACCAGATTGGATGCTGGGCGATTTTTTGTCTCCAAGGGCTTGCCTTTGATGGCAATTCGAACCAAGGAATTTTCAGGTGACCATGGGCATGTCGCAAGGCTCGAACTTACCGCAAACGCTGCATCGCCTTTAGGTGCTGGATAATTGTAATCGAATGCATTCACGCATTCTTCGATGCGTACTGCATCTCGAGGTACATAGGTACCGCTGTGAATCATACGACGTATGTTTGAGTATGAGGCGTTGTCGACATCGATCGAGAATGTGGAGATGGCATCAAGTTGGGTTTTTTTCCAAGGGAGATTTTCTGTGGCCTCGTATTTTTCGCCTGGTTGACTTTTCGATGGTACTGGACCGGCCGTCACATTTTTTCGCCGCGTGCTTAATGAGACGCCAGGATTCCAACTCACATGTGGGATTATTTCCCCACTAAAATCAGCTGCTGTGCGGCCTGCAGATTGAGATGATCTTGGGCCAGCACCGGTTATCATACTTTCGCCTTGCGTTGCTACGAGTCCTTCGCTGCGGACTGGGTATTTGCTAGAGAACTCAGGGTTCGCTCCTCGCGCTATTAGCTCACCCAGCTTTCGATCAAACACCTTTTGATCAAATCCCTCGTTGCTGGCTGTGAGCCGCGCGGCGGTGCCATTGTTGGGTATGGTCGCTGCCGCGCCATTTTTGTCTCGCCATAAAAGAATTCCGCTGGCGTCAACGACTATTGTGGATGATCCATCATCGCCCCACTTTTTTTCGAACTCAGTGCGATTGCCCCAGGGCGCGTAGGGCTGAGGGAGCTGGGGGAGCTGGGGGATCTCAATATCCTGGGCATTGAAAGGGTTTTCGTTGGCGGCTACGCTAGGGGCTACAGGGGCTACAGGGGCTACAGGGGCTACAGGGGCTACAGGGGCTACAGGGGCTACAGGGGCTACAGGGGCTACAGGGGCTACAGGGGCTAC
>JBIKIR010000098.1:0-2636 GCA_044361475.1 Luteolibacter sp. | reverse complement strand
ACGATTTGCCCGCTGTCGAACTTGCTCGATGTCGTCGAAGCATTCGACGCGATGTTGCTGCTCGACGAAGCACACGGTTTCGGCGTCCTCGGCCCCAGCGGCATGGGCCTCGCCGAACAGGAAAATGTCGCCCACCGCATCACCTTTCAAATGGGCACACTCAGCAAAGCCGCCGGCCTCTCCGGCGCCTATGTCTGCGCTTCACAGGATTGGATCAAGCTCCTCATCAACAAAGCCCGACCCTTCATTTACTCCACCGCCCCGCCAGCGGCGATCGCCAGCGCGGCACTCACTTCACTGCAAATCATCCGCTCCAAAGAAGGGGACGCACTCCGCAAAACATTGCGCGAAAACATCACCACTCTCACATCTGGCGATTCCCAAATCCCCATCATTCCCCACATCCTCGGATCCAACGAAGCGACACTGTCCGCGGCCAACGCTCTCATCGACGCCGGCTTCCTCGTCCCAGCCATCCGCTTCCCCACCGTGCCACGCAACACCGCACGACTCCGCGTCAGCCTCTCCGCCGCACACCCGCAAGATGCCATCGCATCACTGCGAGAAAAACTCACGGCCTGATTTCGGCCGCGCCCAACTCACATCCCGGGAATGCCCAGCCCGCCCGTGAGTTTTTTCATTTCTGCCGCAGCCTTTTCCTTGCCGCTGTTCACGGCATCCTGCACCCCCTTGAGTACGAGCTCCTCGAGAAATTCAACATCCGCAGGATCAACCACCGAAGGGTCAATCCGGATCGACAACACATCACCCGCGCAATTGGCGGTGACCGTCACCTTTCCGCCGCCCACCGATGATTCGACAGTCTGTTTGGCGAGTTCTTCCTGTTTGGCGGCAAGCCCGGCCTGCATCTGCTGGGCCTGCTTCATGAGTTTGGCAATGTTCATAATGGAATGGTTGATGAGTGTGGAAAAATTTTCACGCGCCGACAATTTTGCCTTCGAATTTTTTCAAGGCAGCCAACACGAGCGGGTCCTGATAAAACGAATCATCCGCCGTAGCCTCCTTGGGTGTCGGCGCCTCGACGATTTGCCCCTTCGGCTCGGGCTTCGGTGGCTCTGGCGGGGCAATCGGCTCGCTGACCTCGGGGGCTGATTCGATCAACGACGCAAGCGAATCCAACGCTGATGATTTGGATTTCGCGGCAGGTTTGGCCACCGGTTTAACTGGCACTGCCGCCACGGGCTTGACCTCTTCAAGCTTAGGCGCTGGTGCAGAAGCCGACACCTGTGCCGCCTGCGTCGGAGCCACCTCCACCGGAACGGAAAAATCGTCGCCACCTGCACTGATGCCTTTCTTGAGGACCTTGATGACATCGGTGATGCGAAATTCTCCCAGCGACTGGATCGACTTGATCACTCCAAGTTCGAAATGCAGGCGCTTGTTGGTCGCCCATTTCATTCGACTCTCGGTCTCGGCAAAGACATCGATCGCCGCCAGAATGCGATCTGCTTCATAGGCCGAACTCGCAGCCAACAAGGCTTGCCAAAGTTCGGCAGGAATCCCCTCGCCATCCGCCGCAGGATCCAACTTCGCCACGAGCAAGGCACGCAGGCACCCGATCAACTCGCCCAACAACTGCGAAAGATCGCGACCACTCTCGGATTCTTTCTGGATCAACGACAAAGCGGTCGGCGTGTCGCGCGATAAAAGGGCGGTAGTGAGATTCGCAACCTTTTCACGCGAGGTGAACCCGAACACATCAAGCACATTTTCCTCAACGATCCGGTCACCGCAGAACGCCACAAGCTGGTCGAGCATCGACTGCGCGTCACGCATGCCGCCATCCGCCCCCTTGGCGATCGCCCACGCGGCAGCCTGATCAAGATCAATGCCCTCCTTGCCCGCAATGTGCAGCAAGTGATCGGCAATCAACTGCGTCGGAATCGGCCGCAAATCGAAACGCTGACACCGCGACAAAATCGTCGGCAAAATTTTGTGCGCCTCGGTGGTCGCAAAAATGAATTTCACATGCGGCGGCGGCTCTTCGAGCGTCTTGAGCAAGGCATTGAACGCCGCATTCGAAAGCATGTGGACCTCGTCGATGTAATAGATCCGAAACTGACCCCGACTCGGCGCAAATTTCACCGAATCCCGCAACTCGCGCACCTGCTCGACGCCATTGTTTGAGGCTCCGTCGATCTCAAGCACATCAAGCGAACGCCCTTCGGCAATCTCGACACAGACATCTTCGTTGGGATCGAAATCCACCTTCGGCCCGCTGGTGCAATTCAAGGCCTTGGCAAAAATCCGCGCGGTCGAGGTCTTGCCCGTACCCCGCGGCCCGACAAACAGATAGGCATGCGCCAGACGGTTTTGCTGGATCGCATTGCGAAGGGTCACCACCACATGATCCTGACCCAACACATCGTCAAAGGTCCGGGGACGGTATTTTCGGGCAAAAACCTGATAGCTCACGCGCGCCAGTGTAGGCGGCGGGAAGATTTTGTCATGACCGAGTTTCAGCGAAATGGAAATTTTACCACTCCCCCTTCAAAAGCCCGATTTCCCACCTGCTCGGGGTTGAAGTGTCCACCAAAGCCGCTAGAATTGCGGCAGATGTTCTCCATCAAGGGCAAAAATATTTCCTGGATCCAAGGCGCGAGCCTCTGCGCCGC